>NZ_JBITGG010000032.1:0-62672 GCF_044456765.1 Micromonospora sp. NPDC050784 | reverse complement strand
CCAACATCGCCGGCACCAGCACCGACACCGACGGCACCACCCACTCCTACGAGGGCGGGCACTACATCAGCGTCGTCGGCTACCGCGACAACGGCAACACCGTCACCATCGCCGACTCCGCCGACCCCAACCAGGCCGCCTACCAGATCAGCGTCGAGCACCTCGCGGACTGGATCGCCACCCGCGGCTACGCCACCAGCTGACCCACCGCACACCAGCACACCAGCACACGAAGCGAAGGGCCGGACCCCACCACGGGGCCCGGCCCTTCGGCATAACCAGAGGTCAGCGCTCGTCGCCTGAGCGGACCGGATCGCCGCCGGGGGCCACCGCAGCCGACTGACCGCCGGAGGCCGCCTCCACGTCAGCGGCGACCTCGGCCGACGCGACCCGATGGGCGCGGCGGCGCAACCACCAGGTGCTGCCGAGCCCGGCGAGCACCGCGATGACCAGCCCGGCCCAGGAGATGTCCTTCAGCCAGTGTTCGGCCGCGCGGCCGACCGAGTAGAGCAGGTACGTCGTGCCGAAGGCCCAGACCAATCCGCCGGCCGCGTTCGCCAGCAGGAAGCGGCGGTACGGCACGTGCAGCGCCCCGGCGAGCGGGCCGGCCAGGATTCGCAGCAGTGCCACGAACCGACCGAAGAAGACCGCCCACACGCCGTGCCGCGCGAAGCTCTGTTCGGCACGGGCGAGTTGCGCCGGGCCCAGGTGTTTGGGGAACCGCCTGCCCAGCCGGGCGAGCAGTGGACGACCGCCGCGTCGGCCAATGGCGTACCCGATGGAGTCGCCGACGATGGCGCCGAACGCGGCGGCGCTGGCCACCCACTCCGGCTCCACCACACCGGTGGCGGCGAGCAGCGCGGAGCTGACCAGGACGATCTCGCCGGGCAGCGGGACGCCCATGCTCTCCACGCCGATCACCCCGGCGACGATCAGGTAGATCACGCCCGGAGGCAGCGCCGAGAGCCAGTGCTGAACGTCGATCACTCGGCACCCCTTCCGAATCGGCCCCGACCCTACCCCGCCGACCTGACGACGCGGCGTGGTCGTGGGCGGCCCAACCCGTGACGTCGGGTTGCGCAGATAGCAAGACGGACGTACGGTTTTGTTGGAAGCTGAATCGGTCGGTAAGTGTCACCTAACCTCGGCGGCACCCCGACCGGTGCGACAGACTGCTCAGGACTACTCACGGTCGCTGGTGTGAAGGAGTACGACGTGGCGAGCCTCGACACCTTCGGTGCGAAGACCCAGCTACGCGTCGGAGACGCGAGCTACGAGATTTTCAAGATCGACAAGGTGGACGGCCAGGCCCGGTTGCCGTACAGCCTGAAGATCCTGCTGGAGAACCTGCTGCGGACCGAGGACGGCGCGAACATCACCGCCGACCACATCCGTCAGCTCGGCGGGTGGGACTCCACCGCCGCCCCGAGCGTGGAGATCCAGTTCACGCCGGCGCGGGTCCTCATGCAGGACTTCACCGGCGTGCCCTGCGTGGTCGACCTGGCCACCATGCGTGAGGCCGTACGCGACCTGGGCGGCGACGCCAGCAAGGTCAACCCCCTCGCACCGGCCGAGCTGGTCATCGACCACTCGGTCATCGCCGACCTGTTCGGCCGCGAGGACGCGTTCGCCCGCAACGTCGAGCTGGAGTACGAGCGCAACAAGGAGCGCTACCAGTTCCTGCGCTGGGGTCAGACCGCGTTCAACGAGTTCAAGGTCGTCCCGCCGGGCACCGGCATCGTGCACCAGGTCAACATCGAGTACCTGGCCCGTACCATCATGGAGCGCAACGGCCAGGCGTACCCGGACACGGTGGTCGGCACCGACTCGCACACCACCATGGTCAACGGCCTGGGCGTGTTGGGCTGGGGCGTCGGCGGCATCGAGGCCGAGGCCGCGATGCTCGGTCAGCCGGTCAGCATGCTGATCCCCCGGGTGGTGGGCTTCAAGCTCTCCGGCGAGATGCCGCCCGGCACGACCGCCACCGACCTGGTGCTGACCATCACCGAGATGCTGCGCAAGCACGGCGTGGTCGGCAAGTTCGTCGAGTTCTACGGCCCCGGCGTGGGCGCCGTGCCGCTGGCCAACCGGGCCACCATCGGCAACATGTCCCCGGAGTACGGCTCCACCGTGGCGATCTTCCCGATCGACGCGGAGACGATTCGCTACCTGGAGCTGACCGGCCGCGACGCCGCGCAGGTCGCGCTCGTCGAGGCGTACGCCAAGGAGCAGGGCCTGTGGCACGACCCGGACGCCGAGCCGGACTACTCCGAGCGCCTTGAGCTGGACCTGGGCACCATCGAGCCGTCGCTCGCCGGCCCGAAGCGCCCGCAGGACCGGGTGCCGCTGGGTGCCGCGAAGACGCTGTTCCGCTCCGCGTTGACCGACTACGTGGCCGACGACTCCGTCGGTGAGCGGGACCTCAAGCCGGGTGTCCCCCGCGAGGAGCTGCCGCGCGGCGCCAACGGCCCGGCCGACGAGGCCAGCGCCGAGTCCTTCCCGGCCAGCGACCCGCCGGCCAACGAGTTCAGCGACCCGGCCGACGAGCCGCGTGACCTGGAGACCGCGGCTGTCGGCGCGGGCGGCCGGGCCAGCCACCCGGTCCGGGTCACCGGCGCCGACGGCGTCGAGTACGAGCTGGACCACGGCGCCGTGGTGATCGCCGCGATCACCTCCTGCACCAACACGTCCAACCCGCAGGTGATGATCGGTGCGGCGCTGCTGGCCCGCAACGCGGTGGAGAAGGGCCTGACCCGCAAGCCGTGGGTGAAGACCACCCTGGCGCCCGGGTCGAAGGTCGTCATGGACTACTACGAGCGGGCCGGCCTCACGCCGTACCTGGACAAGCTCGGCTTCAACCTGGTCGGCTACGGCTGCACCACCTGCATCGGCAACTCGGGCCCGCTGCCCGAGGAGGTGTCCGCCGCGGTCAACGAGCACGACCTGTCGGTGGTCTCGGTGCTCTCGGGCAACCGGAACTTCGAGGGCCGGATCAACCCGGACGTCAAGATGAACTACCTGGCGTCGCCGCCGCTGGTGGTCGCCTACGCCCTCGCCGGCACCATGGACATCGACCTGGCCAACGAGCCGATCGGTGAGGACTCCGAGGGCAACCCGGTCTACCTGCGCGAGATCTGGCCGAACAGCGCCGAGATCCAGGACGTCATCGCCCAGGCGATCGGCGCCACCGGTTTCAGCGCCGCGTACGCCGATGTCTTCGCCGGCGACGAGCGGTGGCAGTCGCTGCCGACCCCGACCGGCGACACCTTCGCCTGGGAGAACGACTCCACCTACGTGCGTAAGCCCCCGTACTTCGAGGGCATGCAGCAGGAGCCGAGCCCGGTGGTCGACATCTCCGCCGCCCGGGTGCTGGCCAAGCTGGGTGACTCGGTGACCACCGACCACATCTCGCCGGCCGGCGCGATCAAGGCGGACTCCCCGGCCGGCACGTACCTCGCCGAGCACGGTGTACCGCGCCACGAGTTCAACTCGTACGGTTCCCGTCGGGGCAACCACGAGGTGATGATCCGGGGCACCTTCGCCAACATCCGGCTGCGCAACCAGCTGGTCCCGGGGGTGGAGGGCGGCTTCACCGTCAACCACCTCACCGGCGAGCAGACCTCGATCTACGACGCCTCGGTCGCCTACCAGGAGGCCGGCATCCCGCTGGTCGTGCTGGCCGGCAAGGAGTACGGCTCTGGCTCGTCGCGGGACTGGGCGGCCAAGGGCACGATGCTGCTGGGCGTCCGGGCGGTCATCGCCGAGTCGTACGAGCGGATCCACCGCTCGAACCTGATCGGGATGGGCGTGCTGCCGCTGCAGTTCCCGGTCGACGTCACCGCCGAGTCGCTCGGCCTGACCGGCACCGAGACGTTCACCATCACCGGGGTGACCGCCCTCAACGACGGTGAGACCCCGCGTACCGTGCAGGTCAGCACCGACACCGGCGTGGAGTTCGACGCCGTGGTGCGGATCGACACCCCCGGTGAGGCGGACTACTACCGGCACGGCGGCATCCTGCAGTACGTGCTGCGCCGCATGATCGCCAACTGATCGCGTACGGCTGGGTCGAGGGCCGCTCCCGCTTCGGCGGGGGCGGCCTTCGCCGTACCAGCCGAGGAAGACTCGCGGTCAGAGCGCTCGTAGTCGCTCGGCTACCGCGTCATCCACGGCGCGGCGCGCGTAACCCCGTAAACGCCGCCGCAGGGTGGCCGTCCGAAGCGCGTCCCGCGCGCCGGCTCGCAACACAGCGCTGTCAGCGGCCAGAGCCCCATCGACCTCATCGAAGAGACTCTCGAGCTGGCGCATGTCATAAGCGCGCAGGGCAACGACGAACGGCAGCCATGCGGCCACCATATCGGTCGCCAGTCGCGCCAACGGGCAATCCTGCGCCGGGAACGCCCGCCGCTGCTCGTCGCGGTCCTCGACGAGGGAGTTCTCCGGCGGACCCTCGACGGCGACCGGGCCATGATGCGCGAGCAGTGCGAGCGGCTGGCCGAGCAAGCCGCGCTGCCGAACGTGTCGCTGTTCATCGTGCCCGCCGACGTCGGCATGTATCCGGGCCTCGGTGGGCCGTTCACCGTGGCAGAGATGCCGGACGGGGCGCGGGTCGCGCACGTCGACAGCCAGGCGCAAGCGCAGCTCATCGACCAGGTTGCCGACGTTGCTACATTCGACCGACGGTGGGAACGCATTCGCGACGGCGCCCTGTCGCGGGCGCAGTCCCTCAATCTCATCAGGGAAGCGGCAGCATCATGGACCTGACCGGCGCTCGGTGGCGCAAGAGCAGCAAGAGTGGCAACAACGGCGGCGACTGCGTCGAGGTGGCCGACAACCTCGCGGGCGTCATCGGCGTACGCGACTCCAAGGACCCGGCCGGTCCGACGCTCGCCTTCGACAGGGCAGCCTGGACCCGGTTCCTGATGTTGGCCAAGCGCGGCTGATCCCCACTGCCCTACCGGGTGAGTTCGTCGGCCCGGTCGAGCAGCGCGCGGCGCTCGGCGGTCGAACCCACCGCTGCCGCCGCCTCTCGGAACAGTCTGGCGGCGCGTGTCCGGTTCCCCTGCCGGGCGACCAGGTCGGCCTCCACCGCCACCGCGAGCGGGTTGCCGTCCAGCCCTCCCCCGACCCGCGCCGCGTCGAGCAGGTCCAACCCGACGCCCGGCCCGTACGCGTAGCCGTGCGCGACCGCGCGGTTGAGCGCGATCACCGGTGAGGGGCGGAGGTCGGCGAGCGCGTCGTAGGCCCGTGCGATCGTCGGCCAGTCGGTGTCGTCGGCCGAGGCGGCGGTGGCGTGGCAGGCGGCGATCCGGGCCTGCCACGCGTACGGCCCGTCGTGGCGTACCCGATCGAGGGCGGCCAGGCCCTCGGCGATGGCGGCGCGGTCCCACCGGTCGCGGTCCTGCCGCTCCAGGGTGAGCAGGTTGCCGGCTACGTCGCGGCGGGCGTCCCGCCGGGAGTGTTGGAACAGGCACAGTGCCAGCAGCGCGGCGACCTCGGACTGCTCGGGCATCAGCCGGTCGAGCAGCCGGGCCAGCCGGACCGCCTCGTCGGCGAAGGCCGGCTCGCCGTCGGCGACGTAGCCCCGGGTGAACAGCAGGTACAGCACGGCGAGGACGCCGGGCAGTCGCTCGGTCAGCGCCGGCCCGCTCGGCACCCGGTACGGGATGCCGGCCTGGGCGATGCGGGTGCGGGCCCGGGTCAGCCGGCGGGTCATCGTCGACTCGCTGACCAGCAGGAGGCGGGCGATGTCGGCGGTCGCCACGCCGCAGACGGTTCGCAACGTCAACGCCACCCGGGCCTCGAGCGCGAGCGCCGGGTGACAGCAGGTGAAGATGAGCCGCAGCCGGTCGTCCACCACGTCCTGGCCCACCTCCGGCTCCGGCGACGCGTCGTCCGGCGTGAGCAACGCCAGGTCGTGCAGCTTGCGCCGCTCCACGGTGGCCCGGCGCAGCACGTCGATCGCCCGGTTGCGCGCCACCGTCATCAGCCAGCCGCCCGGGTTGGCCGGCACACCGTCGGCGGGCCAGCGCTCCAGGGCGACGGTCAACGACTCCTGGGCGCAGTCCTCGGCCAGCGCCCAGTCCCCGGTGATTCGGATCAGGGTCGCGACGATCCGGGGGTACGCCTCGACGCTGGCGGCCGCGACGGCGTCCGCCGCCACCGCGCCGGCCGGTGGCGGGGTGCGCACCGGCCGGCGCTGGGGTGTGGACAACTCCGTCAGTCGGACAGGTCCGCGAACGGACGCAGTTCCAGTCGCCCTTCGCGGGCCATCGGGTGGGTGCGGGCCACCTCGATCGCCTCGTCCAGGTCGGCGCAGTCGAGCAGGTCGAAGCCCACGATCACCTCGGCGGTCTCCGCGAACGGCCCCTCGGAGACGAGCAGCTCACCGTCACGAACACGGACGGTGGTGGCCGCGCTGGCCGACGCGAACACGTTGCCGGTCAGCCGGCGGCCACGAGAGTCGTTCTCCGCCACCCACTTCTCGATGTCGGGTAGCTCGGTGGGGTCGGTGTCCGGCTCCGTGTCGCTGCACACGAACATCATGTACTTCATCTGGTCGCTCCCTGGTCTCTCGGGGTATCGCCAGCATGACGAACGGCCGACAGCGTTCCGGACACCCTCCCCCGAAAAACTTTAATCAGTCTCCGCTGGCGGCGCGGCGGCGGGCCTCGCGGGTCTTCATGGCGTGCTCCATCAGCGTGACGAGCACCTCCTTGCTGGACTCGCGCTGCCGGGCGTCGCAGAGCAGCACCGGCACACCCGGGTCCAGGTTCAGCGCGGCCTGCACCTCGTCGAGCCGGTACGTCCGAGCGCCCTGGAAGCAGTTCACCGCCACCACGAAGGGCGTGCCCCGACCCTCGAAGTAGTCGATCGAGGGGAAGCAGTCGGCGAGCCGGCGCGTGTCGGCCAGCACCACCGCGCCGATCGCACCCAACGCCAACTCGTCCCAGACGAACCAGAACCGGTCCTGCCCGGGCGTACCGAACAGGTACAGCACGAGGTCGTCGCTGATGGTGATCCGGCCGAAGTCCATGGCCACGGTGGTGGTGGTCTTGCCTTCCACCCCCGACAGATCGTCGATGCCGACCCCCGACTCCGTCAGCACCTCCTCGGTGCGCAACGGCCGGGTTTCGCTGACCGCGCCAACCATGGTCGTCTTGCCCACGCCGAAGCCGCCCGCGACCAGGATCTTGATCGCGGTGGGCAGTGGCGTCGCTCCCGCCGGCCGGTCAGAGTGCCCGTAGTCCATTGATTACCGCCTCGAAGATGCTGTTGTCGGGAAGACCGGCCGTGGTCTGCGGCTCGCGGACCTGCACCAGGCTGCGGGCTGCCAGATCACCGAGAAGCACCCTGATGGTGCCCACCGGCAGGTCGAGATGGGCGGCGATCTCGGCGACGGACTGTATACGCTGGCACAGCCCGACGATCGCCAAATGCTCGGGACCGAGACCGACCTCGGGCGTGACCTCGGCTCGGGTCGCCGTGACCAGGGAGATCAGGTCGAAGGTGCCGGTGACCGGGCGGGCCCGGCCGCGCGTCACCGCGTACGGACGCACCACCGGACCCGCGTGGTCATCCACCCACTGATGGTCTGCGGACTCCCCCTGGACCGTCATCGCCGCTACCTCTCGCCGACCTGCTGATCAGTGCCCCGCGACGGCGATGCGACGTACTTGCCGACCCGGGTGACCAGCATCGCCATCTCGTAGGCGATCAGGCCGACGTCGGCGTCCTCGCTGGCCAGCACCGCCAGGCAGGCGTTGCGGCCGGCCGCGGTGACGAACAGGAACGACGACTGCATCTCGATGATGGTCTGCTGCACCTGCCCACCACCGAAACGCTTGCCCGCGCCTCGGGCGAGGCTCTGGATGCCGGCCGCCATCGCCGCGAGGTGCTCGCCGTCGTCCCGGCTCAACCCCTGGGAGGAAGCCATCAAGAGGCCGTCGGTGGAGAGCGCGACCGCGTGTTCGGCCTGCTTCACCCGGCCCACCAGGTCATCCAGCAACCACGTCAGGTCGGCGCTCGAAGCCGTCTTCTGGGTCACTTCGTCGTCCTCTTCTCGCCCGGCTGTGCGCCGTGTTCGTTTGGGCTTGACCGTCACACC
Organism: Micromonospora sp. NPDC050784; assembly: GCF_044456765.1. Taxonomy (NCBI): domain Bacteria; kingdom Bacillati; phylum Actinomycetota; class Actinomycetes; order Micromonosporales; family Micromonosporaceae; genus Micromonospora; species Micromonospora sp. NPDC050784. Next base: position 54,565 of record NZ_JBITGG010000032.1, on the reverse strand, counting down.
GCGCGGAAACCCGCGTCGGGGCTCGGTCAGGTCGCTTGTGGATCCTCGTCGGTCGGCTCGGACGGCGTCGCCGCCGGGGCGCCGGAGGCGCCGCCGAGCAGCCGAGCCGCGTCGGTCCGCCCGCGCCGGGTGCCGGTCTGGTAGGAGCTCATCATCCGGCGAACCTGCTCCGGTGGGCGCACCACATCCTCGTCGTCGGTCTCGGACACCGCCGGGTCGTCTCGCAACTCGGGAACGATGTTCGCCTGTCGGACCCGCACGGGCAGGCCGGAGTCGGTCCGCTCCGCGTCGGCGCGGGCGGGCACCGGGCCACCGTCGCCGGCCACGGCCGGCTCTCCGTCGAGGGCCTCCGGGCGGACGCGGTCGACGGCGGGTAGGCCGGTGGGCACGGTCGGGGCTTCCAGAGCTGGCTGACCCTGGCCGCGCCGGGCGCGGGTGGGCAGCTCGGGGGTGCCGGTCGCCGGGGTGGTCCGCTGCCGGGTGGGGAGAACGGTGTCCGCCTCGGCCTCCTCGTCCGCCTTCGGGGTGGTGGCCGGCATCGGCACCGCTACCTCCGACGCGGTGGTCGTTGGTGCGGCGAGCGCGACCGGTGCGAGGGACGCCGGACGACCGGTGTCCGTGGCGGGCGCCGACGGCATCGGGATGGCCGTACCGGCCCGGAACGAGCCCGAGTCCTCCGGGGACACGTCGGCCTCGGTGACCAGCTCCAGCGGGATCAGCACGACCGCGGTGGTGCCGCCGTACGCGGACTCCTTGAGCCGTACCCGCACGCCGTGCCGTTCGGTCAGCCGACTCACCACGTAGAGCCCGAGGCGGGCGGCGTTGGCGAGGTTCAGCTCGGACTGGTCGACGATCCGGTGGTTCGCCGCGGCCAGGTCCTCCTCGCTCATGCCGAGGCCCCGGTCCTCGATCTCGATGGCGAACCCGTTGGAGACCAGCTGGCCGCGGACCTCGACGGTCGTGTGTGGCGGGGAGAACGACAGGCCGTTCTCGATCAGCTCGGCGAGCAGGTGGATGACGTCGCCGACCGCGCGGCCGGCGAGCGAGACCGGACCGAGCGGCAGCACGTTGACCCGGGTGTAGTCCTCCACCTCGGCCACCGCTCCGCGCACCACGTCGACCATGGGGACGTTGCGCCGCCAGGCCCGACCGGGGGTGGAGCCGGAGAGCACGATGAGGTTTTCCGCGTTGCGCCGCATCCGGGTGGCCAGGTGGTCGACCCGGAACAGGTCCTCCAGCTCCTCCGCGTCGTGTTCGCGGCGCTCCATCGCGTCGAGCAGGGTGAGCTGACGGTGGACGAGCGCCTGGGTGCGTCGAGCCAGGCTCAGGAAGACCTCACGGACGTTGCGACGCAGGTCGGCCTGCTCGACGGCGGTGCGCAGGGCGGTCTCCTGGACGGCATTGAACGCCTTGCCGACCTGGCCGATCTCGTCGGTGCCGAACTCCAGTGGGGGCGCCTCGGTGGCCACGTCGACCTCCTCGCCGCGCCCGAGCCGCTCCACCACGCGGGGCAGCCGCTCGTCGGCGAGCTGCCAGGCGGCCTCCCGCAGCCGGTCCAGTTGGCGCAGCAGGTTCCGTGCGGTGGTGATCGAGACGACGACGGAGGCGATGACGGCGAGCAGGCCCAGACCGGTGGCGAGCACCAGTCGGACGACGACCATCACGGCCACGCCGGTGGCTCGACCGACGATGCCCTCGCCGCCAGCGGTCACGGCGTCGTTCACCTCGGCCAGCACCGGCTCGACCGTGCCCCGCCACTGCTCGGCGCCGACCGGCAGCTGGGTCGACGGCCGGCCCTCGCGGATGATGCTGTCCTGCACGGCACGCAGTCGGGTGAACGCCTCACCCTCGACCAGCTGCTGGTAGCGGCGCTGGTCGGCGTCGGCGAGCCGGACCCGGGTCTCCTCACCGAGGAAGCGCTCCGAGCCGACCAGCGCGACGTAGCGGGCGTACTCGGCGCCGCTCATCCGACCGTTGCCGAAGAGGCCGCTGAGCAGCGCGTCCTCCTGGGAGATCAGCTCCTTCATCCGGTTGAGCTGGATCAGGGCCGCCGCCTCACCGGCGATCTGCTTGTCGTCCAGGCTGCCCGTCACGTCGTAGATCTGGAAGATCGACTCGATCGCGCCGGTATACGCCTCGGCGGCGGCGATCCGGTCGATCTTGCGGTCCAGCACCTCGGCGCGGGTCTGCTGCAGCGCGTTGACCTGGGCGATCGTCAGACCGAGCTGGGTGTCCAATGCGGAGCTGCCGGCGATGTCGACCTGCCAGTCGCGCACCGAGTCAGCGAAGTCCGCGGCCAACTCGGCGGTCTTGCGCTGCTCGGCCTCGAGAGCCGTCCGCTGCGCCGCCTCGGGGTTGCTCAGGTACGCCTGGGTCAACCGCCGCTCCACCTGGAGCTCCTGCAGCAGCGGCTCACTCGGCGTGTAGACCTTGCTGTTCAGCAACTGGACACCGAGCAGGTTGAAGCCGTCCCGCAGGGTCACCCACGCCGCGAACATCCAGAGCGCGACCAGGGAGAGCAGCAGGGCGACAACCTTGGTGCGGATACTCGTACCGCGAGAACGCATTGAACCGTCCCAGGCCGGGCGTTGACTCAGCGCATCAACGAATGATCAGAGGGGGCGACGTCCCACCGAAGCGGGGCATCCGGGGCTGAGGCTCTGCGTACGCTAGCAGTGTCCACACAACCCCTCAAGTTGCTGTTTTTGTTATCTGGTAACCGCAATCCACCACCGATCGGTCTACGCCGGCGGCACGCAGGCCGGCCAGCCGGCAGGCGGCGAGCACAGCGGCGCGAACGATGACGGTCGGACAGTACAGCTCCTTGCCGTACCACAGTGGAGGGTGCTCCCGACTGACGGATTCGTGCAGGTAGGCGTGCCCACGAGCGATGGCGTCGTCGACCCGTGGCACCGTCGTCGGCACCGCCAGCAGCACCTGGAGGGCGTAGGCGGTCTCCTCGGCGGTGCCGTCCCAGCGCCCCCACGAGCCGTCCGCGCGCTGGCTGTTCAACACCCAGCCGGCTGCCCGGTCCACCGCCTCGGCGGCGGACGCGCCCCGCCCGAACTCGGCCAGTGCCAACACGCAACAGGCGGTGGCGTAGTACGGCGAGGCGTGCCACCGGTCCTCCCAGGGGCCGCCGGCGAGCTGGTGTGCCGGCAGCACGGCGCTGAGCCGCTCGACCGTCCGGTGGTACCGGGCGTCCGCGTCGGGGTGTGCGGTCACGTGCTGGCCGAACGCGTCCAGCACGTGCGCGTTGGTGGTGACCGAGAAGCCGTCCTCGCTCCCCGGCCAGGTGCAGAAGCCGTCCGCCGTCTCGTACGCCCACAGGCTCGCCGGGTCCGCCGGACGGCCAAGCCGGGCCAGCGCGTCCAGCGTGACCGAGGTGGTGTCGGCGTCGGTCGGCAGGCCCTCGCCGGTGGCGATGCCCTCGGCGCCGGTGGCGGCGGCCAGGGTGCGCAGCACGGTCGCCGGCGGATTGACCGCGATACCGGCGCGGCGCAGCCCGCTGAGCACCCAGGCCCGCTCGAACACGGTGATCGGGGTCGGGCAGGGCACCGGCCCGTCCGCCTCGCGGATCAGCTCCCGCAGGAAGTCGTGGGCGGTGGGGCTGGCGTCCGGACCGGCGGCGGTCAGCCAGGTGGCGGTCGCCGCGGGCGACGCGCCGACCGCGGTCAGGGTCGGTCCGGCGTCGGCCGGTGTCGCATCCAGCACCTCGTAGAAGTGGGCCAGCTTCGTCGGCAGCGCCGCCCCGGCGGCCACCGCGGCGCGTACCGCGCGCAGCCGGTCGGACCCGAGCCCCGGGGGCAGCGTCAGCGGCGGGCGCGGCAGCCGCTCGGCGGTCGCCTCGTCCAGCCGGGTCAACCGGCCGTTGATCGACTCGACAAGCGCGGGGACGATGAGGTCCAGCGCCGGGGTGTCCGGCAACGCCCGCGCGTGTGTGGCGAGCAGCCGGCCGGTGAGCGCGTCCAGGCCGCGTGCCACCGGGGCGAGCAGGTCCACACCGGCCCAACCGCCGTCGGCCAGCGCCGCGAGCAGAGCGTCGGTGGCGCTGAGCGTGGGCACCAGGGCGTACCCCTCGGGTGGGCCCCACGCGCCGTCCGGGCGCTGCTCGCGCAGCAGGAACCCGATCCGCTGGTGGTGTCCCGGCAGCCAGGCCGCACCGGCGACGAGCCGGCCGCTCTCGTACACCGACGGGGCGACCTGCCCCCACGGTCGCAGCGCCAGGCCGGCGATCAACTCGCGGGCGGCGTCGGCGGCCGGGTCGGCGGCGGTCGCCGCGCCGGCCAGCACCCGGGTGCCACGGTCACTCATCGCGCGCCCCCCAGAAGTCCGACAGTTGGTAGAAGCCGCCGGTGAAGGAGATCTGCCGGTTGAGGTAGTCCGCCTGGCGGGGGCACCGCTCGGCGAGGGCGGCCAGGTCGCCCCGGCACCGGGCGGTCAACTCGGCCAGCCGGTCGTGCACCTGCGCCGGGTCGTCGACCAGCAGGAGGGCGTTCAGGTCGCCCCACTCGGCGTCCCGACCGTGGGTGGCCAGATCGTTGACCAACCGCAGTACGCGCTGCACGCCACGACCGGCGTCGAGCAGGTCGGTCAGCTGGGCGAGGGTCTTCTCGTCGCCGGTGGCGATCCAGTGGGTGACGTTGACGAAGGAGCAGGCGAGGTTGTCGGCGTTGTCCAGGTAGCGGTCCAGGTCCGGCAGTCGCCGCCCGGTGGTCGGGTCGGTCGGCAGGTGCTTCCAGTCCCACTCCCGGGCCACGGCGGCGAGCATCCGGGCCAGTTCCTCACGCCAGAGCGGCCGCAGCCGGACGAACGCCGGCACGGTGGTCAGCTCGTCGCGCAGGTCGGCCAGCAGTCGAGCCAGGTGTCGCCCCGGCGGCGGCGCCGCGCCGTCGGCCACCGCGAGGCAGTCGGTCACCACCTCCCGGACGTCGTCGACGGACCGCGCGAGGTAGTCGACCTGCCAGTCGGCGGCGAAGACCCAGAGCAGGGTACGGGTGGTGATCCGCAGCTCCGCGGCGGTGTGCCACGGCGCGGTGAAGGCGATGGCGGTGGCCACCGAGCTGAGCAGCGCCGCGTCGAACGGCGCGGCGTCGAACAGCTCCGGGTGGGCGGCGGTGACATCCTGCAGGTCGCGTACGCCCCGCACGGCGAGTGCGCACACCCGGCCCTGCTCGGCGACCGCGTCCTGACCGGCCCGCGCCGGTCGCGGGGCCTCGGTCACGATGCGGCCGGGCGCTCGACCGGGGTGAGGATGAGCTCGGCCCGCTGCTTGGGTTGCAGCGAGGCGCCCATCCGGGGGGTGAGGTCGACCGGTTCGCGCAGTCGGAAGCGGTAACGGCTCAGCACGGTGCTGACGATGAGCTGGGCCTCCAGCAGGAACAGGTACTGCCCGAGGCACTGGTGCGGGCCGCCGCCGAACGGGAAGTACGAGTAGCGGTAGCGCCGCCGGGGCAGCTCCGGGGCGAACCGCTCCGGGTCGAAGAGCGTCGGGTCGGTCCAGAACGTCGACATCCGCTGGGTGACGTACGGGCTGACCAGGACGGTGCCGCCGGCCTTGATCCGCACCCCGCCCAGCACGTCGTCGCCGACCGCGGTGCGCGGGATCATCCAGCCGGCCGGGTAGAGCCGCAGCATCTCGTCGAGCACCATCCGGCCGTAGCGCAGCTGGGGCAGGTGCTCGCGGCCGACCCGTTCGGCGCCGACCACCTGCTCGATCTCGTCGGTCATCCGCTCGGCCACGTCGGGCCGCGACGCCAGCACCGGCCAGAGCCAGGAGAGCAGGGCGATGGTGGTCTCGGTGGCGGTGGAGAACATCGCGACCACGTCGCCGCGGATCGCGTACTCGTCGGGTTCGCTGCCGTCGGCGCGCGGCCGGCAGAGGGTGGAGATGATGTCGTCGCCGTCGGTGGGGCGGGCCCGGGCCTCCCGGATGATCGGAAGCACCACCTCGTCGATGGTGCGCACCGCCTCGCGGAAGCGCCGGTCGCCGGGCATCGGCACCGCGTACGGCACGGCGGGCATCAGGAGTCGGGGGAGCATCGCGGTGGTGACGGTGTCCAGCGCGGCGCTGATCCGCAGGGCGTCGGGGACCGAGATCCGGTCGGCGAAGAGCACCCGCATGGTGGTGCGCAGGACGATCCGGGTCAGCTCGGCGCCGCCGTCGATCGGGCGACCGGCGCGGGCCGGTTCGAGCCACTCGTCGACCGCCTCGTTGATCGCCTCAGCCATCCTGTCGACGAGCGTCTCGGCCCGCTTGGCGGTGAACAACGGTTGCAGGGCGCCCCGACTGGACTCCCAGATCTCACCCTCGGCGACCAGGATGGCGTCACCGACGATCCGACGCACGGGTCGCCAGAGCAACCCGTCGCCGTCCCGGGTGTAGTTGGCAACGTTGTCCCGCAGGACGCGTTGCAGATGCTCAGGATGGCTGACGAGGTAGGGGCGGAACGAGCCGAGATTCAGCCGGATGACGTCGCCGTCGGCGTCCTGCGCGAAGTCGACGAGCGCGCCCAGCGGATCGCGAACCAGTGCCGGCAGCGCGCGTCGTAACGGGATCGTCCGGGGCTCGGTGTTGACGCTGGCGGGGCGCGCCTCGGACACCTGCGACATCGAACCACGTCTCCTCGTCGTCCCGGCGACCGCAGCGGTCCACTTCGGTCGGGCAGGTTGATGAAACTTTCACCTTCTGGGCCGACGGAAGCATCTCACCAAACGAGGGGCACCTCCAGACTTGCGGACGGCGCAATTTCCATCTAAGCGCACGTACATCCGTCGATGTTTGTCGCTTGATCAAATCCTGAAAGGATACTCAGGCACGACACCGCGCCGGGCGGGTGGAGGAACCAGCGCGACGGGCGGAACGGCCGCGTGTCACCGCCCCGACCGCGGCATCGACACGACGCGGGCGGCGTCGGCTGGCCGGTGCGGGTCAGTGACCCGGGACGCACCGGTACCACCGAATCCGGGCGATGCCCGGCACCCTGTGCCAGGCTCTGTGGCATGGACGACAAGACCATCCTGAACCGGATCTCCGAGCTGGTCGACGAGGAACACAAGCTGCGTGCCGACGCCCAGGCCCACGAGTCGGGCACCGAGGGCGAGGCCAGCGAGCGACTGCGCGCCCTGGAAGAGTCCCTCGACCAGTGCTGGGACCTGCTGCGCCGCCGACGGGCCGCCCGGGAAAGCCACGGCGACCCGGACGCCCAGGGCGAACGCCCCAAGCCCGAGGTGGAGCGCTACCTGCAATAGCCGCCGGAGGGGGTCGGGCGGTGTGGCCGCCCGACCCGCTCCGATTAGCGCAGGCCCGCCTCGTGCAGGAGTTCTGCGGTCACCATGGCGGGGTCGACCTGCTCGGCGGGGAGACCCCGGGCCGCGAACCAGGCGCCGACCACCCGCACGTCGCGGGCCAGGAACTCCGGCCCCTGTGGGTTCGCCACCACGTCGACCACCTGCGGCAGGTCGATGACGACCAGCCGACCCCGGTGCACGAGCAGGTTGTACGGCGAGAGGTCGCCGTGCGCGTAGCCGGCCCGAGCCAGCACCCGCAGCGCCTCCACCAACTGAGCCCACAGGTCACGCAGCTCGGCCGGCTCGGGTCGCAGCTGGGCCAGCCGGGGCGCCGCCTCCCCCGACTCGGCGTCACCGACGAACTCCAGCATCAGCTCGGTGCCCCGCAACTGCACCGGGTACGGCACGGCGATCCGGTCGTGCCCGGCGCCGATCTCCCAGAGTCGGCTCAGCGCGGCGAACTCGGCCGCCGCCCACTGCCCGGCGATCATCTGCCGGCCGAACGCCGTCCGGCTGGCCATCGCCCGGTTCTCCCGGGACCGGCGCACCCGACGGCCCTCCAGGTAGCCGGCATCGCGGTGGAACAACCGGTGCTCCGGATCGCGATAGCGCTTGACCGCGAGCAGGCAGGACCGGTCGGTGTCGGGCACCGCCCGACGGACCAGGTGGACGTCCGCTTCCTTGCCGGTCTTCAGCACACCCAGCTCGGTGTCCTTGGCGGCCAACTCGGTGACCAGCCACGCCGGGTGCGGCTGCGGCCCGTGCACGGCGTCGTCCCAGGACGACCAGCGCTCGCCGGTGTCCGGGTCGGGCTCGGTGTCCGGGTCTGCGAGCGGCTCGGTGGGCCGCCCGCGCTTCAGAAACTGCGGTTCGTCGTCGTCAAAGCGGCTCTTGCCGCGGGTACGGCGCTCGAGCGCCGGAAGATCATGATTGCGCACTGTGGTGAGGTTCCCTTGGTCGAGGCTGAGATAGGCGGCTGGAAGCGACCTGCGAAGACGGCCATGACCGACCCCCTCTCCTCGACCGGGCACACGCCCGGGATGCACCATGCGCGGACAATGCTGGTACCACCACGGCGGCTGGTCAACCGAATTACCGCGCCACCACCCGAACGGCCGCTCGGACGCGCGACCACCAGCGTGGGAACCCCTCAGCGGGCCAGGACGGTGGCGACCGCGGCGATCAACCCGTCCACGGTGCGGCTCGGCGCGAACCGGACGTCCGACCAGGTACGCCCCCGGTGCAGCCAGACGCTGGGCAGCCCGACGGCCGCCGCGCCACCGATGTCCGCCTCCGGGCTGTCGCCGATCACCCACGCTCCCCGCAGCGGCATCCGGACCCGCTGGGCGGCGAGCGCGAAGATCCTCGGATTCGGTTTGCTGACGCCGGCTTCCTCGGAGATCACCCAGTCCGCGACGTACTGGTCCAGGCCGGTCTGGCGAATCTTGGCGTCCTCGACGCGTACGGTGCCGTTGCAGACCACCACCGGCACCCAGCCAGCGTCGTCGGCGATCCGCAGCGCGCAGGCGGTCAGCGGGTCGAGCCGGGTCTGCGCCACCACCCCGTCGTGCAGCTCCTCCACCAGATCGATCGAGGGAATGCGCAGCTCGTAGCGGTCCCGGATGGCGTCGGCGAGGTCCCAGCGGTCGGTCAGACCGTCTGCGTCGATCGAGACCAACCAGTCGATGTCGGTGTGGGGCGCGCCGATGCTGTCCAGGAAGCGCTCACCCCAGCGGCGGAACGGCCCGGCCCGATCCAGCAGGGTGTTGTCCAGGTCCAGCAGGAGCAGTGGCACTCGGGCACCCTACGGGACCGACGTGTCCGCCAACAGATGCGGCGGGTGTCGACCTGACGAAGGGCTCAGCCAGCCATCGACAGCCGCGGGCCGCCCTGGTCCGACAGCCGATCGACGAGCATCGAGTGGGCCGCCCGGGTGGCCGCGAGTACTGCGGGATCCAGCGTCGCCACCAGCACCGCCGTGCCGTCGTCGGCCCCGCGAGCCAGCACGCGCCCCTCGGGGTCGTAGATGGCCGCGCCGCCGTTGAACCGCCACGGGTCGACGCCACCGACCGCGTTGGCGAAGACCACGTACATGGTGTTGTCGAGGGCACGCGCGGCGTAGTACAGATCCCGGCGGTGCTCGGAGCCGGCCAGGTATCCGCTGGGGCACAGGTAGGCGTGTGCGCCGTCGAGGGCGGCGGCCCGGCCGTGCTCGGGGAAACAGCCGTCGTAGCAGATGCCGAGCCCGAGCCGCCAGTCGTCGACGAGCAACGTGGCACCCCGCTCGCCGGGAACGAACAGCTCCCGTTCGTCGCCCCACAACTGCTGCTTGTCGTACCCGACCCGCACCTCGCCGGCGTGGTCGACCACCATCGCCGCGATGGTCCGCCGGCCGTCCGGGTGCCGGACGGCCGCGCCGACCAGCGCGGTCACGCCGGCCTCCCGCGCCGCGGCGCGCAGCGGGTCGAGCCGGGGGTCCGCGACCATCCCGGCCGGATCGGCCGCGACGTCCGTGCCGGCCGGGTCGGCGGCGAGGACCGGCGGGTGGTACGCGCAGAGGAACAGCTCCGGCAGGACGGCCACCCGGGCGCCCCGCTCGCCGGCTCGGCGGATCAGGTCGGCGGCGATGACCGCGTTGCCAGCGATGTCGCCCGGTGTGGGGGTGGCCTGGACGGTGGCCACGGTCAGCGGGGAGTTGGGCACGGTGCGGGGCTGGGTCACCGGGCGATGGTAATCGGCGACGTCCCAAGCCGTACGTACGGTTTGCATGCCCCGGGGTGACCTGCAACGATCGACGTGTGCCCAGAGTAAGCCAGGACCAGCTCGACGCGCGCCGGCAGGAGATCCTCGCCGCAGCGCGGGCGTGTTTCGCCCGGCTCGGCTACGAGGGAGCGACCGTACGCCGCCTCGAGGAGGCCACCGGCCTGTCGCGTGGCGCGATCTTCCACCACTTCCGCGACAAGGACTCGCTGTTCCTGGCCGTCGCCGAGGACGACGCCGCCGCCATGGTCGAGACGGTGGCCCGCAACGGTCTGGTGCAGGTGATGCGCGACCTGCTCGCCCGCGCCGTCTCGCCGGACACCACCGGCTGGCTGGGCAGCCAACTGGAGGTCTCCCGGCGGCTGCGCACCGACCCGGCGTTCGCTCGCCGGTGGGCGGAACGGTCCGCCGCGATCGCGGAGGCGACCCGCGACCGGCTGGCCCGCCAACGCGACGCCGGGGTACTGCGCGAGGACGTACCCATCGACGTGCTGGCCCAGTTCCTGGAGCTGGCCTACGACGGCCTGGTGCTGCACCTGGCCATGGGCCGACCGGCCGGTGACCTGGGCCCGGTGCTCGACTTGGTCGAGGAGGCGGTCCGCCGCCACTGACCGCATGGACACCGGGCTGTCGACCGTGGCGAGGCTGCTCCACAATGGGGCCGCCGATCCCTCCGGTGACAGGAGCAGTCGATGATCGTCCACGCCGCGTCCGGCGACACCTGGGGCATTTCCGGCCCGACCTTCCTCCGGTACTACGTCGCGGCGGCCATCGTGCTGGTGGCGATCGTGGCGTACTACCGGATCCGCCTGCTGACCGCCCCGGCGCACACCACACTCGACCCACTCGGACCACAGCAGGTCGCGTACCTCAACGGTGGCCCCCAGCTCGCGGTGCACGCCGCGCTGGGCGGGCTGCGCGGCAGCGGCGCGGTCGGCGTGCGACCGGACCGTCGGCTGACCACCGTCGGTGCCGCGCCGACCGGGCTCACCCCACTGGACCAGGCCATCCACTGGGCCGCCCACCAGCACTCCCGGGTCCGGGACCTGCCACAGGACGAGCGGGTCCGCACCGCGCTGGACCAGATCCGCAACGGCCTGGAGCAGCGCGGGCTGCTGACGAACGACACGCAGCGCGCCCGCGCCCGACTCTGGAACCAGTTTCTGTGGGCCCTGCTCGGCCTCGGCGTGCTCCGGCTGATCTCCGGTCTGTTCAGTGGTCGCCCCGTGGGTTACCTGCTACTCACCCTGGCGGCGCTCCTGGGCGCGGCCCTGTTGCTGGGCCGGGCGCCCGTCCGCACCCGGGCCGGTCAAGCCGCCCTACGCTCCGTCCGCCGCGAACACACCCACCTCGCGCCGGCCTCCGCGCCCGCCTACGCCACCTACGGAGCGGCCGGCGCGGCGATGGGCGTGGCCCTGTACGGCACCGCCTCGCTGTGGGCGCTCGACCCGGGCTTCGCCGAGCAGGCCGAGATCCAGCGTCAGGCCCTCTCCGGCAGCGGCGGTTGGACGGGAGGCTCCGACGGATCGTCCGGCGGCGGAGGCGACAGCTCCGGTGGAGACGGCGGCAGCTCCTGCGGCGGTGGAGGCGGCGGGTGCGGGGGCGGCGGCGGGTGCGGCGGATGACCGGCCCGTCCGGTGTGGGCATCGGCTGGCGTCCGGAGATCGCCGGTTTCGTGGCCGAACTGCCCGGCCTGCGTTTCGTCGAGGTGGTGGCCGAGGGGGTGCCCGCGTCCGGGCCGCTCCCGCCCGGCCTGACGCAGCTGCGGGAACGCGCGGTGACCGTCGTACCGCACGGGGTGCGGCTCTCCCTCGGCGGCGCCGAGCCGGTCGACCCGGCCCGGGTCGCCCACCTGGCCGCGGTGGCGCAACGCCTGGACGCCCCGCTGGTCAGCGAGCACATCGCGTTCGTCCGGGCCGGCGGCCTGGAGGCCGGCCACCTGCTGCCGCTGCCGCGCAGCCGGGAAGCCGTCGACGCGGTCTGCGCCAACGTGGCGCGGGCCCAGGCCGAGCTTCCGGTGCCGATCGCACTGGAGCCGATCGCCGCGTTGGTCGACTGGCCCGACGACGAGCTGGACGAGGCGGACTTCCTCACCGAGATCCTCGACCGGACCGGGGCGCTGCTGCTGCTGGACGTCGCCAACGTGCACGCCAACGCCCGCAACCGGGGCGCCGACCCGCTCACGTTGCTGGACCGCCTGCCGCTGGAGCGCGTCGCGTACGCCCACGTGGCCGGCGGCGCCGAGCACGGCGGTTTCTACCACGACACCCACACCGACCCGGTGCCGCCGGCGGTGCTGGAGCTGGTCGGCGCGCTCTGCGCCCGGCGGCGACCGCCGGCGCTGCTGCTGGAACGCGACGGCCACTACCCGCCGGCCGCCGAACTCCGCGCCGAACTGGACGCCCTGGCCGCCGCCGCGGGCTTCCCGGCCGTCACATGACCGGCACACCCGACGGCGACTCGGTGCCCACGCCGCGCGCCGGGCTCGCCGAGCGGCAGGCCGAACTGGTCGCGGCGCTGGTTGCCGGGGGTGAGCCACCGGCGGGGTTCGCGCCGGGCCCGCTGGCCGCCACCCGCGCGGCCCTGCTGCGCAAGCGGGCCGGCGAGGTGGCCCGGCACTGGCCACTGCTCGCCGCCGGCCTCGGTGCCAGGTGGTCGGCCACCTTCGCCGACTGGGCCGCCCGGCGACCCACCGCCGGATCACTGCGCGACGGCTGGGACCTGGCCCGCGCGCTGCACGACCAGCACGCGCTCCCCCCGGCGGCCGCCGAGGAGTTGGCCGTCCGGGAGGCACGCCTGCGCTACGACGGGCGCCGGGCGCCACGTCCGCGCCGGGCACCGGCGGTGGGCCGCGCCGGCGGCGCCGTCGCGGTGCAGATCGCCGGCCGGGTACGCCTGCTGCGCCCCGCCCCACGGGCATCCACCCCTGCTGACGACGGTGTATCGGATGCGGCAGGATCGGACTCATGGATCTCGGACTGACCGACCGCGTGTACGTTCTCACCGGTGCCTCCCGCGGCCTGGGTTACGCGACCGCGCAGAGCCTGGTCGCCGACGGCGCGCGGGTGGTGCTCTCGGCTCGGGACCCGGACGCGGTGGCCGCCGCCGCGAAGCAGTTGGGTGGCCCGGAGCACGCCGTCGGACTGACCGCGGACCTGACCGACCCGGAGACCCCGGGGCAACTCGTCGCCGCCGCCCAGGAGCACTTCGGCCGGCTCGACGGCGCACTGATCTCGGTCGGCGGCCCACCGGCGGGCAACGCCGCGGCGATCACCGACGACCAGTGGCGGCTCTCCTTCGAAACCATCTTCCTGGGCACCGTCCGCGCGGTCCGCACGATCGCCGCCGCATTGCCCGAGGGCGGCGCGATCGGGCTGGTGCTCTCCACCTCGGCCCGTGGCCCGGTGCCCGGCCTGGGCATCTCCAACGGGCTCCGGCCCGGCCTGGTCGGCGCGGCCAAGGACATCGCCGACGACTACGGCCCGCGTGGGGTCCGGGTGGTCGGGCTGCTGCCCGGCCGGATCATGACCGACCGCAACCGGGAACTCTTCGCCGCTACCGGCGACCCGGATCGCGCCCGCGCCGACGCGGAGGCCAGCATCCCGCTGCGCCGCCTCGGCGACCCCGCCGAGTTCGGTCGGGTGGCCGCGTTCGTGCTCTCCCCCGCCGCGAGCTACCTCACCGGGATCACCCTGCCGGTCGACGGCGGCGCGCTGCGCGGCCTGTGACGGCCGACCCGGTCCGCCCCTCCGGCATCCGGCACCTCCGGCCCACCCGGGCGGAGCTGGCGGCCGCCGCCGATCGGACCATTCCCGACGTGCTCGCGCCGGGGCTGGCGGTGCTCTTCGTCGGCATCAACCCGGGCCTGTGGTCGGCGGCGACGGGCTGGCACTTCGCCCGGCCCGGCAACCGGTTCTGGCCTGCCCTGCACCGGGGCGGGTTCACCCCCCGGCTGCTGCACCCCAGCGAACAGGACGAGCTGCCGGCGCTCGGGCTCGGCATCACCAACATGGCCGCCCGGGCCAGCGCCCGCGCGGACGAGCTGAGCCCGGAGGAGCTCCTCGCCGGTGCGGCGATCCTGACCGAGAAGGTGGCCCGGTACCGGCCGCGCTGGGTGGCGGTGGTGGGGGTGACCGCGTACCGGATCGGTTTTCAGCGGCCGAAAGCCACCTTCGGGCCGCAGCCGGAGTCGCTGGCCGGCGCCCGGCTGTGGGTGCTGCCCAACCCCAGCGGTCTGAACGCGCACTTCACCCCGGTCACCCTGGGCCTGGCGTTCGCCGAGTTGCGGGCGGCGACCGAGCTACCGGCCCTTTGATCCGGTTGCCGTCAGTTGGCGGCGGCGGGCGGGAGCACCTCGTCGGCACGGTAGGTGCCCAGCGGCATGACCACCGGCTCGGGGCCGGTCGCGTCGACGAACGGGGTGGGCGAGTCGGCGACCGCGAACTGGGTCCGGTACAGCTCGGCGTAGAGCCCGCCGACCGCGACCAGTTCGTTGTGCCGCCCCCGCTCGACGATCCGCCCGCCGTCGAGGACCAGGATCTGGTCGGCGTCGCGCACGGTGGAGAGCCGGTGCGCGATCACCAGGGCGGTACGCCCGGCCAGCGCCACCGACAGCGCCCGCTGCACCGCCGCCTCGCTCTCCGAATCCAGGTGTGCGGTCGCCTCGTCGAGGATCACGATCGACGGGGCCTTGAGCAGCAGTCGCGCGATCGCGATGCGCTGCTTCTCACCACCGGAGAACCGGTAGCCGCGCTCCCCCACGGTGGTGTCCAGCCCGTCGGGTAGCGCCCGGACCAGGTCGGCCACCTGCGCCCCGGCCAGTGCGGCCCAGATCTCGTCGTCGGTGGCGTCCGGCTTGGCGTAGCGAAGGTTCTCGGCGATCGTCTCGTGGAACAGGTGCGAATCCTGAGTGACCACACCGATCTCGTCCCGGAGCGAGGCGAGCGTCGCGTCGCGTACGTCCACGCCGCCGACGAGCACCTGCCCGTCGCTGACGTCGTAGATCCGGGAGATGAGCATCGACAGGGTCGACTTGCCCGCCCCGGACGGGCCGACCAGCGCGACCATCTGCCCCGGCTCGACGCTGAACGAGACACCCTTGAGGACCGGTTCGTTGACGGTCCGGTCGAGCGTGGCGACCTCCTCCAGGGAGGCGAGGGAGATCTCGGCGGCGCTCGGGTAGCGGAATCGCACGTCCCGGAAGTCGACCCGGCCCGCGCCTCGGGGCACCGGCACCGCGTCGGGCTTCTCCACGATGCCCGGCTTGAGGTCGAGCACCTCGAAGACCCGGTCGAAGGAGACCAGCGCGCTCATCACGTCCACCCGGACGTTGGAGAGCGCGGTGAGCGGCCCGTACAGGCGGGTGAGCAGCAGCGCGAGCGTCACCACCGTGCCGGCGCTGACGCCGCCGGTCACCGCGAGCCAGCCGCCGAGACCGTAGGTCAGCGCCTGCGCCAGCGAGGCGACCAGCAGCATCGCCACGAAGAACGTGCGGGAGTACATCGCGGACTGGATGCCGATGTCGCGGACCCGCTCGGCCCGGTCGCCGAACCGGCGGGCCTCGATCTCGGGCTGGCCGAAGAGCTTCACCAGCAGCGCGCCGGCCACCCCGAACCGCTCGGTCATTGTCGCGTTCATCTTGGCGTCGAGGTTGTACGCCTCGCGGGTGATGTCCGCCAGCCGTCGACCGACCCGGCGCGCCGGAATGATGAAGATCGGCAGCAGCACGAGTGAGAGTGCGGTGATCTGCCAGGAGAGGGTGAACATCACCGCCGCGGTGAGCACCAACTGGATGACGTTGCTGACCACACCGGACAGGGTGGAGGTGAACGCCCGCTGGGCGCCGAGCACGTCGTTGTTGAGCCTGCTGACCAGGGCACCGGTCTGGGTACGGGTGAAGAACTGCAACGGCATCCGCTGCACGTGGTCGTAGACCCGGGTGCGTAGGTTGAAGATGATGCCCTCGCCGATGCGGGCGGAATACCACCGTTGGGCCAGCGACAGCAACGCGTCGGCGACCGCCAGCGCGGCGATGAACAGGGCCAGCCGCACCACGAGCCGGCCGGCCTCGGTGCCGCCCCGGTTGATCGCGTTGATCACGTCACCGGCGAGCACCGGAGTGGCCACGCCGATGATGGCGGCCAACACCACGGTGGCCAGGAAGACCACGATGTCGCGCCGGTAGGGGTGGGCGAAGGCGACGATGCGGCGGGCCACCCCACGCTTGAGCCGGTGGGTGGAGACCTCGTCGCGGTTGCGCATCGACCGGAGCATGCTCCACCCGGCCATGCCACCGCCGGACATCGGGTTGGACATCGCTCACCTCCGGGTTGCCGGGCAGACCGCACCGTCAGGTCAATTCTCCCGACGAGTGTGACAACCTCAGTCGTAACCCGGATCTTCCCGTGCGGTCCTTACTATTCTCCCCTGCCGGCGAGGTCACGCAGCCGACGGGTCTGCGCCTCCCGCTCGGCGCGCTGCTGGTCGGCGTGCGACCGGCCGGCGGCACCGGCGATCAGCGCCTTGATCTCCACCACCGCGTCGCGGGCCCCGGAGAGCAGGCCGGCGGTCAGGTCCCGCACCGCGCCGTCCAGCTCGGCCGGGGGCACGACCAGGGTGGCCAGCCCGATCCGGTCCGCCTCGGCGGCGTCCAACCGGCGGCCGGTCGCGCAGATCTCCAACGCCCGGGCGTAGCCGACCAACTCGACGAGGCGCTTCGTGCCGGCCAGGTCGGGCACCAGGCCAAGCGTCACCTCGGCCATCGACAGCTTCGCGTCGGTGGACAGCACACGCAGGTCACAGGCGAGCGCGAGCTGGAAGCCGGCACCGATCGCATGGCCCTGCACGGCCGCTACGGAGACGACATCCGGGCGGTGCAGCCAGGTGAAACCGGCCTGGAACTCCGCGATGCGCTCCGCGCACTCCTGCTCGGGCAGCGTGGCCAACTCGGCGAACGACCCCGGACCGGAGGCGCCAGCCACCGCGAGGTCGAGGCCGGCCGAGAACGCCCGGCCCTCACCGCGGACCACCACCACCCGCACGTCGCCGGGCAGGTCACGGGAGAAGTCGCTCATCGCGCGCCACATCGCGGGCGTCTGGGCATTGAGCACGTCGGGCCGGCACAACGTCACCGTGGCGACCGGCCCGTCGCAAGTCAGCCGAACCCCGGTCGCCTCGGCGGTCACCGGACGTCCCGGGGCGCGGCGCTGGTGGACGACGCTGAGGGGCGGGTCACGCCTTCTTGCGGCGCCGGGCACCACCGCGCTGACGCAGCTGCACGCCGGACTCGGTGAGCACTCGGTGGATGAACCCGTACGAACGGCCGGTCGAGGCCGCCAACGCGCGGATGCTCTCCCCCGAGGTGTACCGCTTTACCAGGTCCTTGGCGAGCGTCTGACGCTCGGCTCCGACGATCCGGCGACCCTTCTCAGTGCTGGTGGCTGTGCCAGTGGCTGCCATGCTGTGTCCTCACGTCCCAGACTGTGCGGTTCGGATACGGTCCCACCTATTAGACCGCCTCGAACGATCATGCGCCAGATATCAACTCTTCGCCAACCGACACGCTATGCAATGTCAGCTTCCCGATAGAGTGATCCTGGCGATCGAGCCGCCGCGGCGTCCGGGCGTACGACCGCTGCGAGCTGGCGGCTGCCGACGACCCGTACCCTTCGGTCCGTGATCGACCTGCTCAGCACCGCGGGCGCGGCGGCCGTGGTCTTCGCCGCCACCGACGTCGACGACATCGTCATCCTGACGCTGTTCTTCGTCGCGGCCCGCACCACCGGTCGACCCCGCACCTGGGAAATTGTCGCCGGACAATACCTCGGCATCGGTGCGCTCGCGTTGGCCAGCGCGGTGATCGCGGGTGGGCTCCTGGTGGTGCCCGACCCGTGGACGGGGTTGCTCGGCCTGCTGCCGATCGCGCTCGGCGTACGCGCGCTGCGGAGTTCGGGCGACGACGAGACGCCTGCGGTCGTCACCGGGGCGCTCGGCGTGGCCGGGGTGACGATCGCGAACGGCGCCGACAACGTCGCGGTCTACGTACCCGTCTTCCGGGCCCTCGGGGTGGCCGACAGTGCGGTGTTCCTGCTGGTGTTCGTGCTGCTGATTGCCCTGTGGTGCGTGGCCGGGGCCTGGCTGGGCGGGCACCGGAGGGTGGTCCGGGTGGTCGAACGTGCCGGCGCCTGGCTGGTGCCGGCGATCTTCATCGCCATCGGGCTGGTGATCCTGATCAGCTCCGGCGTACTCGGCCGACTGGTCGACCTGCTCGGCTGAGAGCGGGCCAAGACTGCGAGCGGGCCAGGCCTGGGAACGGGCCGAGCCGTCTCGGGTCAGGCCAGCTCGACCAGTTCGAGCAGATCGTCGCTCCAGGCGTCCTCGTCACCGTCGGGCAGCAGGATGGCCCGGTCCGGCTTGAGCGCCAGCACCGCACCCGGGTCGTGGGTGACCAGGACGATCGCGCCGGGGTAGTTGGCGATGGCGTCGAGCACCTGCTCCCGGCTGACCGGGTCGAGGTTGTTCGTCGGCTCGTCGAGCAACAGCACGTTGGCGCCGGAACAGACCAGGGTGGACAGGGCCAGCCGGGTCTTCTCGCCACCGGAGAGCACGCCAGCCGGCTTGTTGACGTCGTCACCGGAGAAGAGGAACGCGCCAAGGATCTTGCGCAGGTCGGTGTCGGACTGCTCGACGGCGGCGGCGCGCATGTTCTCCAGCACCGTCCGCTCCACGTCCAGCGTCTCGTGCTCCTGGGCGTAGTAACCCAGCCGCAGGCCGTGCCCGGCGTGCACCTCGCCGGTGTCCGGGCTGAGCAGACCGCCGAGCATCCGCAGCAGGGTCGTCTTGCCGGCGCCGTTGAGCCCGAGGATGGCCACCCGGGAGCCCCGGTCCACCGCCACGTTGACGTCGGTGAAGATCTCCAGCGAGCCGTACGACTTGGAGAGGCCGGTCGCCGTGAGCGGGGTCTTGCCGCACGGCGCGGGGCTGGGGAAACGCACCTTGGCGACCCGGTCGGCGACGCGCACCTCCTCCAGACCGGAGATCAGCTTCTCGGCGCGACGGGCCATGTTCTGCGCGGCCACGGTCTTGGTGGCCTTGGCCCGCATCTTGTCGGCCTGCGCCATCAGCGCACCGGCCTTCTTCTCCGCGTTGGCCCGCTCCCGACGGCGGCGCCGCTCGTCGGTCTCGCGCGCCTCCAGGTACGCCTTCCAACCCAGGTTGTACACGTCGATGACCGACCGGGTGGCGTCGAGGAACCAGACCTTGTTGACCACCGACTCCAGCAGCGCGCCGTCGTGGGAGATCACGATCAGACCGCCCTTGTGGTTGGCGAGGAAGCCCCGCAACCAGGTGATCGAGTCGGCGTCGAGGTGGTTGGTGGGCTCGTCGAGCAGCAGGATGCCGCCGCCGTTCTCGCCCGCGTCCCGGAACAGGATCCGGGCCAGCTCGATGCGCCGACGCTGACCGCCGGAGAGGGTGCCGATGGTCTGCGCGAGCGCCCGGTCCGGTAGGCCGAGGTTGGCGCAGATCCGCGCGGCCTCAGCCTCGGCCGCGTACCCGCCGAGGGCGGCGAACTGGTCCTCCAGCGCGCCGTACCGACGGACCAGTTTGTCGTTGGCGTCCTCGGCGAGGCGGGCCTCGACCTCCTGCATCTGCGCCATCAGCACGTCCAGCCCGCGCGCCGAGAGCACCCGGTCGCGGCCGGTGACCTCCAGGTCACCGGTGCGCGGGTCCTGCGGCAGGTAGCCGATGGCGCTGCGCTGGTCGATCTGGCCGCCGTAGGGCTGCCCCTCGCCGGCGAGCACCTTCAGCGTGGTGGTCTTGCCGGCGCCGTTGCGACCGACCAGGCCGATCCGATCACCGGGCTGCACGCGCAGCGTGGTGTCGGAGAGCAGGATCCGGGAACCGGCACGCAGTTCCAGGCCGGTGGCAGTGATCATGTTTGCGGGCTCGCTCTCGGGGTTCGGAAGGCTGACTCGGGGCACGCGAAACGGCCGGCGGGCTCAAGGGGCCCGACGGCGCGGGGCGGTTCAGCCTTCGCAGCGCAGCACCTGACAAGTGTACCGGGCGCCGCCGAACGGCCTGCCCGGATTACCGATCAAGATCATCGGGTACCGAACGCCTGTCCGGACCCCGTCCGGCACTCGATAGACGAAACGACACACAACAGACAATCACCGGCATACGGCGATCGGGGTCACCATGGAACTCAACGAGCGGGCCGAAATCGACACCTCCCAGGTCAACGACGTGGGCCGCGGTGGCGGATCCGGCGGCGGCTTCGGCATCCCGATCCCCGGTGGCGGCGGTCGGGGCGGCATCATCGGCATCGTGGTGGCCGTGCTCGTCGCGCTGCTCGGCGGCGGCTTCGGCCTCAACGCCATGACCAACGGCGACGAGGGCGGTCAGGCCGGCGGCACCGACCTGGAGCAACTGTGCTCCCGCGACAACCCCGAACGTCTCGACGACGCGCGCTGCCGCAACGCGCTCTACGTCAACAGCATCCAGGCCTACTGGCAAAAGGCGTACCCGGAGCTGGGCAAGGGACAGTACGAGGCGACCGACACCAACTTCTTCCAGGCCGCCGTGAACACCGGCTGCGGGCAGGCCGACTCGGGCGTCGGCCCGTTCTACTGCCCCGCCGACAAGCAGGTGTACATCGACCTGAGCTTCTACGACGAGCTGGCCTCCCGGTTCGGCGCCAAGGGCGAGTTCGCCCAGCCCTACGTGCTCGCCCACGAGTACGGGCACCACATCCAGAACCTGCTCGGCACCAACGCCAAGGCCGGCCAGGGCGACCAGAGCGGCCCCCGCTCCGCCTCCGTACGGCTGGAGTTGCAGGCGGACTGCTACGCCGGCGCCTGGGCCAAGCACGCCACCGAGAGCAAGGACAAGACCGGCCAGGAACCGCTGTTCAAGTCCATCACCGAGGCCGACATCAGCGAGGCCGTGCAGGCTGCCGAGGCGATCGGCGACGACAGCATCCAGGAGCGCTCCGGCGGGCGGGTCAACCCGGACCAGTTCACCCACGGCACGTCCGAGCAGCGCAAGCGCTGGTTCACCCAGGGCTACGACCGCGGCGACCCGAAGACCTGCGACACCTTCGGCACCGACCAGCTCTGACCAGCTCTGACCTCTTCGGGCGATCGTGGCAGGCTCCTCCGTGGGCCTGCCACGATCGCCATCCCCACCGGAGCTGCCGGGTCAGGTGAGCCGGGAGACCTGGTAGTGGCCGATGAGCCAGTCGTCGTCGACCCGCCGCAGGAGTACGCCGAGGTTGACGGTCAGGGCCGGCCGGTCGGTGAAGCCGAACTCCACCTCCAGGTAGCCGAGGACCACGTCGTCGGCGAGACGGCGGATCTCCCGGATGTCGTACGCGGCGGTCAGGCCGATCGGCTGCCCGGCGTAGTACGCGGCGACACCGGCACGACCAACCGTGTACGGGTGCAACCCCTGGAAGATCGCGTCATCGGTGAAGCACGCCGCGACGCGCTCGGGCTCGTGGGCGTCGACCGCCGACTTCCACCGGTCGAGGACGGTACGCAGAATCTGCGCCTCGGACATGATGATCTCCCTGCTGACGGACGTGTCCCATGTCGTGCCTGTCGAGCCGCCGTGCCCTTGCCGGCTCAGCGAGACGGCTGACCCGGGTCGTTCGGATGCGGCGTCAACGGCGTCACGGTCTCGCGCCGCCAGGCGCGCAGCGGCATCGACGCGAGCACGGCTTCCAGCTCATCGGCGTCGGCGGCCTGGAACAGCCCCCAGGTACGCCACTCCCCCGGCGCCAGCGGCGGCCGCCACAGCCGCAGGAGACTGCCCTGGGCCGTCAGCTCGGCCGAGCGCGCCGCCTCACGCGCGCGCATGTCGGCCACCCCGTCCTCCGAGGTTCCCTGCGGCACCGTCGTCACCATGTCAACCAGAAACTCCACGCGCCCATCCTCCAACCGCCAGCCGGGCAGCACGCCGGGAACCCCGTTTTGGGTGGCGGTCGTCTCCCCCGGGTGACGCCGGGGATCACCCGAGGTCAGTCGGGATCGCGCACCAGGATCCGTACCGCCCGGGCCGCGCTCACCGCCGCGACCAGCACCGCGTGCCGAGGCTCCGGAACGTCGAGCAGCCGCTCCGCGCGCAACGGCACGAGCGGGGCCAACCGCCGGTCGGCCAGCACCCCGTCCACCGCCCGCCGGTCACCGCCGCAGACCAGCGCGACGAGCGTCGCCGCCTCCGGCAACAGCAGCCGTACGGCCAAGTCCGCCGCATCGCCCAGCGCCGCCTTCGCCTGGTTGTCGCGTCGGCGGGCGAACCGGTGCTGCGACCACCCCCCAGCGGCGGTGCGCCCCTGCACGTACCGGGTGTCCACCTTGGAGACGACGAGGTCGGCTCCCTCGGCCACCCCGAGCGCCACCGCGCCCTTGCGGGCCAGCAGCAGGCCGATCCGGCGGGGCATGACAGCGGCGGCCACGAACCCGGCCACGTCCACGCTGGCCGGTGCACCCGGTGGGGCGTACAGCTCGGCGGTTGCCCCGTCCGGGGCGGCGAGCAGCAGGCCGTACTCCGGCGCGCTGGTGGTGGGCGGGCCGTGCCGGTCGGCGAAGCCCTCGACCCAGCGGCCGACGCGGGCCGGGTCGACCTCGACCCACCGGCCTCCGCCGGCTGCGGGTCGACTGGTCACCGCCCGACCGTACGGCACAGCGAACCCGCCCGGACCCCCGGGCGGCACGCGAGCCCCGGCCCGGCCAGGCGGCCCGGCCCGGCGACCCTGCGGGGTCGGGCGACCCTGCGCGGTCAGGTGGCCTGGTCCGGCCAGGCGACCCAGCGGGGCCAGGCGACCCGGCCAGGCGGTTCGGCGCGGTCATGGCCCGGTCCGGCCAGGCGGCCGGCGCGGTCGGGCGGTGATCGTTCAGCCTGGCAGCAGCGCGGCCACCGCCAGCGCGGCGATGAGCGCGCTGGAGACCAGGCCGGTGACCAGTCGGCCGCGCGGCCCGGTCAGTGCCTGACCGACCACGGTGCCGCCACCCGCGATGAGCAGTTGCCAACTCGCGGACGCCAACAGCACCCCCACCACGAACAGCGCCGCGGAGACCGCGTCCTCATCGGCGGTGTCCCGGCGGCCGAGCACCAGCGCGGCGAAGTAGAGCACCGTTGTCGGGTTCAACAGGGTCAGCCCGAGCAACGCCGCGTATGCCCGCCCCGGAGTGCCCATGCCCCGACCGACACGCGCCGTCACCGGACGCCGTGAGCGGTGCGCGGACCACGTCCGCCAGAGGCCGTGCGCGGCGAGACCCAGCAGGACCACGGCGGCGACCACCCGCAGCGGCCCGGCGACCGGCGCGATGATCCCGGCCAGGCCGGCGCCGCCGAGCACGGCCACCGCCGCGTAGAGCCCGTCGGCAGTCGCCACCGCGAGCGCCGCGGCCGCACCCACCCGAAACGAGGTACGGGCGCTGAGCCCCAGAATGAGAATCGCGATCGCGCCGACGGGAATGGCGACGCCGTAGCCGGCCACGAGACCGGCGAGGAACGCCCCGGTCACGGACGTCGGTGCCGGATCGAGGCTCGTCCCCGGAACGGCCGCTGTCGACGCACGGCAGTCGCCGCACGGACAGGGACCTGCATCGGGTACACCTCAGTCACACGCGCATCCTCCGCGCCGAACCCGCGCCCCCGCCACCGAATTTCCGGCGCCCCGCGCCCCCGCGGCCCCGCGGCCCCGCGCCCCGCGGCAAGATCTACGCAACTTCCCCGATGTTGCTGCCTCCGACACGCCACAGGCAGCAACACCCCCGATACTGCGCGGATCTTGACGACGAACACCGCCCCCGACCGGACCGGGAGCGGCGTTCGGGGGGCATCCGCCGCCAAGATCGTGCTCGAACCAGGAAGTAGTGGCCTCGGCGAGGCGCCGAGGCCACTACATCAATGATCGAGCGCGATCTTGCGCGGGGCGGGGGGGGCCAACCGACCGATCAGAGCCGCACTCCGGGCCACTGGGGATCGCGGCCGAGGTAGGCGAGCAGGGCGCTGACGTCGTCGGCCTCCGCACCGGCGTCGAGCGCCGGGGCGTACGCGCCGTAGTTCCGCAACGGCTCGACGATCTGCCGGGCGACCTCCAGCAGGGGGCGGGCCAGGTCGTCGTGGAGCGGGGACGGCTGACCGGTGGCCACTGCGATGTCCCAGGCGTGCACCGCCGCGTCGAGGGCGCACGCGACGGCACCCACCTGGGCCGGCAGCGGACCCAGGGGCAGCGGGGTCCGTACCTGCGGGTCGTCGTCGGCGACGCCCGCCCAGGCGCGGGCGGACGCGTCGAGGGCGGCGCGCAGTCCGATCAGCTTGTCACCCTCGATCCGACCGGTGGGCGCGAACGGGTCCT
Source organism: Micromonospora sp. NPDC050784 (assembly GCF_044456765.1). Taxonomy (NCBI): domain Bacteria; kingdom Bacillati; phylum Actinomycetota; class Actinomycetes; order Micromonosporales; family Micromonosporaceae; genus Micromonospora; species Micromonospora sp. NPDC050784. The sequence continues at coordinate 30,150 of NZ_JBITGG010000032.1, read as the reverse complement.
CCGTCGGCCCCGCCCCGCCGACGATCGCCGCCGCGAAGGCGATCTGGTCGCCGGTCGCGTGCTGGAGCACCTGGGTGACCGTCCACCGCTCGCACGGGGTGGGCAGGTCCCAGGCGTCGGCCGGGATTCCCTCGACGGTCGTTTGGAGCGCCTTGTGCGCCTCGTCGAGCACGATCCGCCACTGTCCAGCTGCCAAGTCACCCATTGTCCCGACCCTCTCCGCCGACCGATCAGGTGAGCGACTCCGCTCGCCCCGAGAACGGAATGTTCCGCTCCGTTCTGCAATCAGACTAGCAGACCGGAACGATCCGTTCCACTACTGATTCACGTCGGCATCAAACAGATCGAGCGCGGCGCCCAGAACGGGCACCGCGCTCGACACAGGTGGAACGGAGTCGGGTCAGACGTTGAAGCCGAGGGAACGGAGCTGGTCCCGACCCTCGTCAGTGATCTTGTCCGGGCCCCACGGCGGGAGCCACACCCAGTTGATCCGGATGTCGTTGACCAGGCCCCCGCCGGGGCCGGTGGTCAGCGCCTGCCGGGTCTGGTCCTCGATGACGTCGGTCAGCGGGCAGGCCGCCGAGGTGAGCGTCATGTCCAGGGTGGCGACGTTCTCGTCGTCGACGTGGACGCCGTACACCAGGCCCAGGTCGACCACGTTGATGCCGAGCTCCGGGTCGACGACGTCCTTCATCGCCTCCTCGATGTCGGCGATCATGGCCTTGCTGACGCCGCCCGCAGGGGCGACGGCGTCACCGGTGCCATCGGTCGTCGCGGCGTCGGTCTGCGGCACCACGGTGGTGTCACCGGCCTCCGGCGTCGCCTCAGTAGCGGTGTTCTCGCTCATGCCGTCCCTCCGCATCGCTTCGTGATGCCACCGGGCACCACGGTGTCCTTCGCTCGCTGCTGGCTCACGCCTTCACCTCCGGGCTCACGCCCACACCGGCGCGTGCCGCGGCGTCCTTGAACGCCATCCACGGCAGCAGCGCGCACTTGACCCGGGCGGGGTAACGGGCCACGCCCGCGAAAGCAACCCCGTCACCGAGCACGTCCTCGTCCGGCGTGACCTGGCCACGTCCGGACATCAACTCCACGAACGCCTCGTGCACCTCGAATGCTTCCCCGGCGCCGCGACCGCGCAGCAGTTCGTGCAGCACGCTCGCCGAGGCCTGGCTGATCGAGCAGCCCATCCCGTCGTACGAGATGTCGTGCAGCACCGTGCCGTCGGTGGCCACCCGGACGGTGACCTCGTCACCGCAGGTGGGGTTGACGTGGTGCGCCTCCGCGACCCGGTCACCCGAGTCGTCGGCGTCGCGGAGGCCACGCCCGTGCGGGCGCTTGTAGTGGTCCAGGATGATCTCCTGGTAGAGCTGGTCGAGCTGCATCAGTCGAACACCTTCCGCACCTGCTCCAGACCGGCCACCAGAGCGTCGATCTCCTCGGTGGTGGTGTAGAGGTAGAACGAGGCCCGGGTCATGGCCGGGACGCCGAACCGGCTGCACACCGGCTTGGCACAGTGGTGGCCCACCCGCACCTGCACGCCGAGCGAGTCGAGCACCTGACCCACGTCGTGCGGGTGCACGTCACCCAGCGCGAACGAGATGGTGCCGCCCCGGCCCACCGGCACGGTCGGGCCGAAGATCCGCAGGTCCGGCACCGACCCGAGAGCCTCCAGCGCGTACGCCGTCAGCTCCTTCTCGTGCCACTGGATGGCCTGCATCCCGATGCCGGTCAGGTAGTCGACCGCCGCACCGAGCGCGACCGCCTCGGCGATCGGCGGGGTGCCCGCCTCGAAGCGGGCCGGTGGCGCCGCGAACGTCGAGCGGGCCATGGTGACCGTCTCGATCATCGAGCCGCCGCCGAAGACCGGCGGCATGGCCGCCAGCAACTCACCCCGACCCCAGAGCACGCCGATGCCGGTCGGACCGCACATCTTGTGGCCGGTGAAGACGATGTAGTCGGCGTCCAGGTCGACCACGTCGATGGGCAGGTGCGGCACCGACTGCGAGCAGTCCAGCAACAGCAGCGCGCCCACCTCGCGGACCCGCGCGGTGATCCGGGAGGTGGCGTTGACCGTGCCGAGGATGTTGGACATGTGCACCAGCGAGACGATCTTCGTCCGTTCGGTGACCAGATCCTCCAGGCCCGACTCGTCCAGCCGCCCCTGGTCGGTGACCGGGAACCAGCGCAGGGTCGCGCCGGTCCGCTCGCAGAGCAGCTGCCACGGGACGATGTTCGAGTGGTGCTCCATCTCGGAGATCACCACCTCGTCACCCGGACCGAGCCGGAAACGACTGTCGGCGTCCGGGCGCAGCGAGGCGTTCGAGAAGGCGTACGCCACGATGTTGATCGCCTCGGTGGAGTTCTTCGTGAACACCACCTCGTCGGTGCTCGGCGCGTTGATGAACGCGGCGACCTTCGCCCGCGCCCCCTCGTACGCCTCGGTGGCCTCGGTGCCCAGGGTGTGCACCGAGCGCGACACGTTGGCGTTGTGCCGCGCGTAGTGCTCGTCGAGCACGTCGAGCACCTGACGCGGTTTGTGCGAGGTGTTGGCGCTGTCGAGGTAGACCAGCGGGTGCCCGTTGATCTCCCGACCGAGGATCGGGAAGTCGGCGCGCACCCGGGCCACGTCGAAACGCGGCACGTCGTCGTACTGCGGCATCCCCGAAGGGATCGCGATGCTGGTCATCTCGGCAGCGCCTCTCCCGCTCAGGCCTTGGCCGTGCCGGCCCCGGCGGCGTACCGCTCGTAGCCCTCGGCCTCAAGCTTGTCGGCCAGCTCCGGGCCGCCCTGCTCGACGATCCGGCCGGCCACGAAGACGTGCACGAAGTCCGGCTTGATGTAGCGCAGGATCCGGGTGTAGTGGGTGATCAGCAGCACGCCGGTGTCGCCGTTGTCGCGGACCCGGTTGACGCCCTCGCTGACCACGCGCAGCGCGTCCACGTCGAGACCGGAGTCGGTTTCGTCGAGGATCGCGATCTTCGGCTTGAGAAGCTCCAGTTGGACGATCTCGTGCCGCTTCTTCTCACCACCGGAGAAGCCCTCGTTGACGTTGCGCTGGGCGAACGCCGGGTCCATCTGGAGGCGCTCCATCGCGCCGCGCAGCTCGCCACCCCAGGTACGGAGCTTCGGCGCCTCGCCGTCGATGGCGGTCTTCGCCGTCCGCAGGAAGTTCGCCACCGAGACGCCAGGCACCTCGACCGGGTACTGCATGGCCAGGAAGAGGCCGGCGCGGGCGCGCTCGTCGACCGTCATGGCCAACACGTCCTCGCCGTCGAGGGTCACCGTGCCGCCGGTGATCTCGTACTTGGGGTGACCGGCGATCGAGTACGCCAGGGTGGACTTGCCGGAACCGTTCGGGCCCATGATCGCGTGGGTCTCGCCCGACTTCACGGTCAGGTCGACGCCGGCCAGGATCGGCTTGAGCTCACCCTCGGGCAGCTTGACCGACACCTTCAGGTCGCGGATCTCCAGGGTGCTCATTATCGGGTCACTCCATTACTCGGCGTCAGGCTGAGGTAGATGTCGCCGTCGCGAACTTCGACGGGGTAGACGGGGACGGGTTCGGTGGCGGGCAGGCCGGTCGGCTCGCCGGTGCGCAGGTCGAAGCGCGAGCCGTGCAGCCAGCACTCGAGCGTGCAGCCGTCGACCTCACCCTCGGAGAGCGCGACCGAGGCGTGCGAGCACTCGTCGTACGCGGCGTAGAAGCCGCCGTCCTCGCCGTGCACCAGGGCGATCGGCGTGCCGTCGACGTCCGCGCTGATCGCGGTGCCCTTCGGCACGTCCTCGGTGGAGCAGATGCGGATCATCAGGCGCCCGCCTTGGTCAGCCGGGCCTCGATCGCGTCGCCGAGGCTCTCGCGCAGCGGCTCCACCGGGATCTTGTTGATCAGCTCGGCGAAGAAGCCGCGGACCACCAGCCGGCGGGCCTCGCTCTCCGGAATGCCCCGGGCCATCAGGTAGAACAACTGCTCGTCATCGAAGCGGCCGGTTGCGCTGGCGTGGCCGGCGCCGGCGATCTCGCCGGTCTCGATCTCCAGATTGGGTACGGAGTCCGCCCGCGCGCCGTCGGTGAGCAGCAGGTTCCGGTTGATCTCGTACGTGTCGGTGCCGGTCGCCTCGGCCCGGATGAGGACGTCGCCCACCCAGACGGTGTGCGCGCTCTCGCCCTGCAGAGCGCCCCGGTAGCCGACGTAGCTGCGGCAGTCCGGAACGGAGTGGTCGACCAGTTGCCGGTGCTCCAGGTGCTGGCCGGAGTCGGCGAAGTAGACGCCGTACAGCTCGGCCTCGCCGCCCCGACCGGTGTATTCCACGCTGGTGAACTGCCGGACCAGGTCGCCACCCAGGGACACCTGGATGTGGATGACCCTGGCGTCCCGACCCAGCTTGATCTTCAGGTGCTGGGCCTGGACCGCGTCGTCGGCCCAGTCGGCGATCGTGACCAGCGTCAGCTTCGCGCCGTCGGCCACGGCGACCTCGACGTTGTCGGCCAGGGTGGCCGAACCGACGTGCTCAAGCACCACTGTCGCCTCGGCGAACCGGCCCACCTCGACGAAGGTGTGACCGAACGACGGCTGCTCGACGCCCTCGCCGACCACCCGCAGCCGCACCGGCTCGCCGAGCACCACGTCGGGGGCCACCCGCAGCAGCAGGGCGTCGGCGGCGGCACCGTAGGCCAGCGCACTGACCCGGTCGACCGGGGTCAGCACGCTGCCGATCCGCTCGTCGTCACGGCCGACCCGGGTGATGGCGACGCCCTCGGGCAGGTCACCGTACTCGTGTCGGACCGCGCCGGTCGCGGCCGGCGCCTCACCTATCAGGCCGCGGAGGCGCTTGAGCGGGGTGAAACGCCACTCCTCCTCCAGGCCGGTGAGGGCCGGGAAGTCGGCGACGTCGTACGAGCGCAGCGCCTGCGACTTGGTGCTGGGCGGCGCGGAAGCCTGGGTAGTCATGTCTTCCTTGGTCTGTCTGTTCCGTGACGACGAGTTGGGGCCGGGTGTGGCGGACCGAGGTTTCGGCCCGCCACGGAGAGCGGCGGCGTCAGCCGACCGCGCCCTCCATCTGAAGCTCGATCAGGCGGTTGAGCTCCAGGGCGTACTCCATCGGGAGTTCCTTGGCGATCGGCTCGATGAAGCCACGCACGATCATGGCCATCGCCTCGTCCTCGCTCAGGCCCCGGCTCATCAGGTAGAAGAGCTGGTCGTCGCTGATCTTGGAGACGGTCGCCTCGTGCCCCATCGACACGTCGTCCTCACGGATGTCGACGTACGGGTAGGTGTCCGAGCGGGAGATGGTGTCGACCAGCAGCGCGTCGCACTTGACCGTGCTCCGGCTGTGGTGCGAACCCTCCAGCACCTGCACCAGACCCCGGTACGAGGTGCGGCCGCCGCCACGGGCGATCGACTTCGACACGATGGTCGAGGAGGTGTGCGGCGCGGCGTGCACCATCTTGGCGCCGGCGTCCTGGTGCTGACCCTCGCCGGCCATCGCCACCGAGAGCACCTCACCCTTGGCGTGCTCGCCGGTCATGTAGACCGCCGGGTACTTCATGGTCACCTTGGAGCCGATGTTGCCGTCGACCCACTCCATGGTCGCGCCCTCGTGGCAGACGGCGCGCTTGGTGACCAGGTTGTAGACGTTGTTCGACCAGTTCTGGATGGTCGTGTAGCGGCAGCGCGCGTTCTTCTTGACGATGATCTCCACGACCGCGCTGTGCAGCGAGTCGGAGGAGTAGAGCGGCGCGGTGCAGCCCTCGACGTAGTGCACGTACGCACCCTCGTCGACGATGATCAGCGTCCGCTCGAACTGGCCCATGTTCTCCGTGTTGATCCGGAAGTAGGCCTGCAGCGGGATCTCGACCTGCACACCCTTCGGCACGTAGATGAACGAGCCACCGGACCACACCGAGGTGTTCAGGGCGGCGAACTTGTTGTCGCCGACCGGGATCACCGTGCCGAAGTACTCCTTGAAGACGTCCTCGTGCTCGCGCAGCGCCGTGTCGGTGTCCAGGAAGAGGACGCCCTGCTCCTCAAGGTCCTCACGGATCTTGTGGTAGACGACCTCCGACTCGTACTGCGCCGCGACACCGGCGACCAGCCGCTGCTTCTCCGCCTCCGGGATGCCCAGCCGGTCGTAGGTGTTCTTGATGTCCTCGGGCAGGTCCTCCCAGCTGGTGGCCTGCTTCTCGGTCGACCGCACGAAGTACTTGATGTTGTCGAAGTCGATCCCGGTGAGGTCCGCGCCCCAGGCCGGCATCGGCTTACGGCCGAACAGCCGCAGGCCCTTCAGCCGCAGGTCGAGCATCCACGCCGGCTCGTTCTTCTTGGCCGAGATGTCCCGAACCACCGCCTCGTTGATGCCGCGCTGGGCGACCGCCCCGGCGGCGTCCGGGTCGGACCAGCCGTACTCGTACCTGCCCAGGGCGGCGAGCTGCTCTTCCTGGGTCAGGGGCTGGACGATCTGCTCGGTCATCTATCTGTCCTCACAGTGGTGACGGGATTACCGGATTGAGCGCGGCCCGGCTGGGTCGGGATGTGCGTGGTGCACACCCCGTCGCCGTGCGCGATGGTGGCCAGACGCTGCACGTGGGTGCCGACCAGACGGGAGATAACCGCGGTCTCGGCCTCGCACAGCTGGGGAAACTCGGCGGCCACGTGCGCCACCGGGCAATGGTGCTGACAGAGCTGCCCGCCGGAGGCGATCGTGGTCGCATTGGCAGCGTAACCCTCGGCGGTGAGCGCTGCGGCGAGTGCCTCGGCTCGGGCGAGGGGGTCGTCGCCGGCGTCCTCCATGGCCGTCCGACAGCGGGACTCGAGAGCGGACACCTGCTCGGTGGCGAACGCCTCGACCGCGTCCGAACCGCCGCTGCGGGCGATCCAGCGCAGCGCGGCCGTGGCCATGTTGTCGTAGTGGTGTGTGCCACAGCGGACCCGGGCGGCCTCGGTCAACAGGAACACCTTGGCCGGGCGCCCCCGACCGCGACTGCCCTGCACGGTCTGCTCGCGGGCGTACACGTCACCGTCCGCGAGCATCGCGTCCAGGTGCCGGCGGATCGCCGCCGGGCTGAGCCCGAGCGCCGCGCCGAGCTGCGCGGCGGTGGTGGCACCCTGCTCCAGCAGCAACTGGGTGACCCGATCCCGGGTGGAGATCTCGGCCGCCGCCGGCCCGGCGAGGCCGGCCGACGTGGTCACGGCGGGCGCGGCAACGGACGCACCGAGGGCCGGTTCGGCCGTCGGTTGGTGCCCGGAGAGCGCCGCCGCGTTTTTCACAACGCCAACGTTACGTAATTACCCGGAGGGTCGCAAACCCGGGCCCCGGTGATCCGAACCACCGAGCCGGCGGAGTCGGACGAACCTCGATCACTACGGTGCGTAGGATTTGCGCCGTGAACCGAATCGTCCGTCCGGTCTCCGGCATCCTGCTGCGCCGCCTGGCGCTCGCCTCGATCATCGCGAACGTGGGCATCGTCGTGACCGGCGGGGCCGTCCGGTTGACCGCCTCGGGCCTCGGCTGCCCCACCTGGCCCCGGTGCACCGACGATTCCTACGTCACCACGCCCGAGATGGGCGTGTACGGGGTGATCGAGTTCAGCAACCGGATGCTGACCTTCGCGGTGGGTCTCATCGCGCTGGCCACCGTGCTGGCCGTACTGCTGCACCGGCCCCGCCGACCGGGGCTCCTCGCACTGGCCGTCGCGGTCTTCCTGGGCATCCCCGCCCAGGCGGTGATCGGTGGCATCACCGTCCTCACCAACCTCAACCCGTGGGTGGTCGGGCTGCACTTCCTCGCCTCGATGGCGGTGATCGCCGCCGCGTACGCCCTCTGGCGACGCGTCGGCGACCCCGACGGCCCGACCGTGCCCGTGGTGCCCACACCGCTGCGCGCGCTGGCCCGGATCACCACCGGCGTCACCGTCGCCGTGCTGGTCGTCGGCACCTGGGTCACCGGCAGCGGCCCGCACGCGGGCGACCACGGCGCCGCCCGCAACGGCCTCGACCCGGAGACGATCTCGCAGGTGCACGCCGACGGGGTCTTCCTGCTGATCGGTCTCTCGGTGGCGCTGATCTTCGCGTTCCGCGCCGTCGGTGCGCGGCAGGCAACTCGGGCCGCGATCATCCTGGTCGCCGTGGAGTTGAGTCAGGGCCTGATCGGCTTCGTGCAGTACTTCACGCACGTGCCGGCGCTCCTGGTCGGCGCGCACATGCTCGGCTCCTGCCTGGTGCTGCTGGCCGCCCTGTCGGTGCAGTGGTCCACCCGGGAACGCCGCCCGGTCGCGCCGGCCCCAAAGGCCACCCCGACCGACGCCGCCGCCCCGGTCCCAGTCACCGCCTGACCGCCCGGCCGCCCAGCCGCCTGGCCGCCTGGCCGCATCGGGCCCAGCGTCACCGCCTTGGCCGCCCCGCGTCCCGCGTCATCGCCTGGCCACCGCGCCCTGCGCGGCCTGCCGGCCCCGGTCGGCCCGCGCCCCGCGCCCCGCGCCCCGCCAAGATCCCGCAACTTCCCCGATGTTGCTGCCTCCGACACGCGAGAGGCAGCAACATCCCCGATTCTGCGCGGATCTTGACGACGAATCCCGCCCGCGAGAGACCGCAACCCGGGTTTTGGCGCCCACGGCCACCAAGATCACGCTCGATCCAGGATGTAGTGGCATCGTCGACCCGCCGATACCACTACAACCAGGATGTTGCGCGATCTTGCCGGCGGCACGGACGCGCGGTCGCGCGGTCGCGCGGGGTCGCATCGCGGTCGCGCGGGGTCGCATCGCGGTGGCGCGGGGTCGCATCGCGGTGGCGCGGGGTCGCGCGCGGTGGCGCGGTGGCGCGCGCGGTGGCGCGGACGGCCGTTCGGGGGGTGGCGCTCGCTGTGGGGGTCAGGCGTTGCGGGCGAGGTGGGTGGTGATGGCGGTGGCGAGGCGGTCGGGGGCGCCGTCCGCGTACCCGATGAAGAGCGACGGCTCGGTCAGCTCCAGCTCGACCAGGACCGGCTCGCCGTCCGGGCCGGGGATCAGGTCGACGCGGGCGTAGAGCAACTGTCGGGTGCCGCCAGGCACCGTCGCGAGGGTCTGCTCGGCCACCGCCAGCTGTTCGGGGCGGGCGGTGCGGGGCGTGATCTCTTCGGCCTTGTAGAGCCCGTCCGGGCCGAGGTCCGGCCCGGACAGCATCGGACCCTTGCGGATCGCGTGGCTGAACGCGAGCCCCTCCGGGCCGGCCAGGAAGAGCAGGGCCGTCTCACCCTCGGTGTCGACGGCACGCAGGTACGGCTGGACCATGGTCACCCGACCGGCCCCGGAGAGCCGGCGAGCGTGTGCGGTGGCCAGGTCCCGGTGCTCCGGGTCGGCCAGGTCGTACCGGCCGGTGTCCTGGCTGCCGGCGCTGACCGCGGGCTTGAGCACGTACTCGCCGGTCTCGGCGGGCAGCTGCCAGCTCTCCCCCGGCTCGATCCACGACGTCGGCACGGTCGGCACCCCGGCGGCGCTCAGCTCGGCGAGGTAGCGCTTGTCGGTGTTCCAGCGGACCACCTCGGCCGGATTGACAAGCGCCGGAACGGTGGACGCCCAGGACACGAACTCGTCGCGGCGTAGCGCGTAGTCCCAGGGTGAGCGGAGCACGACCAGGTCGTAGGACGACCAGTCGACGTCGGGGTCGTCCCAGATCACGGTCTGCACGGCGACACCACGGGCGGCGAGTGGGGCGAGGACCAGCCGGTCGTCCGGGTCGAGGTCGGCCAGGTCGGCGCAGGTGACGAGAGCGACCCGGGGTTCCCCCCGGGTCGACTGGTGATGTGTGGTCAATTCAGCTGTCTATTCAGCGGGCCATCGTGCGGCGAGCCATCGACCGCCAGAGGTCGTTGCTCGGACGCATCTGGTCCATCAGTTCACGCTCCCAGGCGTTCTCGACGGTGACTCCCGCCTTGGCGCACGCCTCCCGGGCGGTGACGGTGTCGTCGGCGAACTGGTCGCCCCACTCACCGTCGGAACCCACCAGGACGATCCGCGCGCCACGCTTGCCGACGTACTCGATGACCGCCTTCGCGCCGCCGTGTCCGGCCGCGAACGCCTTGAGGCCAGCGACCAGGCCTTGGGGCGCCTGCTCGCCGGCGGTCTGCTCGGCCGTCAGCGTCGTATCGGAACCATCTGCCATGACGCGAAGCCTAAGCAGAGTTGCACCCCGTGGGGCGAGAACCATGAACCTTTTGTGATGCCAATTACCTACGGGTTTAAGGACAAGCACAGGTTAACTGTCCGGTTATATCGGGACTTTTACGCTCAAAGTGCGTCGGCAAATCACTCCCGAACCACCCCGAGTTGAGCCGATCCGACTCATGCTGAAAGTTACGCTGATGTGACATTAAACCCGGACAACTCATCCACGTCCATGATTAGTCAGTAGATCATCGGCACCAACGCTCGGCCACCAGCCGACGGGCGGCGGTGGAGCCGTCAAGCAGAGCTGCGGCGCGGAAGCCGACAAGCCAGCGGAAAGCCGACGGGCTGTGGCGTCGCACCAGACCCGACGGGCGGCGTCCCCCAGACTCGACGGGCGGAGGCATCCGCACCAGACCCGAAGGCAGAGCCAGACCGGAAGAACAGACGAAGAGCCGAGCCAGACCGGAAGAGCAGAGCCGGACGCGGGACGGGTCAGATCAGCGCGTCGAGCGCGACGGCCACGAAGACGATCGTCAGGTACGTCGTCGACCAGTGGAACAGCCGCATCGGCTTGACCGCCTCGCCGCGCGTCGCGCGCCGGCAGAGCCGGTGTGCCTCGACCACGAAGATGGCCCCCACCACCAGGGTGGGCACCCCGTAGATCGCGCTGAGCCCCAGCGGCCAGACGGCCAGGGAGGTGAGCACGGTGAGCCACGCGAAGATCAGGATCTCGGCGTTCACCCGGCGGATCGAGGCCACCACCGGCAGCATCGGGATGCCGGCCCGGGCGTAGTCGTCCTTGTACTTCATGGCGAGCGGGTAGAAGTGCGGCATCTGCCAGAAGAAGACCACCGCGAAGAGCCCCCAGGCGGCCGGCGCCAGCGAGCCGGTCACCGCCGCCCACCCGATCAGCACCGGTGCCGCCCCGCAGGCGCCGCCCCAGAAGGTGTTCGTCGGGGTGGAGCGCTTGAGCCACAGGGTGTAGACGAGGTCGTAGTAGGCGATCGCGGCGAGGGTCAGCCCGGCGGCCAGCAGGTTGGTGAACGCCGCCATCAGGGCCACCGACACCACCGCCAGCACCAGACCGAAGATCAGCGCGCTTCGCGGTGACACGGTGTGCGCCGGCAGCGGCCGACGCTTGGTACGCCGCATCAGCTGGTCGATGTCCCGGTCGATGTAGCAGTTGAGGACGCTGGCCGCGCCGGCGGCGAGCGAGCCGCCGATCAGCACGATGGCCATCAGCCACAGCGATGGCAGCCCGCCTTCGGCGAGCATCATCGCCGGGATGGTGGTGACCAGCAGCAACTCGACGATCCGCGGCTTGGTGAGCGCCACGTACGCCGAAATGACCGCGCGTACGTCCCGCCGGGCCACCGGGCCCTCGGCCGCCCGCGCCGGGTGTTGCCCGGCCGGGTTGCTCGCGGGGCGCTCGGTGATCATGCTCACGGATTGCCACCTTCCGGCATCGGGCACGGGGAGATCGGATCGGTCGGGACCGCTCGGATCCGCATACCGCCCCACACACTACGCGTCGTCGTTTTGGCTGCCCGGCCGACCCGACAACGGTGCGGGCCGTCACACCACCGGGTTGAACCGAGCATCCGGATGGTCACGTAGCGCACACCATGCACAGATCCCTGGGCGCGCGTTTAGGGACGCTCGATAAGGTCATCGGTGAGGGTTCCGCCCATCTGCCGAGGAGCACAACCATCGTGGCTGTTAAACGACCCGAGCACTCCGCACTGAACTGGTCCGACCTCGATCGCCGGGCCGTAGACACCGTCCGCGTGCTGGCCATGGACGCCGTAGAGAAATCCGGCAACGGCCACCCGGGCACCGCGATGAGCCTCGCGCCCGCGGCGTACCTCCTCTTCAACCGCGTCATGCGGCACAACCCGGCCGACCCGAACTGGCCCGGCCGTGACCGCTTCGTCCTCTCCGCCGGGCACTCCAGCCTGACGCTCTACATCCAGCTGTTCCTCTCCGGTTACCCGTTGAGCCTGGACGACCTGAAGTCGCTGCGGCAGTGGGGCTCGCAGACGCCGGGGCACCCCGAGCACGGGCACACCCCGGGCGTGGAGACCACCACCGGCCCGCTCGGGCAGGGTCTGGGCAACGCGGTCGGCATGGCCATGGCGGCCCGCCGCGAGCGCGGCCTGTTCGACCCCGAGGCCGAGCTCGGCGCGTCGGTCTTCGACCACAACATCTGGTGCATCGTCTCCGACGGTGACATCGAGGAGGGCATCAGCCACGAGGCCAGCGCTCTCGCCGGGCACCAGCAGCTGGGCAACCTCACGGTGGTCTACGACGACAACGAGATCTCCATCGAGGACGACACCCGGATCGCCAAGAGCGAGGACGTGGCCGCCCGCTACGAGGCGTACGGCTGGCACGTGCAGACCGTCGACTGGCGCAGCGGCGACGCCGACCAGGGTGACTACCACGAGGACGCCGAGGCGCTGTACGCGGCGCTGGTGGCGGCCCGGGCGGAGACCGCCCGCCCCTCCTTCATCGCGCTGCGCACCATCATCGGCTGGCCCGCGCCCAACAAGCAGAACACTGGCAAGATCCACGGCTCGGCGCTCGGCGCCGACGAGGTGAAGGCCACCAAGCGGCTCCTCGACTTCGACCCGGAGCAGACCTTCCAGGTCGACGAGGAGGTGCTCAGCCACGCCCGCACGGTGATGGGCCGCGGCTCCGCCGCCGAGGAGAAGTGGACCACCGCGTTCGACGCCTGGAAGAAGGCCAACCCGGAGCGCACCGCGCTCTACGAGCGGTTGGCTGGTCGCGTACTCCCCGACGGCTGGACCGACGCGTTGCCGGTCTTCCCCGCGGACGCCAAGGGGGTGGCCACCCGGGCCGCCTCCGGCAAGGTGCTGGAGGCGCTGGCGCCGGTGCTCCCGGAGCTGTGGGGCGGCTCGGCCGACCTGGCCGAGAGCAACAACACCACGATGAAGGGCGAGCCGTCGTTCATCCCGGCCGCGCACGCCACCAAGGACTTCCCCGGCCACGAGTACGGCCGCACGCTGCACTTCGGCATCCGTGAGCACGCCATGGGCGCGATCCTCAACGGCATCGCCCTGCACGGCGGCACCCGCCCGTACGGCGGCACGTTCCTGGTCTTCAGCGACTACATGCGTCCGTCGGTGCGGCTGGCCGCGTTGATGAAGCTGCCGGTGACCTACGTCTGGACGCACGACTCGATCGGCCTGGGCGAGGACGGCCCGACGCACCAGCCGGTGGAGCACCTGACCGCGCTGCGCGCCATCCCGGGCCTGGACGTGGTCCGCCCGGCGGACGCGAACGAGACCGCCTGGGCCTGGCGGATGGCGCTGGAGCACACCGACCGGCCCACCGCGCTGGCGCTGAGCCGTCAGCCGCTGCCAACCCTGGACCGGGACGTCCTGGGCAGCGCGGAGGGGGTCGCCAAGGGCGGCTACGTGCTGGCTGAGGCGTCCAACGGCAAGCCTCAGGTGATCATCGTCGGCACCGGTAGCGAGGTGCAGCTCTGCCTGACCGCGCGGGAGCGCCTGGAGGCGGACGGCACCCCGACCCGGGTGGTTTCGATGCCCTGCCAGGAGTGGTTCTACGAGCAGGATGAGGCGTACCGGGAGTCGGTGCTCCCCCGCGGGGTAAAGGCACGGGTGAGCGTGGAAGCGGGCATCGCGATGTCCTGGCGCGGCGTCGTCGGCGACCTCGGCGAGAGCGTCAGCATCGAGCACTACGGCGCGAGCGCCCCGCACACCGTGCTCTTCGAGCAGTTCGGTTTCACCGGCGACCGGATCGTGGCGGCGGCACACGCCTCCCTGGCCCGGGTGGGCGACATCACCGGTTTCACGACCGGCAACTGAGGGAGCGTGGACGGCATGACGGACAAGCTGAATGAACTCACCGCCGCAGGTGTGGCGGTCTGGCTCGACGATCTTTCCCGGGTGCGTTTGAGCTCCGGCGGGCTGGACCAGCTGCGCCGCGAGAAGCACGTGGCCGGTGTCACCACCAACCCGACGATCTTCGCGAAGGCGCTGAGCGACGCCGACGAGTACAACTGGCAGCTGCGCGACCTCGCCACCCGTGGCATCGAGGTCGAGGAGTCGGTGCGCATGCTCACCACGTACGACGTGCGGTGGGCCTGCGACGTGATGCGCCCGTCGTACGACGGCAGCGACGGTGTCGACGGTCGGGTCTCCATCGAGGTGGACCCCCGGGTGGCGCACGACAGCGACCGGACGGTGGCCGAGGCCAAGGCCCTGTGGTGGCTGGTGGACCGGCCCAACCTCTACATCAAGATCCCGGCCACCGAGGAGGGCCTGTCGGCGATCACCGACACGCTGGCCGAGGGGATCAGCGTCAACGTCACGCTGATCTTCGGTCTGGACCGCTACTCGGCGGTCATGGAGGCGTTCCTCGCCGGTTTGGAGCAGGCCAAGGCCAACGGCCACGACCTGTCGAAGATCGGCTCGGTCGCGTCGTTCTTCGTCTCCCGGGTCGACTCGGAGGTCGACAAGCGGCTCGAGAAGATCGGGTCCGACCAGGCCAAGGCCCTCAAGGGCAAGGCCGCCATCGCCAACGCGCAGCTGGCGTACGAGCGCTACTCCGAGGTGTTCTCCTCCGACCGCTGGAAGGCGCTCGCCGCCGCCGGCGCGCACCCGCAGCGGCCGCTGTGGGCGTCCACCTCGACGAAGAACCCGGACTATCGGGACGTCATCTACGTCGAGGAGCTAATCGCACCCGGCACTGTCAACACCATGCCGGAGGCGGTCATCCACGCGTACGCCGATCACGGCGAGACCCGCGGCGACACCATCACCGGCGCCTACGACGCGGCCCGGAAGGTCTTCGCGGACCTGGAGTCGGTCGGGGTGGACATGGACGACGTGATCGTCACCCTCGAACGTGAGGGCGTGGAGAAGTTCGAGGCCAGCTGGCAGGAACTGCTCGACGGCGTCCGCAAGTCCCTGGAGGCGGCGGCGAACGGCAAGGGTGCTCCGAACAAGGCGGCCAAGGGCAACGCCAAGGCCGCCGAGAAGGCCGGTGGCGCATGAGCGAGCGCAGCGAGCGAATCAACAAGCTCAGTGCGATGGTGCCTCATGACGGCACGCAGCGAAGCGGAGTGACGGCATGAGCGATCTACTTTCAGGGCCGGTGGAGGCAGCCGCCGGGCTCGCCGTCTACGGCGCGGACGCGGTCGACAAGGCCGCGCCCGCCTCGACCCGGGACGCGCTGGTCAAGGCCGGCGTCCCGGGCAAGCTGGCGGGCAAGGACGCGAGCCTGTGGGGTCCGGACGCCGAGGCCGAGGCGAAGGTCCGGCTGGGCTGGGTGGACACCCACCGGCGTAGCCGCGAGTTGCTCGTGCAGTTGGCCGAGCTGACCGCGGAGCTGGCCGACCTGGATCACGTGGTGCTCGCCGGCATGGGCGGCTCGTCGCTCGCGCCCGAGGTGATCACCCGGACGCTGGGTCGCCCGTTGACCGTGCTGGACACCACCGACCCGGGCCAGGTCCGGGCGGCGCTCGGTGACCGGCTGGAGCGCACCGTCGTGGTGGTGGCCAGCAAGTCCGGGTCGACGGTGGAGACCGACAGCCACCGGCGCGCGTACTGGCAGGCGTTCCTGGACGCCGGGATGACCGAGGCGGAGGCCGGCCGGCACTTCGTCATCGTCACCGACCCGGGTTCGCCGCTGGAGACCACCGCGACCGAGATGGGCGCGTTCACCGTGCTCGCCGACCCGAACGTCGGTGGCCGGTACTCGGCGCTGACCGCCTTCGGTCTGGTGCCCTCGGCACTGGCCGGGGTCGAGGTCGCCGAACTGCTCGATCAGGCCGACGCGCTGGCCACCTCGCTCGGCGCGGACCAGAACAACCCGGCGCTGGCGCTGGGCGCCGCCCTGGGCGCGGCGGCCACGCTGGCCCGGGACAAGGTCGCCCTGGTCTCCGACGGCACCGGCATCGACGGGCTCGGCGACTGGGCCGAGCAGTTGATCGCCGAGTCGACCGGCAAGGCCGGGGTGGGCATCCTCCCGGTGGTCGTGGAGTCCCCGCAGAGCCCCGGCGCCACCGGCGCGGACGTGCTGACCGTCACCTACGGCGGCGCGCTCGCCCCCGGTGACATGCCGGGCGGCGGCGCCACCCCGGACGTGGCCGTCAACGGCCCGCTGGGCGCGCAGTTCCTGGCCTGGGAGTACGCCACCGCGGTGGCCGGTGTGGTGCTCGGCATCGACCCGTTCAACCAGCCGAACGTCACCGAGTCCAAGGAGAACACCAACAAGATCCTGGCCTCGGGCCTGCCGGCGGAGACGCCGTCGTTCACCGAGGGCGCGATCGAGGTGTACGCCCCGCAGGGCGCCCCGGGGGACCTGGCCGGTGTGCTGCGCTGGCTGCTCGACGGGCTGGGCGACGACGGTTACCTCGCGGTGATGGCGTACCTCGACCGGTTCGCCGACGCCGACGCCGCCCGGCTGCGGCCGCTGCTGGCCCAGGCGGGCGGGCGGCCGGTCACCTTCGGCTGGGGTCCGCGGTTCCTGCACTCGACGGGCCAGTACCACAAGGGCGGCCCGCAGGTGGGCAGCTACCTCCAGGTGACCGGCGCGGTCGCCGAGGACCTGGCGGTGCCGGGCAAGCCGTACACCTTCGGTGAGCTGCAGGCGGCGCAGGCCGCCGGGGACCGGCAGGCGCTCGCCGGTCGGGAGCGGCCGCTGCTGCGTTTGCACCTGACCGACCGGGCCGCCGGTGTCGCCCAACTACTGGACGCGGCCGGTGATCTGCGGGCGTGAGGATGGACGACGTGACTGAAGCGGAGCGAGGAGGCGGTTCGGTGAACCCGCTGCGCGACCCGCAGGACCGCCGGTTGCCCCGGATCCCTGAGCCCTGCGCTCTGGTGATCTTCGGGGTGACCGGCGACCTGGCCCGCAAGAAGCTGCTGCCCGCGGTCTACGACCTGGCCAACCGGGGGCTGTTGCCGCCGGGCTTCGTGGTGCTCGGTTTCGCGCGCCGCGACTGGGGTGACGGCGACTTCGAGACGTTGGCCTGCGAGGCTGCCCGCAAGCACGCTCGCACCCCCTGGCGGGACGAGGTGTGGGCGCGCCTGGCCGGCAACATCAAGTTCGTCGGCGGGTCGTTCGACGACGACGCCGCCTTCGACACCCTCGCCTCGACGCTTGACGATCTGCGCCAGACCCACGGCATCGCCGGCAACGCGGCGTTCTACTTCTCCATCCCGCCGGCCGCGTTCCCCGTCGTGCTCAAGCAGCTGGCCCGCACCGGGATGGCCGACAACGAGAAGTCCGGCGGTTGGCGCCGGGTCGTGGTGGAGAAGCCGTTCGGCAACGACCTGCCCTCGGCGAAGGCGCTCAACGACCTCGTCGACGACGTGTTCACCCGGCAGGACGTCTTCCGGATCGACCACTACCTGGGCAAGGAGACGGTTCAGAACATCCTCGCCCTGCGGTTCGCCAACAACCTGTTCGAGCCGCTGTGGAACTCCAAGTACGTCGACTCGGTGCAGATCACCATGGCGGAGGACGTCGGCATCGGCACCCGCGCCGGCTTCTACGACACGGTCGGCACCGCTCGCGACGTGTTGCAGAACCACCTCCTCCAACTCCTCGCCCTGGTGGCGATGGAGGAGCCGACCAGCTTCGACGCCGACGAGATCCGGGCCGAGAAGCTGAAGGTGCTCAAGGCCATCACCCTGCCCAAGGACGTCGCCCGGGACACCGTCCGGGGCCAGTACCTGCCCGGCTGGGTCGGCGGCGAACGCGCGGTCGGTTACCTGGATGAGCGGGACGTGCCCGCCGACTCCACCACGGAGACATACGTGGCGGTGCGGCTGGGCATCCAGAACCGCCGCTGGGCGGAGGTGCCGTTCTACATCCGGGCCGGCAAGCGGTTGCCCCGGCGGGTCACCGAGGTCGCCATCATGTTCAAGAAGGCGCCGCACCTGCCGTTCAACGACGCCGACATGGAGTCGCTGGGCAACAACCAGCTGGTCATCCGGGTGCAGCCGGACGAGGGTGTGGTGCTCAAGTTCGGCTCGAAGGTGCCGGGCACGACCATGGAGGTCCGCGACATCGCGATGGACTTCCAGTACGGCGAGGCGTTCACCGAGTCCAGCCCCGAGGCGTACGAGCGTCTGGTGCTGGACGTGCTGATCGGCGATCGCACCCTGTTCCCGGACGCGGCCGAGGTCGAGCAGAGCTGGCAGGTGATCGACCCCCTGGAACACGCCTGGGCGGGCACCACCCCGGAGCCGTACCGGGCCGGTGAGTGGGGCCCACGGGCCTCCGACGAGATGCTGGCCCGCGAGGGCCGCGCCTGGAGACGAGCATGATCGGGCTGTGGGACACCACCGGCAACGAGGTGGTCAAGGCGCTCGCCGCCGAGCGGCGCAGCGCCGGCGGGGTGGCCAGCGGCATGGCGCTCACCCTCATCGTGGTCGTGGACGAGAAGCGGGTCCGGGAGGCGGAGGCCGCGGCGACGATCGCCGCGGCCGCGCACCCGTGCCGGCTCGTGGTGGTGGTGCGCTCGGAGATCGAGCGGGACCGCAACCGACTGGACGCGGAGATCGTGGTCGGTGGCCGGCTCGGCCCGTGCGAGGCCGTGGTCACCCGGATGTACGGCCGGCTGTCCCTGCACGCCGAGTCGGTCGTGATGCCGCTGCTCGTTCCGGACGTGCCGGTGGTCACCTGGTGGCACGGCGAGCCGCCGGCGGAGATCGCCACCGACTTCCTCGGGGTGGTGGCCGACCGGCGGATCACCGACTCCGCGCAGGCCGCCGACCCGGTGGAGGCGCTGCGGCAGCGTGCCCGCGACTACGCCCCGGGCGACACCGACCTGGCGTGGACCCGGATCACCCCGTGGCGCACCCTGGTCGCCGGGGCGTTCGACACCACCAGCGCCCAGGTCACCGAGGCGACAATCGTCGCGCCGCGGACCGACCCGACGGCCGCGCTGATGGCCGGTTGGCTGTCCAGCCGGCTCGGCATCACCCCACACCGGGTGGACAGCAACGAGTTCCCCCGGATGCGGGAGGTGCAGCTCAGCTGCGCCAACGGCGACCAGCTGACGCTGACCCGCGAGGACAGCATGGCCGTCTTCCGGCGGACGGGCCAGGAGGACCGGGCCCTGCCGCTGGTCCGCCGCCCGCTCGGCGACGAGCTGGCCGAGGAGTTGCGCCGGCTGGACGCCGACCAGGTGTACGCGGAGGCGCTGGGCGCGACGGCCGGGCTGCGAGGGCTGGAGCAGCGCCCCGCGCAGCGGGTCCACGTCTGGAAGGATCCGGCCACCGCGCAGCGCGCCGAAGCCGGGGTCACCGCGCACGTCGGCACGAGCGGCGAGGGCTGAGCCCAGCCGGGGCACGACGTCGGGCAGGGCCGGTACGCACCGGCCCTGCCCCGTAACTTCCGGGGTCTCCGCCCCACCACCTCGGGCACACCGCCCCGGGCACGACAGCGACCGCCCCGCGGTCGGGAAACGAAGGCGCAACCATGAGTGAGGCGAGTGTCGCCGTGCACGCCGACGCCGACCTGCTGGCGCAGGCCGTGGCGGCCCGGTTGCTGGTGAAGCTGCTCGACGCCCAGGCCGACCGGGGCGAAGCCTCGGTGGTGCTCACCGGGGGTCGGGTCGCCGCGGCCGTGTACCGGGCGGTGGCGACGCTGCCGGCCCGCGACGCGGTGGACTGGTCCCGGGTCGACGTGTGGTGGGGCGACGAACGGTTCCTGCCCGCCGGTGATCCGGACCGCAACGAGACCCAGGCCCGCGCCGCCCTGCTGGACGTGGTGCCGTTGGACCCGGCCCGGGTACACCCGATGCCGGCCTCGGACGGCCCGGCCGGCAACGACCCCGAGGCGGCGGCTGCCGCGTACGCGGAGGAGTTGGCCCGCGCGGCCCGGCCCGGGCACGCCACCCTGCCGCACTTCGACGTGCTGATGCTGGGCGTCGGCGAGGACGGCCACGTGGCCTCGGTCTTCCCCGAGCACCCGGTCGGCTACGAGACCCGACCGGTCAGCGCGGTACGGGGTAGCCCCAAGCCGCCGCCGACGCGGACCACCCTCACCCTGCCGGCGATCAACACCGCCGAAGAGGTCTGGTTGGTGGCCGCCGGCGCCGACAAGGCTCGCGCGGTGGGTATGGCGTTGGCTGGCGCCGGGCCGGTGCAGCTGCCGGCGGCCGGCGTGCGCGGCGTGGACCGCACCCGCTGGTTGCTGGACCGGGCGGCGGCAGCCGACGTACCCGCCCGACTGCGCAGCCTGCGCTGAGCGCGCGGAGGAGCCCGCTACTCGCCGCGTCGACGGCGTAGTGCGGCGAGCGCCTCGGCGAGCAGGGCCTCTCCCTCCTCGGCGGTGCGCCGCTCCTTCACGTACGCCAGGTGGCTCTTGTACGGTTCGGCGCGGACCCGGCCCGGTGGGTTCTGGGCGTCCCGGCCGGCGGGTAGGCCGCAGCGGGGGCAGTCCCACAGGGGTGGCGGCTCGACGTCCGCGGCGATCCGGATGTCGACCCGGTGGTCGTTACGGCACCAGTAGCTGACGTCCTGTCGGGGGGCGGGTTGGTGCCGCTCGTCCGGGCGCATCGGTGCGGACCCGACCCGGGCTCCCCGGATAACGTTGCCATTCGGCACGGCTGCTCGCTCCTGTCGTCGGAGGGGACCCGCCGTCTTCGGGGGTGGAGCGGCGGGCGACGCGGTGCAGCGGAGAAAAGCCTGCGCGCGGCCCGTCGAGTGACGAACCGCGCGCAGATTGTACGACTTACTGAGCCTGCTCAGGCGCCGCTGTTCATTTGGAGGCGCAGCCAGAGCCCGAGCCCGATGATCGCGGCGAACCAGACGACGCTCACCAGAACGGTGTAGCGGTCCAGGTTTTTCTCCGCGACCGAGGAGCCGGCAAGGCTGGAGCTGACGCCACCGCCGAACATGCTCGACAGACCGCCGCCCTTGCCGCGGTGCAGCAGGATCAGCATGGTGAGCAGAATGCTCGTGATGACCAGCAACACGATCAACGTGTATGCGAACCAGATCGGCATGGCTGGGGTCAGTTCCTCTCGTAGCGATCCTCGCCCGGTCTGATCGGGCACGGCGGCACCGACCGGCGGACGGGCGGTGTCAAGGATACCGAGCGATCAGCGGGCGAGGTGCTCCGGGAACCGGCAGATCTGAGCGAATTCCTCCGCGTCCAGGCTGGCGCCCCCCACCAGGCCCCCGTCCACGTCCGGTTGGGCCATGATCGAGGCGACGTTGGACGCCTTGACCGAGCCGCCGTAGAGGACCCGAACCTGGTCGGCGGTCTCCTGGTCGAAGCGTTCCGCCAACCGCTGACGGACCGCCCCGCAGACCTCCTGGGCGTCGTCCGGCGTCGCGGTCTTGCCCGTGCCGATCGCCCAGACGGGCTCGTACGCGATCA
The DNA here is from genome assembly GCF_044456765.1 of Micromonospora sp. NPDC050784. Taxonomy (NCBI): domain Bacteria; kingdom Bacillati; phylum Actinomycetota; class Actinomycetes; order Micromonosporales; family Micromonosporaceae; genus Micromonospora; species Micromonospora sp. NPDC050784. The sequence goes on along the minus strand of NZ_JBITGG010000032.1, from coordinate 8,619 downwards.
CGACCTGTCGCACCTGCTCGGGGGTGAGCCCGGCGAGGCCCCCGTCGAGCTGGTCGGAGCAGTGCGCCACGTGGGTGCCCTTCTCGCGGATGTCCAGCCCCTCCCCCACGCAGAGGATCGGCGTCAGGCCGTGCGTGAGCGCCGCCTTGACCTTGGCGTTGACCAAGGCGTCGTCCTCGTTGTGGTAGGCCCGCCGCTCGGAGTGCCCGACCACCACGTACGTGCAGCCCAGCTTGGCCAGCATCGGACCGGAGATGTCCCCGGTGTACGCGCCGGACGCGTGCGGGGAGAGGTCCTGCCCGCCGTAGCCGATCAGCAGCTTGTCCCCGTCCACCGCGGTCTGCACGGTCCGCAGGTCGGTGAAGGGCGGCAGCACGACCGTCTCGACGGCCGTGAGCTGCTTCTCGGTGAGGCTCGCCGCCAGCTTCTGCACCAGCAGGTTGGCCTCGAGGTGGTTGAGGTTCATCTTCCAGTTGCCGGCCATCAGCGGCCGGCGGGTGGTGCTCGACATTCAGTTCTCCAGGGCCGCGATGCCGGGGAGGGTCTTGCCCTCGAGGTATTCCAGGGAGGCGCCACCACCGGTGGAAATGTGCCCGAAGGACGACTCGTCCAGCCCCAGGGCACGGACCGCCGCCGCCGAGTCACCGCCGCCGACGACACTGAACGCGTCGGCCTTGGTGATCGCCTCGGCGATCCCCCGGGTGCCCGCCGCGAAGGCCGGCATCTCGAACACGCCCATCGGGCCGTTCCAGAAGATCGTCTTCGCCTGGGACAGCGCGGCGCTGAAGCCAGCCACCGTCTCCGGACCGACATCCAGGCCCAGCCGGTGGCTCGGGATGCCGTCGACCCGGACCGTGTCGTGCGCGGCGTCCGGAGCGAACGCGTCCGCGACCACCACGTCGACCGGGAGCATGATCTTGCCGCCGGACCGCTCCAGCAGGTTGCGGCAGGTCTCGACCATGTCCTTCTCCAGCAGCGAGGTGCCCACCTCCAGGCCCTGGGCCTTGAGGAAGGTGAAGCACATCCCACCACCGATGAGCAGCCGGTCGACCGTGGGCAGCAGAGCCTCGATCACGGCGAGCTTGTCGGACACTTTCGACCCGCCGAGCACCACCACGTACGGGCGCTCCGGGTCGCCGGTGAGCTTCGAGAGAACCTCGACCTCACGCAGCACCAGCCGGCCCGCGACGTGCGGCAACCGGGCCGGTACGTCGAAGACGCTGGCGTGCTTGCGGTGCACGGCACCGAACGCGTCGTCCACGTACGCGTCGCCGAACGCTGCGAGCTGGTCGGCGAAGGCACCCCGCTCGGCCTCGTCCTTGCTGGTCTCACCGGCGTTGAAACGCAGGTTCTCCAGTAGGGCGACCTGGCCGTCGGCCAGGTCGGCGACGGTCGAGCGGGCGGAGTCACCGACGGTGTCGGTGGCGAAGTGCACAGGCGCGCCGAGCAGCTCACCGAGCCGCCCGGCGACCGGGCCCAGGCTGAACTGCGGGTCCGGAGCGCCCTTCGGGCGGCCCAGGTGCGAGCAGACGACCACCTTCGCGCCGGCCTCGACCAGCGCGCCGAGGGTCGGCAGCACCGCGCGGATCCGGCCGTCATCCGTGATGGCACCGGTCTGCTTGTCGAGCGGGACGTTCAGGTCGGCGCGCACCAGCACGCGCCGACCCGACACCCCCTCGGCGAGCAGGTCGTCGAGGGTCCGGATGCTCACAGCGACGAACCGACCAGCTTGACGAGGTCGACCAGCCGGTTGGAGTAGCCCCACTCGTTGTCGTACCAGCCGACGACCTTGACCTGGTTGCCGACGACCTTGGTCAGCGGCGCGTCGAAGATGCACGACGCCGGGTCGGTCACGATGTCGGTGGAGACGATCGGGTCCTCGTTGTAGACCAGGATGCCCTTGAGCGGGCCGTCCGCGGCGGCCTTCAGCGCGGCGTTGACCTCGTCCACGGTGGTCTCGCGACCCACGTTGACGGTGAGGTCGGTGACCGAGCCGGTCGGGATCGGCACCCGCAGGGCGTACCCGTCGAGCTTGCCCTTGAGGTCCGGCAGGACCAGGCCGATCGCCTTGGCGGCGCCGGTCGAGGTCGGCACGATGTTCAGCGCGGCGGCCCGGGCCCGACGCAGGTCCGAGTGCGGCGCGTCCTGGAGGTTCTGGTCCTGGGTGTACGCGTGGATCGTCGTCATCAGACCGTGCTGGATGCCGAACGTGTCGTGCAGGACCTTCGCCATCGGGGCGAGGCAGTTGGTGGTGCACGAGGCGTTGGAGATGATGGTGTGCTTCGCCGGGTCGTAGGTGTCGTGGTTGACACCCATGACGACGGTGACGTCCTCGTTCTTCGCCGGGGCGGAGATGATGACCTTCTTGGCCCCGCCGTCGACGTGCGCCTTGGCCTTGGTGGCGTCGGTGAAGAAGCCGGTCGACTCGATCACGACGTCGGCGCCGACCTCGCCCCACGGCAGCTTCGACGGGTCCTTCTCGGCGTACGCCTTGATGGTCTTGCCACCGACGGTGATCTCGTCGGCGGTGGCCTTGACCTCGTACGGCAGGCGACCAAGGATGCTGTCGTACTTGAGCAGGTGGGCGAGCGTGGCGTTGTCGGTCAGGTCGTTCACCGCCACGACCTCGATGTCGGCGTCAGACGCCAGCACTGCCCGGAAGAAGTTACGGCCGATTCGGCCAAAGCCGTTGATGCCAACCCGGATGGTCACAGGTCCCATCTCCTCGCGTTCTGGTCCGCCGGCTTCAGACAACGGGCCGGCGGGAATGGTGTGCGCCGACCGTTGGAGCCGGCCGTCGACGGTTCATCTCGGCCACCCCGCCGCGCGGTCTGAGGACCTGACCGCCCGAGGCGGTGGGCACGACGAGGAGTGCCGGTGTCGGCCCCCTTGCCGTACTCAGCGACCCTATCCGAGCGTGCGAGGCCACGCTGCGCCGGGTCGTGCTCCCGGGCGCACCGTGCGGCCCCACCGTCCTATCAGACCACGAGCATGTCGGGCGTGACGGCCGCTTCCGTATCCGGGATGCCAAGGTCGCGGGCCCGCTTGTCGGCCAGCGCCAGGAGCCGGCGGATCCGCCCCGCGATGGCGTCCTTGGTCAGTGGGGGTTCGGCCAGGGCCCCCAACTCCTCCAGCGACGCCTGCCGGTGCTCCAGGCGCAGCCGACCGGCGTCGGTCAGGTGGTTGGGCGCCTCGTCGGCGAGGATCTCCAGCGCGCGGGTGACCCGGGCCGCGGCGGCGACCGCCGCCCGCGCCGAACGACGCAGGTTGGCGTCGTCGAAGTTGGCGAGCCGGTTGGCGGTGGCCCGCACCTCGCGGCGTACCCGGCGTTCCTCCCAGGCCAGCACGCTGGAGTGCGCGCCGATCCGGGTGAGCAGCGCGGCGATGGCGTCACCGTCCTTGACGACCACCCGGTCCACCCCGCGTACCTCGCGGTTCTTCGCGGTGATGCCGATCCGGCGGGCCGCGCCGACCAGCGCCAGCGCCGACTCCGGCCCCGGGCAGGTGATCTCCAGTGCGCTGGAGCGGCCCGGCTCGGTGAGCGAGCCGTGGGCCATGAACGCGCCGCGCCACGCGGAGACCGCGCAGCAGACGTTGGCCGCCACCACGTGCGGGGGCAGCCCGCGCACCGGGCGACCCCGCACGTCGAGCAGGCCGGTCTGTCGCGCCAGGGCCTCGCCGTCCTTCACCACCCGCACGATGAAGTGGCTGCCCTTGCGAAGCCCACCGGAGGCCAGCACGTGGATCTCGCTGGGGTAGCCGTAGACCTCGGCGACCTCCCGGCGCAGCCGCCGGGCCACCGCCCCGGTGTCCAGTTCAGCCTCCACCACCACGCGGCCGGAGACGATGTGCAGCCCGCCAGCGAAGCGCAGCAGTGCGGCCATCTCCGCCCGTCGGCAGCAGGGCTTGGGCACGTCGACCCGACTCAGCTCGTCCTTGACCGCGGCCGTCATCGCCATTGTGCGTCCCCTCACGGACCTGTTCCGGCGTGTCGCCGGAGATTACGTACGTGTCTAACGATCGGCGCCCAGTACAGGCACCAGCGCGGCGCCCAGGGCAGCCGGATCATGGCGGGGAGTCCCGTCGACAACGGCGACGGGGGCGAGGACCAGGCGGGCACCCAGCGATTCTGCCGCACGTTCGACCGGTTCGGGGTCACCCACCGCCTTGGCATCGGCGAGCACAAGATCCACCTTGAGCTCGGGCAGGTACCAGTGCAGCGCCGCGAGGTGGTCGGCGACGGAGAGCCCGAGGGTCTCCTTCTCCGCGGCGAGGTTCAACGTGACCAGCCGCCGGGCCGAGGTGGACACGATCGCGTCGGCCAACTGCGGCACCAGCAGGTGCGGGAGCACACTCGTGTACCAGCTGCCCGGCCCGAAGATCAACCAGTCGGCCGCCCGGATCGCCTCGATGGCCTCGGCGCAGGCCGGTGGGGCGCTCGGGGTGAGCCGCAGCGACTCGACCCGCCCGGTGGTGACGGCCACCTGGTGCTGGCCACTCACCGTACGCACCTCGTCCGGGGCGGCCGGGTCGGCGCCGCGTACCCGCGCCTCGATACCGACCGGCTGGCGGGACATCGGCAACACCCGGCCTACCGCGCCGAGCATCGCCCCGGCGTGCTCCAGCGCGGCCACCGGATCGCCGAGCAGCTCCATGAGGCCGCAGAGCACCAGGTTGCCCACCGCGTGCCCGGTCAGACCGTCGGTGCCGGCCGACGCCCCGTCGGGGCCGCTCGGGGCCGCGCCGTCCCGGTCCGGGTCGGTCGCTCCATTTTCGGGTACGCCCCCCGGTGCGGCGGCGAAGCGGTGCTGGAACAGCCCCGCGCTTCGCCGGGTGGCCGGGTGGTCCCCGGCCAACGCCACAAGCGCCTGGCGCAGGTCTCCCGGGGGCAGCCCACCCCGCTCGGCCCGCAATCGGCCACTGGAGCCGCCGTCGTCACCCACCGTGACCACCGCGGTGATGTCGAGGTCGAGTTCGGGAGCGCAGTGCCGCAGCGCACGCAACGAGGCGGACAGCCCGTGCCCGCCGCCGAACGCCACCACCCGCCGGGCCGTCATTCCCGCCCCAGGTCGCGGTGCTGGGCGTTCGCCGCCAGCCCGGAGTGACGCAGTCGGCTGGCCAACTCCTCGGCGATGGCCACGCTGCGGTGCTTGCCGCCGGTGCAGCCCACGGCGACGGTGAGGTACCGCTTGCCCTCCCGCTCGAAGCCGGTCGTGGTGGCGTTGACCAGGTCGGCGTACGAGGCGACGAAGGCGTCGGCGCCCTCCTGACCCAGCACGTACGCGCTGACCGCCTCCTCCCGCCCGGTGTGCTCACGCAGCTCCGGCACCCAGTACGGATTCGGCAGGAAGCGGGCGTCCAGCACGAAGTCGGCGTCCGGCGGCAGGCCGTACTTGAAGCCGAACGACAGCACGGTGACCCGCAGCCGGCGGGCGTCCTCGCCGCCGAACAGCTCCTCGATGCGCCGCCGGAGCTGGTTGACGTTCAGGTGGCTGGTGTCGATGATCACGTCGGCCTGGTCGCGGGCCTCCTCCAACAGACCGCGCTCCACGGCGATGCCGTCGGCCAGCCGCCCGTCCCCCTGCAACGGGTGCGAACGCCGAACGCTCTCGAACCGCCGGATCAGCACCTCGTCGTCGGCGTCGACGAAGACCACCCGGGGTGAGAAACCGCGCTCCTTGAGCTCCCGGATCGCCCCGGCCAAATCGGTCGAGAAAGCCCGCGACCGCACGTCCAGCACCATGGCGGTACGCCGGGCCGCGCCACCCGCCTTGAAGGCCAGCTCGGCCATGTCCAGCATCAGGGCCTGCGGCAGGTTGTCCACGACGTAGTAGCCGACGTTCTCCAACGCCCGGGCCACCGTGCTACGGCCACCTCCGGAGAGCCCGGTGACCACCACGAGGGTGGTCTCCGACTCGGCCGCCAACTGCTCGTCATCGGCATCCGGGCCGTCGATCCGGTCACCTGTTGTGCGCGCCTCGCTCACCCGTACCCCCAAGCCGTGGCGCCGCGGCCGCCCTCGGCCGCGATTGGTCAATCAGCGACTCTATCCCGCCACCGGGGCGCCGCCCGGCACCCGTGGCCGGACGGCGCCCGCGGACCGTTCCGACGGTCGCCCTCCCGACAGCGGGCGCTCTTGATGACGATCAGTAGTTGTCAATACGCTCAACGTGATCGTCGCAGGTCAGACCGACATCTGGAGGGTGCGATGCACGACCTGGCGGACAAGAACAAATACGTCGGCTTCCTGTTCATGCGGATCAGCCCCGAGTACTTCGCCCTCGGCCGCGAGGGCATCCACGAGATCTCCGCCGAGCACGCCCGCGACCTGGGCCGCTTCGCCAAGCAGCTCACCCACGTCGTCTGCACCGGGGTGAACGGCGAGTACGACCAGGTCACCATGGTCGAGGCCGACACCCTCGAGGAGATCAACGCGGCGGCCACCGCCTTCCGAATGGGCAACAAGGCCCGCTACATCGAGATCGTCGACATCGTGGTCGGGATGAAGGCCCCGCCGCGCGGCCTGGCCAACCGGTCCACCCAGCCCGGCTGACCGCGTCGCCCGTCCGGCCCACCCGGCCCGGGTGCGCCGGACGGGCGGTGTCGGGGTGGGCTCGTAGACTCCCCGGATGGCCTCTCCCACCGACCTGCGTTCCGCCTCCGACGCCCTGGACGTGCTGGGCCGGGTCTTCGGCTACGACGCGTTCCGTGGGTTCCAGCAGGACGTGATCGAACACATGGTCGCCGGCGGCGACGCGCTGGTGTTGATGCCCACCGGTGGTGGCAAGTCCCTGTGCTACCAGATCCCGGCCCTGGTCCGCGACGGGGTCGCCGTCGTCGTGTCCCCGCTGATCGCGCTCATGCAGGACCAGGTCGACGCCCTCACCGCGGTCGGCGTGCGCGCCGGGTTCCTCAACTCGACCCAGACCCCGGACGCCCGGCGGCGAGTGGAGGCCGCCTTCGTCGCCGGCGACCTGGACCTGCTCTACCTGGCCCCGGAGGCGCTTGGCGTCCGCTCCACCCTCGCCCTGCTGGACCGGGGGCGCATCTCCCTGTTCGCGATCGACGAGGCGCACTGCGTGTCCCAGTGGGGGCACGACTTCCGCCCCGACTATCTCGCCCTGTCGATGCTGCACGAACGCTGGCCGCAGGTGCCCCGCATCGCCCTGACCGCCACCGCGACAAGCGCCACCCGCACCGAGATCGCGAGCCGGCTCAAACTCGACGACGCCCGGCACTTCGTGGCCAGCTTCGACCGGCCCAACATCCAGTACCGAATCGTGCCCAAGCGGGAGCCCCGCAAGCAGCTGCTGACCCTGCTGCGCGACGAGCACCCCGGCGACGCCGGCATCGTCTACTGCCTGTCCCGCGCCTCGGTCGACAAGACCGCGGAGTTCCTCACCGCCAACGGGGTCGCCGCGCTGCCGTACCACGCCGGGCTGGACGCCGGCACCCGCGCTCGCAACCAGCAGCGCTTCCTGCGCGAAGACGGTCTGGTCATGGTGGCCACCATCGCCTTCGGCATGGGCATCGACAAACCCGACGTCCGGTTCGTCGCCCACCTCGACCTGCCCAAGTCCGTCGAGGGCTACTACCAGGAGACCGGCCGCGCCGGCCGCGACGGCCTGCCGTCCACCGCCTGGCTGGCGTACGGGCTGCAGGACGTGGTCCAGCAACGCAAGATGATCGAGACGTCCGACGGCGACCTCGCCCACCGCCGCAACCTGGCCGCGCACCTGGACGCGATGCTCGCCCTCTGCGAGACCGTGCGCTGCCGGCGGGTCCAACTGCTCGAATACTTCGGCGAGACGACGACGACCGCCTGCGGCAACTGCGACACCTGCCTCACCCCACCGGAGTCCTGGGACGGCACCGTCGCCGCCCAGAAGCTGCTCTCCGCCGTCTTCCGTCTCGACCGCGAACGCAACCAGCGCTTCGGCGCCGGGCACTGCATCGACATCCTGCTCGGCAAGCAGACCGACAAGATCAGCCAGTACGGTCACGACTCGCTGACCGTCTTCGGCATCGGCTCCGAGCTCAGTGAGGCCGAGTGGCGGGGCGTGGTCCGGCAACTGCTCGCCGAAGGGCTCCTCGCCGTGGAGGGTGACTACGGCACGCTCGCGCTGACCGAGGCGAGCGCCGAGGTCCTCGGTCGCCGCCGTACGGTCACCCTGCGCCGCGAGCCGGAGAAGCCCGCATCGAGCCGCTCATCGAAGCCGCGCGGCTCGTCCACGGTCGTGGCCGAGCTGACCCCGGCCGCCGCGTCACTGTTCGAACGGCTACGCGGCTGGCGCGCGACCACCGCCAAGGAACAGGGCGTCCCGGCGTACGTCATCTTCCACGACGCCACGCTGCGCCAGATCGCCAGCGACGCGCCCAGCACACTGGCCGACCTGTCCCGGGTCAGCGGGGTCGGCGAGAACAAACTCGCCAAGTACGGCGAGCAGATCCTGGCCGTCCTCGCCACCGACTGACGTCATGCCGAAGGGCCGGACCCCGTGGTGGGGGTCCGGCCCTTCGGTCATGTGCTGGTGTGTGGGTGTCAGCTGGTGGCGTAGCCGCGGGTGGCGATCCAGTCCGCGAGGTGCTCGGTGCTGATCCAGTAGGAGGCGGTGTTCG
>NZ_JBITGG010000031.1:0-71415 GCF_044456765.1 Micromonospora sp. NPDC050784 | reverse complement strand
CTAGGGTGGCGGGGGGGTTCCGGGGGGGTTCCCCTCTCCCCGTCCACCCCAATTCGGGGAACCGCAGGGGGCGGCGCCCCCGCCCGGGCCAACCCCCCGGGGGGGGCCCCGGGCGCCCCCGCAGCCCGATCGGCGTGAACCCCTCCGACCGTCCACGTCAGGTGAAAGGCCGGTCACCATCTCTGCTCGACGTCAGCAGGTGTCGGGTCCGGTCCCCGGTCCAGGCCGCTTCGAGGATCGCGGTCAGGCTGGCGGTGTCGGTCGGGCCTGGGTGGTTCTGGATCAAGCGGGTGACGCCACTCGCCATCTCCGCGAAGCGCGGAAGGTCGGCGCGTGCCACACCGATGTCCGCCAGGGTGGGCGGGATGCCGATGTCGGCAAGGAGCCCGTCAAGCCAGGTGAGGAACGTATCCGCGGCCTCGGCATCCGAGGCGCCGGTCACGTCCAGCCCGCACACCCCGGCGAGGATGGCCAACCGGTCGCCGATGGCATCCCTGGCCGCGTCCAGCGCGTAGGGCAGTAGTAGCCCGACGCCCAGGCCGTGCGGCGTGTGCGTGGCTGCGCCGATGGGGTACTGGAGGGCGTGCGGGGCCGCGTTGCCCGCGTGGGAAAACGCGAGCCCGGCGAGCATGGACCCGTAGGACATGTCCGCGCGCGCGTCCGTGTCGCCTCCGTCCCTGACGGCACGACGCAGGCTACGGGCGATCCGCTCCGCGGCCAGGAGCGCGTAGTGGTCGGTGATCGGGTTGCGGCCGAGGAACACCTGCTCCACCGGGTCGCGCGGTCCGTGGGCCCGGGGTCGCGCGGTGTAGCTCTCCACCGCGTGACAGAACGCGTCGATGCCGGAGTGGGCGGTGACGGTCGCAGGGCAGGTGTAGGTGAGTTCGGGGTCGACGATGGCGAAGTCGGGCACGATGTGGACGCTGGAAACCCCCACCTTCAGCTCGCGGTCCGGGTCGGTCAACACCGAGACGGGTGTGAGCTCGGAGCCGGTGCCTGACGTCGTGGGGACCGCGACGAGAGGCATCGTCGGTCCCGGCACCTTCGACTCGCCGTAGAAGTCGCGCGGCGTCCCACCGTGGCGCCGGATGACGCCGACGATTTTGGCGAGGTCGATCACCGTGCCACCCCCGATGGCGAGGATCACGTCGGCGTCCATCCCGGCGGCGACCGAGACGGCCAGGGCGACATCGGCGAGTGGCACGTCTGGAGTCGCGTCGGAAAACACCTCGACGACATCGACCTTCTCCCGCACGGCGGCCACGATCTCGGCCACGCCCGGCTGCCGCAGGAGAACCTGGTCGGTCACGATGAGGACTCTCGAGCCACTCTCGGCCACCACTCGTGGGATGTTCTGCGCGACCCCTTCGCCCACTATCAGCTGGCGTGGTCCGCGGACGGTCTCAAGCATGTCGGTGCCTCTCCGGAACGTCGGCGGCGATGTGCGGGGCGGACGTCCCGGTCACCTGCGAGACCGGGACGGCGTCGGCGAGGTTGGCCGCCCGGGTGGCGCAGGCGCGCACGCCGGACGCCCGGACTCGATCGAGCGGCAGGCCGGTCACGGTAGGTCGATCGCCACGTAGGTGAGGTCGAGGTACTCGAGGATGCCCTCGTGCGACCCCTCCCTGCCGATCCCGGACTGCTTCACGCCTCCGAACGGAGCTGACGGGTCCGATATCAGACCACGGTTGATGCCGAGCATCCCCGTATCCAGCCCCTCGGCGAACCGGAGCGCCCGCTGGAGGTCACGGGTGAAGACGTACCCGGCCAGGCCGTGCTCGGTGTCGTTGGCCTTCGCCATCACCTCGTCGTCGGACGTGAACGAGATGATCGGTGCCACCGGGCCGAAGATCTCCGCCTGCAGCATCCGCGCATCGGCGGGCACGTCGGCGAGGACGGTAGGCGGGTAGAAGTGGCCCGGCCCATCCGGACGCTCGCCGCCCACCACGACCCGGGCGCCGCGATCGACCGCGTCGGCGACGAGCTCGTCGATTTTGGTGACCGAGGCCTCGTCGATCAACGCCCCGACGTCCACGCCGTCGTCGAGACCGTGGCCCACCGAAAGCGCGCCCATCCGCTCGGCGAAGCGCGCCGTGAACTCCTCGCGCACCGACTCCTCGACGTAGATCCGGTTGGCCGCGATGCAGGACTCCCCGATGTTGCGCATCTTGGCCACCATGGCACCGTCGAGCGCGACGTCCAGGTCAGCGTCCGCACAAACGATCAAGGCCGCGTTGCCGCCCAGTTCCATGGAGGTACGCAGCACGTTGTCCGCAGCCTGTCGGAGCAGCACGCGCCCGACCTCGGTCGACCCGGTGAACGACAGCTTGCGGGTCCGACTGTCGGCTAGCAGAGCCGAGACCACCGCGCCGGAATGCTTGGTGGTCACCACGTTGACAACGCCCGGAGGGACTCCGACCTCCTCCATGATGCGGGCCAGCAACAGCATGGTGAGTGGCGTCTGGCCTGCTGGCTTGGTGATCGTCGTACAGCCCGCGGCCAGCGCGGGAGCGATCTTGCGGGCACCCATGGCCAACGGGAAGTTCCAGGGCGTCACGAAGACGCACGGTCCGACCGGCTTCGGCACGGTGAGGATGCGGTACCCACCTGCGGGAGCAACGTTGTAGCGCCCCTCGACGCGCACCGCCTCCTCGGCGAACCAACGGAAGAACTCGGCGCCGTAGGCCACCTCTCCCCGAGCCTCGGCGAGCGGCTTGCCCATCTCGAGCGTGATCAGCCGGGCGACCTCCTCGGATCGCTCGGTCAGTGCCCGGTACGTCGCGGTCAACAACTCGGACCGTTTCCGCGGCGGGGTGGCCGCCCACTGCGCCATTGCCGTGCTCGCGGCGTCGAGAGCGGCGAGCCCGTCAACGACATCGGCGTCCGCCACCTCGGCGATGGTCTTGCCGGTGGCCGGGTCCTCGACGGCAAAGGTGGCTCCGCTTGCGGCGTCGCGCCAGGCGTCGCCGATCCGGAGCCGCCGGTGCTCGGGGGCCAGGACGTTCATCGGGTCACTCATCGCGTCGCCTCCTGTGATCTTCTTGGTGATGTCCGGCGTGCCTCGGCGATCGCGCTGCGCGCGTACACGGACGGGTCACACGCCCTCGTCGGGGCGGCGAGTTGCCGAGCGGGTGGCCCTGGCCCGCGCCACCGATCGCCTTCTCGGGCCACGGCCGGCTCAGCGTCGTCAGGCCGCGTGCACTGATGACGGTCCGTCGAGGCTCGATCGCCACGTGCGGGCGCATGGTGCCGTCGCCGCCCCGCCCGCTTACCGCCCAGCCTCGGACAGTGACAGCCCGGTGCCCGCATCGAACAGGTGCGCACGGTCCAGGTCGACCGTGACAAGCAGCTGCTCGCCCGGCGTACCGGTGACGGTGGGTCGTGCCTTGACCTTGAGGACCTGCTTCCCCACTAGGACGTCGACCACCGTGCGGTCACCGAGCGGCTCAAGCCCGTAGAGCTCACCCGACAACGACGCGTTACCACGCTGCTCGACGGACAGGTCCTCGGCGCGCAGGCCCAGCAGCAGGGCACGACCGTCCTCAGCCGTGGTCCAGCGGGGCCGCGGCAGCGTCCAGCCTCCCTCACCGACCAGGCGGTCTCCCTCGGCGTGGCAGGCGAGCAGGCTGATCGGCGGGCTCCCGACGAATCCCGCGACCCACTGGTTGGCGGGACGCTCGTACACCTCGGTTGGTGTTCCGACCTGTTGCACCTTCCCCTCCTTGAGGACCGCGACCTGGTCGGCCATGGACAGAGCCTCGACCTGGTCGTTGGTCACGTAGACGAAGGTTGCTCCGAGGCTCCGGTGGATGCGGGTGAGCTCGGTGCGCATCTCGACGCGAAGCTTGAGGTCGAGGTTCGTCAGCGGCTCGTCCATGAGAAACGCGCGCGGGCGACGGACCAGCGCCCGGGCCAGGGCGACACGCTGCATCTCACCGCCCGACAACTGCGCGGGACGACGCTGCAGCAGACGTTCGATGTGCAGCAGGCGCGACATCTGCTCGACGGCGGCGGCGATCTCACTCGACGAGCAGCGGCGTGCCCGCAGCGGCGAAGCGATGTTCTCGTACACGGTGTGTCGCGGGTAGAGGGCGTAGCTCTGGAAGACCATGGCCAGGTCGCGTGCGGCCGGGGTGTCACCGGTCGCGTCCCTGCCGTCCAGATGCACCGACCCGGCGTCAAGCTTCTCCAGGCCTGCGATCGCTCGCAGGGTCGTCGTCTTGCCTGCCCCGGAGGGCCCGAGCACGACGAAGAACGAGCCGTCCGGTACGTCCAGCGTCACCCCGTCCAGGGCCTGGACCTTGCCGAAGGACTTGCACAGCCCGTGTGCTGCCACGGTTCCCATCAGGCCACCAGTTCTTCCGTGCTCACGTCGTAGACCGCCGGGGTCCCGCCGGTGTGCCGCAGCCCGACCGTTGCGTCAGCGGCGAATCGGACAGTCGGTGGCATCCGAACCCGGACGTCGCGCTTGCCGCTGTGGTCGACCACGTAGATGATTTCGTCGCCCAGCCACTCCGCCGAGACCACGCGGGCCGGGACCGAGCGTTCCGCCCCTGGTGCGGTCACTTCCAGCGCCTCCGGCCGGACGCCGGCGACCAGGCGACGGTCACGGGACAGGCCTGGCGGTGGCGTGAGGACCAGCCCGCCCTGACCGCGCAGCTTCCCGTCGGCCACCTCCACCTCAATGAGGTTCATCGGCGGGGAGCCGATGAACGCGGCACAGAAAAGACTCGCCGGACGGTCGTAGACCTCCAGCGGCGTGCCGATCTGCTCGACGCGGCCCTTGTTGAGGATGGCGATCCGGTGACCGAGCGACATCGCCTCGACCTGGTCGTGGGTGACGTAGACCATCGTCGCCCCCAGTTCCCCCTGCAGGTGCTTGATCTCCGTGCGCATGTCCGCCCTCAGCTCCGCGTCCAGATTGGTGAGGGGTTCGTCCATGAGGAATGCGCGCGGTCGTCGTACCAGGGCGCGAGCAAGCGCGACGCGCTGCTGCTCCCCGCCGGACAGCTGGCGCGGTCGTCGGTCCAGGAGCGGCCCGAGCCGCATCAGCCGGGCGGCCTCGTCGACCCGTTTGTGCACCTCGCCCTTGGGCAGCCCTTCGGCCCGCAGTGGGAACGCCAGGTTGTCGCGGGTTTTCAGATGCGGGTAGAGCGCGTAGAACTGGAACACCATGGCGATGTCGCGCTCGGCGGGCGGCAGGTCGTTGACCAGCGTGTCGCCGATGCGGATGTCGCCCGTCGTCTGCCTCTCCAGGCCGGCTATGGCCCGCAGCGTGGTCGTCTTGCCGCAACCCGAAGGGCCGAGCATCACGAACAGCTCGCCGTCGCCGATGGACAGGTCCACGTGGTCAACCGCGACCGTCCCGTCCGGGTAGCGCTTGTGCAGGGCGCTCACCTCGATGCCCGCCATCAGCGTCGCACCGCCCCGAGCGTCACACCGGCGATGAGGTGCTTGCGCACCAGGTACGCGAAGACGAGTACCGGTAGGGCGAACACCACGGAGGCCGCGGCCACGAGGCCCCAGTCCGTAGTGGTGCCACCGATGAGGCCGGCGATCGCGGGCGGTGCCGTCCGCACGTCGTCGCTGGAGGTGAGGAAGGTGGCGAACACGAACTCGTTCCACGAGAAGATGAGTGCGAAGACCGCCGTCGCGGCGATGCCGGGTACGAGCAGCGGCAGGGTGTATCGCCAGAACGCCTGCAAACGGGTGTAGCCGTCGAGCATGGCCGCGTCCTCGTACTCCGCGGGCACCTCGTCGACGAACCCCTTCATCATCCAGATCGTGAACGGGACGTTGAACGCGGCGTAGATGAGGATCAGGCCGAGCTTGCTGTCGATGAGTCCGACCTGGCGGTACATGAGGAAGATCGGGATCACGACCACCACGGGCGGCATGAAGCGGGTGGACAGGATGAAGAACAGTTGGTCCTTCTTGGCCTTCACGGCGAAGCGTGAGTAGGCCCAGGCCGCCGGGACCCCCAGCACGGTGGCGAGCACCGTGGAGACCCCGGCGACCACCACCGAGTTGAGGAACGAGACGGACAGGGCCGAGCGACCACCGCCGGGGGCGACGAACACGTCCTTGAAGTGGGCCATGGTGACGTCGAAGTCGAAGAACTTTGCCGGGATGGCGTAGACGTCGCGGTTCTCCTTGATGGACGTCTCGATCATCCACAGCACCGGGAAGAGCATCACGACGGCCAGCACGGTCAGCAGCGCGACCTCCAGCGCGGAGCGGCCCCGGCCGCGAAGGCGGCGTGTGGGAGGCGTGTGATCCCGGGCGGGACCTGCGGACACGGCCTCGTCGACGGAGACGGCCATCAGCCCTCCTTGAGCTTGTTCAGGTAGCGCAGGTAGAGCTGCGTGAGGACGATGACGACGAGGACCATGAGAATCCCGTACGCCGAGGCGGTTCCGGTGTTGAAGCCCAGGAACGCGACCTTGTAGATGTGGAACGACAACGTCTCGGTGGAGACACCCGGACCTCCGTTGGTGAGGATGTAGACGAGGTCGAACAGCCGGAAGGCCTCGATGGCCCTGAACAGCACGGCAATGAGAAGCAGTGGCCACACCAGCGGAAGGGTGATGGTGCGGAACCGGAACCACTCGGACGCCCGGTCGATCGAGGCGGCCTCGTAGAGGTACTTGGGCACCGCGGTAAGGCCGGCAAGTGCGATGAGCATGATGAACGGCGTCCATTGCCAGGTGTCCACCACGACCAGGGAAAGCAGTGCCGTCCGCTGCCGGGTGAGCCACTCCACCTGCCCCAGACCGACCGAGCCGAGCATGCTGTTGATCACGCCGAACTGCGCGTCGAGCATGAATCGCCAGAACAGCCCGATCACTACCGGCGACAGCATCATCGGCACCAGGAACAGGGTGGTCAGCAGTCCTCGCCCGTGCGTGCGTCGGGAGATCAGGTAGGCGATGCCGAAACCGAGCACGGTCTGCAGGCCGACCGCGCCGACCACGTAGATCAACGTCGTCAAGGCCCTCGTGTGGACCTGCGCCGACGTCAGGATGGCGGTGTAGTTCCCGAACCCGACGAAGTTGGCGGGCCCTCCGCGGGTGGCCGAGTAGTCGGTGAAGGACAGGTACAACGCCCACAGCAACGGGAACACCGACATGGCGAGCAACAGCAGCATCGCGGGGGAGATGAAGGCAACGGCGAGCCCGCGGTCGCCCAGCCGGCGGGACCGACCCCGGGCAGGTGGCGGGGCGGACGCCACCTGCCCGGGGTGCTCGGTCGTCAGAGGGACGGCGTCACTCACAGTCCGCCGCCGCCCTTGCGGCTGCTGGAGTCGAGCACGCTCTGCTGCTCCTTGGCGATGTCGTCGAGCGCGTCCTTCGGCTTCTTCGCACCGTTGAGAGCCGCGTTCACGTTGGTGTTCTCGATGTTGACGAGGCGGGCGTACTCGGGCACGTTCCACATGTCCCGCATGCGTGGGACCGAGTCGGTGTACACCTGGTTGAACGGCCCGGCATTGAGGAACTCGGGCGACTGCAGGGCGTCCGTACGCGACGGCACGCCACCAGCCGCGGCCCACTTCTTCTGGATGTCAGCCCGCTCGAACCACTCCATAAAGTTCAGGGCTTCGGCCTGGTTCGCCGTGGAGGAGTAGGCCGACACGTGCATCCCCATGCCGCCGAGAGGGACCAGGTTCGTCTTCTGGCTCGGCAGGGTGGCAAAGCCCAGCTTGTCGAGAATTTGCTCCCGTGTGGTGCCGAGCGTCGACTGCTTCGGATCGAGCAGGCCGCCGCTCGCCGCGATCCAGTTGAACGCGATGCAGGCCTTGCCCTGGGCGACCGCCGCGTTCACCTCGTCGATGAACCAGTTACCGGAGCCCTTGGCGGTCAGCGGCTTCATCTTGTTGACCAGGACGTCCATCGCCTCCTGGCCCGCAGCGTCGTTGAGGACGCCCTCGATCTTGCGCGACTTGGAGTCCCAGAGGTTGCCGCCGTAGACGCCGTTGACCGTGTTGTAGGTGACGGCCGCGGCGTCGGAGCCGTTGGCCTGGTGGAAGGCCAGCCCGCTGACGCCGGGGTTGTCCGCCTGGCATTTCTGAGCGGCTGCGATCATCTGGTCCCAGGTCTGCGGTGGCTTGTCGCCGATCAGGTCCTTGCGGTAGATCATCGTCCAGGTGTCGCCGAGCAGCGGCAGTCCGTACAGGCTGGCGTTTTCGTCGCGCTTGCCGGTCTCCGCCTGGGGGTACTGGCCGTAGGCGGCCAGGAGGTACGGGTTGTAGGCCGTGACGTCGATGTTCTTCTTGACGAAGTCGGTGAGGTCGAGGATGTTGCCGTTCGTCACGGCCTCGCCGATGTGTTGCGAGTCGAGGATCGCGATGTCGAAGTCGGTCTTGCGCGCGGCGAACTGGGTGAACATCGCGTCGTGCCAGTTCGCGTTGGGCACGGTGTTGACCTTGATGGTCGCGTTCGGCCGTTCCTTCTTGTACTCCGCGTTCGCGAAGTCTTCGAGCGCGTGGGCGGGGGGCCAGTCGAACCAGATGAAGCTGAGGGTCAGCGGGTCCTTGGTGAGCTCCGGGATGGTCGCCGGCGCCTTCGGGGCGCTCGCCTTCGCGCCGTCGTCCTTGCCGTCGCCGCAAGCCGCCACGGTCGTGGCCACCAGCAGCATGGCCGCCGTCGCCAGCTGCACCTTTCGACCGGGTATGGACATGCGTCCTGTTCGCTTCGGATGCCGCATCTTCTTGCCTGCTTTCTGGGTGGGGACTTCTAGAGCCTCGCTATGTGCTTCGCCGAGCAGTTGCTGGGTGGTTCAGGCCTGTTGCCGGGCTGTCGCGCGGGCCGACCCGCGGATCGGCGTCACGAGTGCGCCGCGATGCACCGGGTCTTCATGCGGTCGAGAGGTCGTTCGGCCCAGCTGCGGCCCGGTGACGAACCGAGCAGGACGTCGAGCATGCTCGTGGGAGCTCCAGGTGATCGAAGTAGGGCGGTGGCGGGCGGTTCCGCGATGGTGCAGATGGCGGGCGCCCGTCGCTTTTCCTATACGATCGCGTGGGGGCGTCAGCATGTCGCAGCGTTGTGACTGGTGTCAATAGGTTCCCGAAGTCGCAAGGAAGGACCTCACGTCACGATGGACGACGAAGCGATGACCGCGCGGGGCCGTAGGGCCGTGACGGGCGGAATGCCGCCGGGCAGATCGGGCGGCCGGCTTGCCGACGAGGTGTACGACACGCTGCTCGGACAGCTGATGTCGCTACGGATCGAGCCTGGCTCCCGCGTCACGATCGACGTCCTGGCGCGAGAGCTGGGGGTCTCGCAGACGCCGATCCGAGACGCTCTGAACCGCATGGAGGCCGAGGGCCTGGTCGTGCGTGTGCCCCATGCTGGCTACCGCATTCCCCCCCAGATCACCCGTCACCGATTCGAGGACATGCTCGAGGTCCGCCTGCTCCTCGAACCCGCGGCGGCGCGCAGATCCGCCGAACGCGCATCCTCGGAGCAGGTGGCCGGCCTGCGACGAATGCTGGAGGAGATGGCCGAGCTGGAGGGGGGCAGCGGGCCGATGGCCTATGGCGCCTTCGGGCTACGCGACGCCGCCTTTCACGATCTCGTCGCCCTGAGCGCGGAGAACCAGGTCATCCGTGAAGCGCTGGCCCGCCTGCACAGCCACGTGCACCTCTTCCGGCTTCACCACGACACCCAGGTCACTCACCTGGCCATGGCCGAGCACGAGCACGTTGTGGCCGCGATCGCCGCGCGTGACCCCGACGCCGCCGCCTACGCGATGCGTCGGCACATCCTGCGCTCCGGCGAGCGTTTCCGTCGATTGTTCGACGAGATCGAGAACGCGGACGGAACGGCGGTAGAGGCTTGACGGGCGCGCCGGGCCGAGGAATGCTAACTCAATCCTGATCGGATCGGATTGGATCCACCTCACCCGCCCCCAGACGCGAGGAGAAGCAGGTGCCCAGAGCGCTGCTCCTGACCGGCGACGCCGCCGAGGAGCTCGACACCATGTATCCCTACTATCGCGTGCAGGAGGGCGGCTGGGACGTCGACGTCTCGTCACGGACGATGCGCGACGTGCAACTGGTCATCCACGAGTTCGACCCCAACTCCGACGCCTACGTGGAGAAGAACGGTCGGAAGCTGCCGGTCGACGTGCCCTGGGCCGAGGTCGACGTCGAGCGCTATGACGCCCTCATCATCCCCGGAGGACGTGCCCCCGAGTGGATCCGGGTCGACGCCGACGTCAGGCGCATCACCGAGCACTTCTTCGCGCGCAACCTCCCCATCGCGCTGGTGTGCCACGGCGCGCAGGTCCCAGCGGTGTACGGGCTACTAAAGGGTCGAAAGACGGCGTGCTTCCCGCCCATCACCGGTGACATGGAGAACGCGGGCGCGACGGTCATCGACGCTCCCGACGTCGTCGACGGCAACCTCGTCTCCTGCCGGGGGTGGCCCGACATGCCGCAATTCGGCAGGGCGATGATGGAGCTCTTTGCGAAGTCCGTCAACCCCGCATCGGCATGAGCACGCCGGTCCTGCCCTGGTGACGGCACTTCGGACCGTCACAGTCGACGGCTCCCCCGTCCACGTCCTGGAGAGCGGCACCGGGCCCGCGGTGCTGATGCTGCACGGCTCCGGACCCGGCACGACCGGGTCCGGCGCCTGGGCGACGACGGCGCAGGCGCTGGGCACGTCCTGGCATCTGGTGGCTCCTGACCAGGCGGGGTTCGGCCGTACACCAATCCCGGCCGGCTCCAGGGGCCTGCTCCGGCTGTGGACGGAGCAGGCCGCGGGCCTGATGGACGCTCTCGGAATCGAGCACTACGCCGTGGTGGGTCACTCCATGGGCGGTGCCGTGGCGCTGGCGTTGGCGGCCGCGCGCCCCCAGCAGGTCACCCGTGTCGTGGCGGTCTCGACGATGGGCGCCCCCGGGGCGCCGCTGTCCGCCGAGCTCGACGCGGTCTGGGCCGCCCCCGCCGGTCCGCTCGGAGCACGAGACATGCTGAGTCGCCTCGTCCTCGACCAAGCGCTCGTGACCGACTCGGCCGTCGACGCCCGTGCCGCTGCGATGCGAGCGGGGGAGACCGCATTCGCGTCGTTGTTCCCTCCACCCAGGGCACGATGGGTCGACGAACTCACCCTCTCGGCGCAAACGCTGGCAGCGGTGCGCGCGCCCGTGCTGCTCGTGCACGGTGCCCAGGACCGAGTCACCCCGCTCGGGACGGCAGCCCAGCCCCTGCTCGAACACCTGGCCGATGTCCGTCTGCATGTGCTCGGCCGATGCGGGCACGTGCCGGCGATCGAGCACCCGCACGAGTTCAGGCAACTGCTGTCGTGCTTCCTCCGCCGGGACCGAGGTCACTGATTGCCGCGGCACGTCGGCAGCCCGTGCTCAAGCAGATCAGCATCAAGCAGACGCGATCCGCGCAGAAGCTACTGACACGTGTCACGCGACGAGCGAGAGACCCGCTGCCGTGATGGTCAGCGGCCGGGCTGAGTCGCCGACGCGGGTACGGTCATCTGGGCGCTCGCCCGGGTGCGCTGGATCAGCAGGACGCAGGCCAGCACCACCACCGCCGCCACAATCGAGGCCGGTGTGACGGTCTCGTCGAGTAGCAGCGCTGACCAGATCAGGGTGAGTACCGGCTGGGCGAGCTGGATCTGGCCTACCTTGGCGATGCCACCCCGGGCGAGACCCGCGTACCAGGCGAAGAAACCGAGGAACATCGAGACCACGGTGAGGTAGCCGAACGCTGACCAGGCGACGGCGTCCGCCTGCGGGGGACTGGCGACGGCGGCCACGGCCGTGATGGGGACCGTGGCGGGCAGGGAGAGCAGCAACGCCCAGCAGATCGTCCGGGCACCGCCGAGCTCGCGAGCGAGCACCCCGCCCTCGGCGTACCCGAGGCCACAAAGCACGACCGCCGCGAGAAGGAACAGGTCGGCCAGGGACAGGGCGCCGTGCACCGCGCCGCTGGCGGCGAGGAACGTGAGCACCGCCAGCAGCCCGGCGACGCTGGCGATCCAGAACAGCGGTGGCGGGCGCTCGTTCGACCGCAGCACCGCGAAGACGGCCGTCATGGCGGGCAGCACGGTGATGACGACCGCGCCGTGCGCGGAGGTCTGCGTGGTGAGCGCGAGCGACGTGAACAGTGGGAAGCCGACGACGACGCCGAGCGCGACGATCGAAAGCCGCCGCCACTGCCCGCGGGTGGGTCGCGGCGCACCGGTGATTTTCAGGTACGCGTACGCCAGCAGCGCCGCGCCGACCGCTCGGCCGAAGGCGACGAACCACGGGTCAAGATCCTGCACCGCGACGCGGGTGGCCGGCAGCGACATGCTGAAGGCGAGCACCCCCAACGCGCCGAGGGCGAGGCCAGCGGTCCGCTCCGCTGTTTCCGTCGCAGACCGAGTAGCGCTACTCTGCATCGTCATGGGTAATGGTAACGCAGTGGATCCTGTCGTCCAAGATCTGCGAAGGCTGGTCGACGGGGCGACACCCGGCACGCGCCTGCCCTCGGTGCGCGAACTGACCGTCCGCCACCACGCCTCCCCGGTGACGGTCGCCGCGGCAATGCGACAGCTCGTCGCGGAAGGGCTCATCGAGACGCGATCGGGCCGAGGCACCTTCGTGGCTGCTCGACCGGACGAGCGGAGCGCACCGGACCTGTCGTGGCAGACGGTGGCACTCGGTCCCCGCCGGTCCGGCGAGGAGGAGATGCAGGCGTTACTGGCGTTACCGCCCGCAGGGGCAATTCCGCTGTCCGGCGGTTATCTCGACCCGGACCTTCAGCCCGCCGCCGCGCTCGGTGCGGCGCTGGCCCGCGCGGCCCGGCAGCCCGCATCCTGGCAGCGCGGCCCGGCCGAGGGCCGCGAAGATCTGCGCGCCTGGTTCGCCCGCGAGGCCGGCGCCGGACTGCGCCCCGACGACATGGTGATCTGCCAGGGCGGGCAGGCCGCGTTGTCGTCGACGCTGCGCGCGCTGACCACGCCCGGCGACACCCTGCTCGTGGAGTCCCCCACCTATCTGGGCGCGCTGGCCGCCGCCCGCGCGGCCGGGTTGCGGCTGGTACCCGTGCCCGCCGACGCCGACGGCGTGCGCCCCGACCAGCTCGCCGTCGCGTTCGCCCGTACCGGCGCCCGGCTGTTCTACTGCCAGCCGCTCTACGCCAACCCGCACGGCGCGACGCTCGCCGTTCACCGCCGGGCGCAGGTCGCCGCCGCGATACGCGACGCCGGGGCGTTCCTGATCGAGGACGACTACGCCCGTGACCTCACCATCGACGGCGAGCCGCCACCTCCGCTGGCCGCGGACGACCCGGACGGGCACGTCATCTACCTGCGCTCGTTGACCAAGTCCGCCGCACCCGGCCTACGGGTCGCCGCGATCGGCGCTCGCGGCCCGGCCGGCACCCGACTGCGGGCGGCCCGGCTGCTCGACGACTTCTTCGTCGCCGGACCGCTACAACAGGCCACGCTGGAGTTCGTCACCGCGCCCGCCTGGGCCCGGCATCGCCGCACCCTGCGAAACGAGCTGCGCTCCCGACGGGAGGCGCTGCTGTCCGCGCTGGCGCGGCGCCTGCCGTCGCTGGCCCCGCAGGGCGTTTCCCGCGGCGGCCTGCACCTGTGGGTCCGACTGCCGGACGGCACCGACGACGTCGCGCTGGCCGCCGCCGCTGCCGCCAACGGTGTCATCGTCTTTCCCGGCCGCCCGTGGTACGCCGCCGAAGCCCCGGCGCCGCACCTGCGCCTCACCTACGCCGCGGCACCGGCACAGCTCATGGACGAGGCGGTCGGCCGCCTCGCCGTCGCACTCGGCCAGCTATAGCGTCCGCGAATCGCGCGGCGCTGCCGTCGGCGAAGGGCAGGTTCAGCGAGGGCTCGCTGAGCTCCATCTCGAGCAGCAGCGGCTTGCCGTCGTGGCCGCGTACCAGATCGACGCGGGCGTAGAGCAACGGCCGGGCGAGTCCCAGGTGTGACGCCACGGCCTCGAGACCGGCCAGCGCGACTGCCCGTTCGTCGTCGTCGGCCGAGCGCGCCGTACGGCACTCGAACGTCGGCACGCTGGTCGTACCGTCGGCCAGCAGCAGCGCATCCTTGCGGATGGCGTGGCTGTACACGCCGTCGAAGAAGATCAGGTCGGTCTCGCCGTCGCGGTCGATCGACTCCAGGTACGGCTGCAGAATCACGCACAGACCCTGAGCGAAGAGCCGTTCGATGTGGCCGGCCGCCTCGGTCTCCCGCGACCGTGCGAACCGCTGGACGTCCTTCGAGTAAGCACCCACCGTGGGCTTCACCACCACCTCGCGGGCCCCGGGATGCAGCGCCCAGAACTCCCGCAACGCCACGCCCGGTTCCACACCCGGCTCGGCGATCCAGGTCGGCACCACCGGAACCCCGTAGCTGGCGAGATCGACGAGGTAATGCTTGTCGAGGCTCCAACGAACCACCGGCAACGGGTTGACCAGGTCCGTCAGGCCGGTGACCCGCTCGCACCAGGCGAGGAAGTCCGGCAGCCGCTCCACGTAGGTCCACGGCGAGCGCAGCAGGGCGGCGTCGAAGCGTGACCAGTCGACGTCCGGATCCTCCCACGAGCAGACCTCCACCGGCAGGTCAACCGCCCGGCACGCGTCGAGCAGCAGCGGCATGTCGTAGTCGACGGGCAGGCTCGCCTCGTCAGTCACCAGCGCAACGGTCACCACGGCAGGTTCTCTCCCTCGTGCACCCAGGCGCCGCTTGGCCCGTCGTCGTCCAACAGCGCCATGCTGACGCTCGTGCGCGCACCTTCCGAAACGTGCTGGTCGCCGTCGCCGTCGTTCAGGTCGGTCTTCGTGTATCCGGGATGCACGCAGTTCACCTTGACCGGGGTGTCGCGCAGCTCGTACGCCAGGTGCACCGTCCAGGAGTTCACCGCGCTCTTGGAGGCGCTGTACGCCGGCAGCGACTTGAACGTGTCGCTGTAGACGTACGATCTCGGGTTGCTGTGTGTGGTCAGCGACGCGAGCAGGCTGGAGACGTTGACGATGCGCCCCGCCGCGGATGCGCGAAGGAGCGGCAGGAAGGCCGTGGTCACCGCGACGACGCCGAAGAGATTGGTGTCGAAGGTCTCCCGCCACCGGTCCAGGGGTTGCTCCGAGGGACTCCTGCCGTACTCCTCCACCCGGATGCCGGCGTTGTTGACGAGGATGTCGAGCCGGCCGTGCCTCCTTTCGACCTCCTCAACGGCGGACGCGATGGATTCCTCCTTCGTCACGTCGAGCACCAGGCCTTCGACATCAAGTCCCGCGTCGCGCAGTTCCACCGTTGCTTCGGCGACCTTCTTCGAGGTACGGCCGGACAGCAGCACCTGGACGCCGTTCTGGGTGAGTTGCCGCGCTGTCTCGAAGCCGATGCCACGGTTGGCGCCGGTAACGAGGGCGATCCTTCTCGGTTGTCCGGACACGTCGACCTCTCCGTTCGAAAAGAAGGGCTTGCCGGGTCACATCGCCCAGAGGAACTTCGCCACCGGTGGGCCGAAGCGGTCGATGTCGATGAGGAATGCGTCGTGTC
This sequence comes from Micromonospora sp. NPDC050784, assembly GCF_044456765.1. Classification (NCBI taxonomy): domain Bacteria; kingdom Bacillati; phylum Actinomycetota; class Actinomycetes; order Micromonosporales; family Micromonosporaceae; genus Micromonospora; species Micromonospora sp. NPDC050784. The sequence continues at coordinate 55,894 of NZ_JBITGG010000031.1, read as the reverse complement.
CCTCGTCGCAGTCCAGTAGCAGGTACTGCACATCGGTACCGCCAGCGTGCAGTCCCTCGGCGATCTGCCGCTGCTGGTGCGGGGGGAACAAGATGTCGGTCTGCACGCCGATCACCAGCGCCCGCTCCAGGTTCAGCCGGGCCAGCACCGCACCGGCGTCGCCGTCGGGCTCCCCGTGGGCCTCGCCCAGGTCGAACCAGTCGATGCACCGGCTGAGGTAGAGGTAGCTGTTGGGGTCGAACCGGCGCAGGAACCGCTGGGCGTGACACTCCAGATAACCCTCGACCTGGAACTCCGGGCCGAACGCCGTCCCCTGCTGGCGCAGCTCCGGGGCGAGCCGCGCCCGGCCGAAGCGCACATCCCATTCCCGGGCGGATCGGTAGGTCATCATGCCCAGCTTGCGAGCCGCCGCCATGCCGTGCCGTGGATAGTTCTCCTCGTCGTATCGGCCCCGATTCCAGTAGGGATCCGACCGGATCGCCTCGCGCTGTAGAGACCGGACCGCGATCGAGAAGGGCAGGGAGTGCACCGCCCCGGAAATGTTGATGTGGTGGCGTGCCAGGCCGGGATGCCGAGCCAGCAGCGCGAGCGCGCTCATGCCGCCCATGGAGGCGCCGATCACGCAGGCCAGCTCGTCGAAGCCGAGTGCTCGCACCGTGTACGCCGCCGCGTCGGCGATGTCCTCGATGGACAGGTCCGGGAAATCCAGCCGGTAGGACTCACCCGTGTTCGGGTCGACCGAGGGTGGCCCCGTCGAGCCTTTGCAGCTGCCCAGCGGGTTCACGCAGATCACATACCAGCGGTCCGTGTCGATGGGTTTGCCCGGCCCGAGCATCGCCTCCCACCAACCCGGGGTGGCGTCGTCCGGGTGCGAGGCGGCGTGCGAGTCCGGTGAGAGACCGGTGAGAATCAGGATGACGTTGTCGCGGGCTGTGTTCAGATGTCCGAAGGCCTCGTAGGCGATGCGCGCGCCACGCAGCGAGCCGCCGCGTCTCATCGTGAAGCCGTCGGGCAGGTCGATGAATCGAGTGGCGAGAGGGATGTATTCCCGCATACGTCTGCTCCCCGTGCGGTGATTTCCTCAGGACTCGTACGGCGCGGCGTCCAGAGAGGCCAGCCACTCGTCGTCGGACCCCTCGCTCACCCCTTCGAACAGGAATGTGGAGAGATAGCGTTCGCCGGTGTCCGGCAGCATCGCAAGAATGACCGAACCATCCGGCGCGGTTTCTGCGACGCGCAGCGCCGTCGCCAGAGTGGCGCCGGCAGAGATCCCCACGAAGATTCCCTCTTCGGCGGCGAGTCGGCGCGCGGTGTCTCGTCCCTGATATTCGTTGACGGTCACGAGGTCGTCAACGACGGTCCGGTCGAGGATCTCAGGCACGAAATTCGGCGTCCAGCCCTGGATCTGGTGCACATTCCATTCCTGACCGGCCAGCACCGACGCGTTGTCCGGTTCGGGAACGATGATACGCACGCCCGGCCGAGCAAGCTTCAGCATCTGGCCGACGCCCGTCAGGGTGCCGCTGGTGCCGAAACCGGTCACGAAAAAGTCCAGCCGCTTCCCGGCGAAATCGCCGAGGATCTCCGACGCCGTGGTCTCCCGGTGGTATGCGGGGTTTGCCGGGTTCTCGAACTGCTTCGCGCGGAACCAGCCGTGCTTCTCCGCCAACTCGTCCGCGATGCGGTTCCCGCCGCTGCTGCCCTCGACGCTCGGGAAGAGGATGACCTTTCCGCCGTAGGCGCGTATGAGTTTGCGCCGCTCCACGGAGTAGGAGTCGGACATGACCGCGACGAACTTGTAACCTCGGGCCGCCGCCACCATCGCCAAGGCGATGCCGACATTTCCGGAGGTGCACTCCGCGATGGTGTCACCGGGTTTCAGCAGGCCCCGCGCCTCGGCGTCGAGGACGATGGCGAGCGCCAGTCGGTCCTTTACCGAGCCGCCGGGATTGAACGACTCGACCTTCACGTAGACGGTCACATGCTTCGGTGGGAGCCGGTGCAGTTTGACGATCGGTGTACGGCCAATGGTGTCGAGAATGTTGTCGTGAAGTGGCATGTGGCAGTCTCCATTCGCCGATGAGGGTGTCAGCGCGCCTCGTCGAACAACGGCGCGATCATGTCGAGCACGACGGAGACGGCCCGTTCGCTGTTCGCGTCATCGGCCGGAGCGTTGAACTCAGCCACCTCGACGCCGAGAATCCGCTCCGGGGGGAACGCCTCGAATATCGCCCGGATCTGCGCCGGCGTCATGCCGTCCGCAACCGTGTAGTCGGCCGGCACCGACCCCGGTTCCAGCACGTCCCAGTCGATGTGGATCCACACCGGCGACCCGCCGACCGCGTCCACGACGTTCTCCGGGCTCGCCTGCGCAGGCGGGATGACCCGGACGCCGGCGGCGCGCAGGAGCTGGTGTTCGGCCTCGTCGATGTCGCGCGCCCCGACGAGGATCGCGCGTTCCGCCGTGAGGCCCGCGCCGTGGCCGCTGTCCCAGAGCCCGCACACGCCGGACAGGACCATCCCGCCGAGATAACCCGTGCCGGTGGTCCCCGGCGTGTTGAAATCTCCGTGCGCGTCGATGTAGAGGACCTTCGCGTCCGGATACTCGCGGGCCGCGACCGGCAGGGTAGCGAGGCCGGTCGAGCAGGTGTTGGCGACCATCAGGGGCACATTGCCGTCCGCCACGCTGGCGGCGACCGCCTGCTGCAACCCGGTGAGCGTCTCCCGCGCCTGGGGCAGACTGACGCTCCAGTCGTCGTCGACCGCAGGCGAGGGGCTTCCAATGAACTGCCCCTTGATGCCGTAGCGGTCCTCCAGTGCCTTTGCGATGCGCGCCGCACCCTCGATCATTCGCGGTGCGCGGTCGGCCACCCGCCCTTGGGAAACAATAAGATCGATCATGTCGTTCCTTTCGTGCGTTGTATCCAGGGCCGTGCGTTGCGTCGAACGCTGGACGTTTCGAGAAGGAATGGGCACCTGTCGGCCCGTTCCACGTTCTCTTCGGTGAGTCCGTACTGTCGCCATTCCAGCGCGTTGGTGCCGTAGGAACCCAGCTGCGGGGAGCGGGGTGTACCGTCGTAGCGGTCTATCCGGTTGCGGATGTTCGAACGGGTCTTGCGTCCGCTCGGCGTGTCACCGGCGAAGACATCGAACCGCTCGCGTGGGTTGATGACCAAGATGAAATGGTTCCCGAGGTTGCGGCTGCGGCGGACGCGGTGCGCGGGACTGCTCATGTTGCAGAACAGCGGCATGCCGTTGAAGCACATGGACCATGCCTCGGAATCGGGATCTCGGCCGACGTGATCTGGCCAGGGTGCAGGGTCGACCGCGTGCAGGCACTGGAGAACCCGCCAGCCGAAGGCGTGATATTCCTCGACAGAAGTCGCATCGGTGGCATCCGGTCCGAAGGCCACGAGCAGGGGATAGGCGGTGTCCAACCTGCCGTCCCACGCCTCGGAGAGTTCGACGTATTTCTTGAGTCCATCGGCCAGATGCGCGATGTCGCCCGACGCGGCGCCTTCCACGAAGATGAAATGCAAGAGCTGCTTCCGGTACGCGTTTTTCGAGAAAACGCAGGGGAAGCCAGGATCCACGAGGCGGTATTCGATGTCGTCAAGAACAGTTCGGTGCCATCCTGTTGCGGCAGTGCTGATTTCCGACTGTGTGACCAGCGTCATGTTTCCCCCGTGCTTATTCAGTGATCTTCCGATACTGGAACAGGGCCGAACCGCTATCAGCAAACAGGCGGAGTCGCTCCTCGAGGCGCTCCGGTGATTGGTTTCTCTCGCACCGAATCCGATGCGGCGGGGGCGCTGTGATCACGCTCCGAATCGACGCCAACACTAAGCGCAATGACTGCGCCCGCAGACCCGGATCCCGCCATGTGGACAACTTTTACACGTACGAAAAGAAGCGGAATCATTTGACCTGCGTGAATGCATCGCGGCTGTGAACCCCGTCACAGCGGCTTCAGCCCGTCGTCGCGAGCGACCGGTCCCCGCACCCCGATGGAGTGGTGGCCATCGAGCCCGCGCAGTCGCACGTCGGCAGGTCCCCGCACGTCGCGCCGCACGGGCACTACGTAACGCCACCGCCGGCCGACCGAAACCAACATCTTCCCTTAGAGTGATGCTCATCGATGCAACCGGAGCTGATGTGGTCGTGCCGGAACAGCTCGGATCGCTGCGGCGCGGAGGCAACGGCGCCGTAGCGGTGCGAGCGGGAGCACCTCAGCGTCGGATGGCCGGAAAGTTCCTGCTGGCCCGGCCCCTGTGGTGGGGAGCCAGCCGTCTTGGAGGATGACGATGCGCAGTTCTCTCGCGGTGTTCAGCGCCGCCCTGATCCTCGGTGCCGCAGTCGGCAGCGTTCCGGCCGGCGCATCGGGGGCCTCCCCGTCCTCGTGTCCTCGGGGCCTGCTCTTCTGTGAGGACTTCGAGCGACTGCCTCCCGGGGGGCCAAGCACGTTGAACTGGGGCGTCGACACCCGCCATGGCACACTCACCGTCGAACGTGCCCGCCGTGGCAACCAGGTGCTGCACGTCCGCACGCTTGACAACGGACGTGCCTTCCTGCGCGTCGACGACTTCGCCGCGCCGGGCAACCGCTTCTACGGCCGGATGCGCCTGCGCGTCGACGCCTTCCCCACGGCCCCGGACTGGGCGCACTTCACGCTTGTGGAAGCGACCGGAACCGGAAGCGCGGAGGTCGTCCGTCCGGTCGGTGGCCAGTACGCGCCCACGGTCCCCGGAACCTTCTGGGGGGTCGGCGCCGACGGCGGTCCGACCGGTGACTGGACCAACTGGCGGGAGTCCGCCCCGGTCGTCGAGGACACCTGGCAGTGCGTCGAGTGGAAGATCGACGCGACCGACAACCGCGTCGCGGTGTGGATCGATGGCGTGGCGAACCCGGAGCTGACAGCCTCCACGAGTGACCACGGTGGCAACGATGTTCCCTTCGTCCTGCCGACGGTCGACACGGTGAAGATCGGCTGGCAGCTTTACCAGGGCGGCACGACACCGGGCGAGTTCGACCTCTGGATCGACGACATCGCCCTCTCGAGTAAGCGGCTCGGCTGCTGACGGTCGCCGCAGGCGTTCGCCACGGAAACCCTGTCGCGTACGGACGTGGACCAGCGCTCCATGGCGATCATCGACGTCTCCCGCTACGATCCGATGTCGGAAGATTACTGATTGTCAATCTGTGCTGTCCGTAAGTCCTGGACGCTGGCAATCCGGTGCCACCACGAACATGGTGCCGGCCTGAGGATCACGCCGTCTCGACGAAGGGAATCCGGATGACGGAGAGCGCGCAGACCACCGAGAGTCGAATCGTTCCGCCCGTGCGGCCGTACCCGTTCAGTGTGCCCGACCGCCTCGTCGTCGATCCGACCTATGGCGAGCTGCGCGAGAACGAGCCGATGACCCGGGTAAAGCTTCCCTACGGCGAGGAGGCGTGGCTCGCCACCCGGTACGAGGACGTCCGTACGGTCCTCGGCGACGTGCGGTTCGGCCGCGCCCCGGCCGTCGAGCGCGACGAGCCCAGGCTCACCCCGCGCCAGCAGTACAGCGGCATGCTGACCATGGACCCGCCCGATCACACTCGGCTGCGCCGGCTGGTGGCGAAGGCGTTCACGGCACGTCGGGTAGAGGCACTGCGACCCCGAACCCAGGAGATCGCCGACGGACTGGTCGACAACATGGTCCGGCTCGGTCCTCCGGCCGACTTGGTGGAACACGTCGCCACGCCGCTGCCGATCCAGGTGATCTGCGAGCTGCTCGGGGTGCCGTACGCCGACCGCGACCGCTTCCACCTCTGGTCCGAGGCGATCGTCTCGACCACCTCCCTGCCCTTGGAGACGATCCAGGAGTACCTGAACAATCTCTGGGGCTACATGGGTGATCTGGTCGCCGAGCGCCGCCGCGAGCCGGGGATCGACGACCTGCTCGGCGCGTTGGTGCGGGCCCGCGACGAGAATCAGGATCGGCTCAGCGAGACCGAGCTGGTGGAGCTGGCCGGAGGGCTCCTCGCGGCCGGCCACGAGACCACCGTGACCCAGATCCCCAACTTCATCTACGTCCTGCTGCACAATCCCGACCAGCTCGCTCGGCTGCGGGCCGACCCGTCGCTGGTGCCGGCCGCGGTCGAGGAACTGCTGCGGTACGTGCCGCTCGGCGTCGGCTCCTCCTTCGCCCGGTACGCCAAGGAGGACGTCGAGGTCGGCGGGGTGCTGGTCCGGGCCGGTGAGCCGGTTCTCGGCTCACTGTCATCGGCGAATCGGGACGCTACCGTCTTCGCCGACCCGGACCGGCTGGACTTCGACCGCGAGCAGAACCCGCACCTGGGCTTCGGGCACGGCGTACACCACTGCGTCGGCGCACAGCTGGCCCGCATGGAGTTGCAGGTCGCCGTCGCCACCCTCGTGACTCGCCTGCCCGGACTGCGGCTCGCCGTACCGGAAAGCGAGCTGGAGTGGAAGCGGGGCATGTTGGTGCGGGGCCTGCTCGGCATGCCGGTGGCCTGGTGAGTACCGCCTGGCGGATCGGGGTGGACTCGCGCCGCTGCATCGGCACGAGCATCTGCGCCGGTACCGCGCCCGAGCACTTCCACCTGGTCGGCGGCCTGTCCGCGCCGCTGGCCGACGTCGTCGCCCCGGCCGAGGTCATCCTCGACGCCGCCGACTCGTGCCCGGTGGAGGCGATCACGGTCCACGACGCCACCGACGACCGGCTGATCGCGCCGCAGGAGTGACCCGAAATCGAGCCCCGGCCCTCCGGCACGCGATCCTTTGAGGACGCTGCCTGGCGGAGAGAACCTACCGGGCCGCGAAGATCGTGCCCACGTCGATCCGTCGATCGACCGGGCCCGGGTCGCTCGTCGCGAGTGCGAGCCCTGGTCCCGGCCGATCGGTCGATCAGCAGTTCTCGGTGGTGTACTGGACCCACGGATTGAGGTACGCCCCGCTGATGAAGCCGGACCCACCGGTGCTGAAGCGCGCGTGCCACCAGACGGCGATGCCGTTGACCGTGTCGCCGCCCGTGGCGCAGTCCAGGTACGCCGTCACGCCACGATTCACCTGGCCATAGGCGGTGCAGGACGTGTGCGGTCCGGTGCGGTAACGGACACCGCTTGCCGTCACCACGGCTGTACGGCTGCTCCGGTCCGACCAGCCCTGCCCACAGGCCGCCGACGCCGGTGTCGCGGGCACCACGTAGATCACCGCCGCCGCGAGCAGCGTGATACCTGCCAGCCGAGCACCCATTCGTCGCGTGGTCATCGGTCTCCCTCCACAAAGGTGACTTTCAGCCCAGCCTATATCGATGGATGTGCTCTCGGACCAGGCCTCGTCCGTGAAGCCCCCGGCCGTCTCCGTCCGGGTTGGCCAGTTCAGGTACGGGTCAGGTATCCGGGCCGCCGACTCTCATAGACGACGTGACCTCCGATCGTGGTGGACCAGCGGCGCGGACCCGCGCCGACGCGGCACCGCTGATGAACGCGGCCACCCCGAGTGCGACCGGGATGAGGACAAGCATCCCGCAGAACGCCAGGACCAGTGCGGTGAAGGCCACGCCGGTGATGGCGCCGTACCAGAGGACGCCGCCCCGCGGCAGCAACCGGGTGGCGGCCATCATCCCGGCGCAGGAGACGGCCGCGAGGCACGCGGACGTGAGCCGCACGAGACTGTCCAGACCGACCGTGAACACCGCAGTGAGCAGGATGCTGACCGCACACAGGATCATCTGCACCGTGAGGCTGCGCCGCGGCACGTCGCCCGCGGTCCCGCCTGCGGCCAGTGCCTGCGGCAGCGCGCCGTCGCGGCCCAGTGCCGCCCCCAGCCGGGCGCCGCCGGCGATGTACGTGTTCACCGCGATGAAGCTGAGGAAGACCGCTGCGACGGCGGTGATCGTTCGGCCCGCGGGGCCGTACGCGGTCTCCAGCAGGAGACTCAACGGCACCGGTGTGGTGGCGGCAGCGCCGCCGAGCACGCCGATGGTGGTGACGGTGAGCGAGAGGTAGAGCACCGACACGATCCCCAGTGTCAGTCCGGTGACGAGCGGTAGGTGGCGTCGCGGGTCGCGGAACTCGGCGGAGAGGTGGCTCGCGGCCTCCCAGCCGGAGAAGGCGTAGAAGAGGACGGTGGCGGCGGCGCCGATGGCTGCCCAGCCATGCGGGGCGAATGGGGTGAAGTTGACGGTGCGGCTGGCGGGCGCCGCCACGATCACCGTCACCAGCAGCAGGACCACCAACATGCCGACCATGGCGAGTTGCACCCGGCCGGACAAGCGCAGCCCGACATAGTTGGCGACGAAGGCGGCGGCGAGGATCGCCGTTCCGATCCACAGGGCGGCGGTCGCGTCGGCGCCCAGCGCCGCGGCGACGTACTCGCCGCCCACCAGTGCGCCGGCCAGCACCCCGACCGGCACCGCGAAGTAGAACCACCAGCCGACCGCCGCGGCGAGACGGGGGCCGAAGGCACGGTTGACGAACGTGGCGACCCCACCACCGTCGGGGTAGCGCGCGCCGAGGGCCGCGAACGTGACGGCCACCGGCACGCTGAACGCGAGGAGGATGGCCCAAGCCAGGATCGAGGCCGGCCCCGCGGCCTTGGCGGCGAGCGCGGGCAGCACCATGACGCCCGGGCCGAGGACTGCCCCGATGAACAGGGCGGTCGCTTCCACCAGCCCCAGCCGGTGCTTTCCCATGCTGTCTCCTCTCGGTGTTTCCCGCTGAGCGCGACCGCCGGCTCCAGGCGGTCGAAGCAGAGGGAAGCCGCGTCGTCAGGAAAGCTAGACGATTGAACGGTGAAAGCCGGCTGGTGCTGAACTTCGTTCGGAGAATTCGTCATAATGGCGGTCATGGACGAATTGGATTCGGCGATCCTCCGACATCTGCAGCTCGATGCACGGCAAACCAACAGGGAACTCGCCCGTACGTTGGGGATCGCTCCGTCCACCTGCTTGGAACGCGTCCGGTCGCTGACACGCCGCGGTGTCATCACCGGGTTCCACGCCTCGGTCAGCCTGACCGCGCTCGAGCGCAGGGTGCAGGCGCTGCTCTCGGTCCAGGTGCGTCCGCTGAGCCGCCCGGTCATCCAGGGCTTCAAGCAGTACGTCTCCGGTCTGCCGGAGGTTCTGTCGGTGTATGTCGTCGCTGGCGGGGACGACTTCCTCGTGCACGTGGCGGTGCGCGACATCGAGCAGTTGCACGCGTTCCTGATGGACAAGGTCAGCAAGCGACGGGAGGTCGTCAGCTTCCGCAGCTCGATCATCTACGAGCACACCGGCAACATGCTGGTGACACCGCTCTCCGACGAGGACGAGCCTGCTGGCTGAGGCGCCACCCACCTCGGTCCCAGCGTCACGGACATGCCCACTCCGGGCAGCAGTTCAGCCACTGAGCCCGCTGACTGGCACAGCATGGGCAGTCGAGATCGACTCCAGGTGGCCGCCGTTGCGTTACGTCGGATCGGTGGGGGCCGAGGCGGTCGGCAAGGTCATGGTCAACCCGCTTCTCGATCGACCCGGCGGGCATCAACCCCGACCACGTGCCGACGCTTTGTCACCCACCGCCGCCTGCGGACCGTGGCGCGTACATGATCAGAGTGACGCCGATCAGGCAGATGCCGGCGCCGATGATGTCCCACCGGTCGGGCCGGAACTTGTCGACGATCACGCCCCAGGCGAGGGACCCGGCGACGAACACGCCGCCGTAGGCGGCGAGGATGCGCCCGAAGTTCGGGTCGGGTTGGAAGGTGGCGACGAATCCGTACGCGCCGAGGGCGATGACGCCGGCGGCGATCCACCACAGGCCGCGATGTTCCCGCCAGCCCTGCCAGACCAGCCACGCCCCGCCGATCTCGAACAGGGCGGCGACGACGAACAGCAGGATGGAGCGGACGACGGTCATCGGTGGACCGTACCGGGCTGCCGGTGGTCCGCGTTCATGCTGGTGATCCGGCCGAGCATCGGCAGCCGCTTGTGCCGACGCAGCCGCCGCGGTGGGAGCGGCGGCTCGCCCACCACCAGGCTCCCCGGCCAGGGTGGCGAGGGCGATAGCGATACCGGGCATCCACGCGCCGGCGTCTCCTGACGGGTCACTGTGCCGGTTGCGCCGAAACCGGCAGGGCCCGCCGCTGGGCGGCAGAGATCAGGGCATGGGAGCGGTCGACTGCCGTGCGTCGGCGGTCCAGTCGACGGCCGGTCCCTGCTCGTGCCCCTCGACGACGACGGGTCACCGCCGGAGACGATCGACCAGTTGTGGTTGTGAATCGAGTACGGGGGCGAACTTCTGGAGGCCGACGTTGACGCGCTCTACGAACTGGAGGGCCAGGCCCCCGCCGGCCCGCCCTGGATTTACGTCTGGGTGCCGAACCGCAGGCCAACACCAGGCTGAGGCCCGGCGCCGGAGGCGGTTGCTCGTTGCGGCCGCTTTGTACGGTCGGCGACGTGCTGTCGATCTACGTCTCGTTGTCCGCGCGGCTAGCCCGCGCCGAACTCGGTGACGTTGCGACGTGGGTCGGCGCGTTCGCCAACGTCGCCACCCTCGCGTTCGCCCTCGTCGCTGCCCTCGTCGCGTTCCGCGTCTACAAGATCGAGTCAGGTCGTGACCGGCGAGCCGAAGACGAACGGCGTGAACGCGCGCTCGACGAGAAACGGCAGCAGGCTTCCCTGGTCTCGGTGTGGCTTGCGCAGCAAGAGGGCGTGGTGAACGTCGTAGCACCCAGCGACACGTTCCAACCGTTGCTGCGGTCAAGGCCGACGTGGGGCGCCTACGTGCTCAACGCCTCCAACGTGCCCGTCTACCACGTGATCGTCCTCTACCGCTGGGCCGACAAGCCGGACCGCCTGGCGGCAGGCTACGAGATCCGAGTCGTACCGCCACACCAGGACGGCGTCTGGACACCTCTGCCGGAACAGATAAGGCGGAAGGCCGAGGCGGACTTCGACCTGGAGTACGCGATCGACGTAGCGGTGGAGTTCCGCGACTCAGCCGGCCGGTGGTGGCGGCGCGACTGGGACGGATTCTTGGCCGAGGCGCCGGACCGGCCCGCCTGACCTACTCGGGGCCGTCAACGACCGGTCAGCCGGCGCTGATGAGGTACACGCCCGAGCCCAGCAGCCCGACCACGGGCACCCACCACGCCCGCCGCTCACCCACCCCGCCGGTGCGGAACCGCAAACACCACGGCAACCCGACCGGCTGCCACCGGCACCCGCGCACCCGCCGCGGCCACCACAACGGGCACCGGCTTGACGTCAACGAGTCACCCAGGCAGTGCGCGAACGCGCCCCACGCCGCCGGCAAACCCAACCACCACCACCCTGGACCGCCCTCGGCGAGGGTCGCACATCGCGCCGGTGGTCCCGACGCCGATCATCACCGCGTACAGCTGACCGAGGGTGTGGATCTGGGACCAAACCCGCCGACGACTGCGTCGGCGGGCACCGTGATGGTGGTGGGCATCAGTTGCCGCAGCAGCCGCCGGTCTGCGTGTCGGCGGGTGCTGCGTCGAGGGTGAGCAGGGCCAGCGGCGCGGCGAGCAGCCCGCCGGCGATGCCGGTGGCCAGGCCTCGTCCGGAGCTCTGGGCGGCTGGTGCCGGTCCACAGCAGCTGTCGGCGTCGGCTGACTCGTTCGGGTTGCTGTTGCACACCCCGGTCTCGGGTAGGTCGAGTTGGACGTCGCGGGCGGCGGTCCAGTCTCCGGCGAGGGCGGCGACGACGGAGCGGACCTGCTCGTAGCCGGTGGCCATGAGGAACGTCGGCGCCCGCCCGTAGGACTTCATGCCGACGGCGTAGTAGCCCGGCTCGGGGTGGGTGAGTTCGTTGACGCCGTGTGGGGGCACGGTGCCGCAGGAGTGTTCGTTGGGGTCGATCAGCGGGGCCAGGGCGCGGGTGGCGCCCATGATCGGGTCGAGGTCCAGGCGCAGTTCGGCGGCGATCGAGTGGTCGGGGCGGAAGCCGGTCGCCGCGACGATGCGGTCCACGGTGGTCTGCTCTTCGCTGCCGTCGGCGTGGCGCACGACCACGCTGACCCGACCGTCGGTGGGGGCGAGGGCGTGCACGGCGAAACCGGTGAGCAGGCGGATCCGGCCGGCGTCGACGTGCGCGCGCAGCCGGGAGCCGAGCGCGCCGCGTGCGGGCAGCGCGTCGGCGTCGCCGCCGCCGTAGGTGCGCGCCGGTGAGGTGGAGCGGATCGCCCAGGTCACGTCGGTGCCCGGGGCGGATTCTGCCAACTCGGCGAGGGAGAGCAGGGTGTTGGCGGCGGAGTGGCCGGCGCCGACGACGAGGGTGTGTCGGCCGGCGAAGCGGTCCCGGTCGGCGCCGAGGACGTCGGGCAGAGGGTGCTCCAGATGCCCGGCGACGTCGCGCTCACCGCGGGCGGGCAGTCCGGAGGCGCCGAGGACGTTCGGGGTGTCCCAGGTGCCGGAGGCGTCGATGACCGCGCGGGCGAGCACCTCCTGGCCGTCGGCGAGGCGGATCAGGAACGGCGTGGACTCACGGCCGGCGGTGCGCAGGCGGTCCAGGCCGAGGCGGCTGATCGCCTCGACGCGGGCGCCGTAGCGCAGGTGCGGCTTGAGCTGCGGCAGCTGGGCGAAGGGCTGGAGGTAGTCGTTGGCCAGCTGCGCGCCGGTGGGCAGGTCCTCCAGGTCGGGAGTGACCCACCCAGCGTCGTCGAGCAGGCGGCGGGCGGCGGGGTCGATGTTGTAGCGCCAGGGGGAGAAGACCCGGACATGTCCCCACTGCCGCACGGCGGCGGCGGGGGTGTCGCCGGCCTCCAGGACGAGGAACGGTAGGTCACGCTCGTGCAGGTGCGCGGCGGCGGCCAGACCGACCGGGCCGGCGCCGATCACCACGACGGGCAGGTCATCCAGGGCGTTCAACAGGTATCTCCTCTGTGTCGAGAGTTGTCGAATCAAACAGGTAGACGGCGGCCGTGCGGCGGGGTTCGAGGGTTGGTCAGGTGACGACGGGGCTGCGGCGCTCCAGCAGGATCACGTCGCGCCACCGGCCGTGGTGGCGGGCGACCCGCTCGCGTACGCCGATGACCCGGAAGCCGGCGCGTTCGTGCAGGCGGAGGCTGGCGGTGTTCTCGCCGAAGACACCCGACTGGATGGTCCAGACGCCGGCCGCTTCGGTGGAGGCGATCAGGGCGTCCAGCAGGAGGCGGGCGACGCCGCGGCCTCGGGCTCCGGGGTCGACGTAGATGGAGTGCTCGACCACGCCGGCGTAGACCGCGCGGGCGGAGGTGGGCGAGACGGCGACCCAACCGATCACCGTGCCGTCGCCGTCGCCGTCGACGGCGACGAGGCGGTGCTCAGGTAGTTTGCCGGCGTCAAACTGCGCCCAGGTCGGCGCCGTGGTCTCGAAGCTGGCGTCGCCGCCGTCGAGGCCGGCCTGGTAGATGGCGAGAACCCGTGGGGCGTCGCCGGCCGTCATGGGGCGAACGGTGATGTCGGCCATCAGCATGCTCCGATCGGGTGCGGGGCGGGTCGGCCCATGACGACGTCGGCGGCGGAGGGGAAGCAGTCGACGCAGGCGTCGTTGATCCGGTAGTGCCGGGCGGTGCCGACAGCCTCGACGAGGACGAACCGCACGTCGGTGAGGATCTTCAAATGTTGGGAGACGGTGGACTGGGCCAGGCCGACGGCGGCGACGATCTCGCCGACGCTCATCGGTCGGGCGTGACGGGCGAGGTACTCGACGATCTGAACCCGCGTCGGGTCCGCGAGGGCCCGGAACCACGACGCGTACTGCTGCGCGGTGCTCCGGTCGAGCAACTCGTCCACGACCCCACCCCTTCTATCGTTCATCGTCGATCGACGATGAAACTGTAGCCGGTGCCGACCCTTCCCATGACGCCTGTCTTGACGTTCGTCGAAACAGAGATTTGCACGCTGATTAGACACCTGTCAACCTAGAGGAATGTCAAAGCAAGCCGGGTTGCTTCCCGTCATCGACCTCACCGCCGACACGCCGTGCTGCCCGCCCCTGGCACAGAGCCGGGTGCCGGCGCAGACCGCCGCGGTGCTCGCGCCCGCGTTCAAGGCGCTCGGCGATCCGGTGCGGCTGCAGCTGATGTCGATGATCGCCTCCGCAAAGGGCGGGGAGGTGTGCGTCTGCGACCTGACCCCGGCGTTCGACCTGACCGGGCCGACGATCTCGCATCACCTCAAGACGCTGCGCGAGGCCGGCCTCGTCGACGCCGAACGCCGCGGCACCTGGGTGTACTACCGGGCCCGGCCGGCCATCCTGCGCCAACTCGCCGGACTGCTCAGCGTCGAACCGGCCGCCGTGGCCTAAGGCCTGGGCGGCGAGCCGGCCGCTCCGAGGGCAACCGGCGCCGCACCTACCTGCGGCTGCGCCCCGAAGCCCTCCCCGCACTGAACCCCGCCCCCTGACCGGCGTGGGGCCTCGCCGACGTCCGGCCGATCCGCGACGACATCGAACGCCGCGTCCGGCGCCTCCTCGACGACCCCCACGTCGTCCACCCGGCATGACAGAGCCGACCCACACCACCAGCGACACAGAACTGACGGGAGTGCCCGTGAGCACCCGCACCACCCCTGACACCGACCCCGGCGAGAGCGCTGTCGTCGCCCGCCTGTCCCGCCTCGACCAGTTCCTGCCGGTGTGGATCGGCCTGGCGATGGTCGCCGGCCTGCTCCTGGGTCGGCTGATCCCCGGGCTGAACAGCGCCCTGGACGCGGTGCAGATCGGCGGGATCTCCCTGCCCATCGCGGTCGGTCTGCTGATCATGATGTACCCGGTGTTGGCGAAGGTCCGCTACGACCGGCTCGACACCGTCACCGGCGACCGCCGGCTGCTGGTCTCCTCGCTGGTCCTCAACTGGGTCGTCGGCCCCGCCGTGATGTTCGCCCTGGCGTGGGTCTTCCTGGCCGACCAACCCGCCTACCGCACCGGGCTGATCATCGTCGGCCTGGCCCGGTGCATCGCCATGGTCATCATCTGGAACGACCTCGCCTGCGGCGACCGGGAGGCCGCCGCGGTCCTGGTCGCCCTCAACTCCGTCTTCCAGGTCGTCGCCTTCGGCGTGCTCGGCTGGTTCTACCTGTCCGTGCTGCCCGGCTGGTTGGGGTTGTCGGGCGCCGAGCTGAACGTCTCCGCGTGGGACATCGCCCGTAACGTGCTCATCTTCCTCGGCATCCCGCTGCTCGCCGGGTACCTCACCCGACGGCTCGGCGAACGCGCCAAGGGCCGCGCCTGGTACGAGGCCCGCTTCCTGCCCCGCATCGGTCCGGCCGCCCTCTACGGGCTGCTGTTCACGATCGTGATCCTGTTCGCCCTGCAGGGAGACGCGATCACCAGCCGGCCCCTGGACGTCGTCCGCATCGCCCTGCCCCTGCTGGTGTACTTCGCGCTCATGTGGGCCGGCTCCTACGCCCTCGGCCGGGCCATCGGTCTCGGCTACGAGCGCACCACCACCCTCGCGTTCACCGCCGCCGGCAACAACTTCGAACTCGCCATCGCCGTCGCGATCGGCACCTTCGGCGTCACCTCCGGCCAAGCCCTCGCCGGCGTCGTCGGCCCCCTGATCGAGGTACCCGTTCTCGTCGGACTCGTCTACGTCTCGCTGTGGGCACGCCGCCGCTACTTCACGTCCACGCCATCCACCACCTAACCGGTAAGGGAAACACCGTGAGTGACAAGCCCAGCGTCCTGTTCATCTGCGTCCACAACGCCGGCCGTTCCCAGATGGCCGCCGGCTGGCTACGCCACCTCGCCGGCGACACCGTCGAAGTCCGCTCGGCCGGCTCCGCCCCGGCCGAGACGATCAACCCCGCCGCCGTGCAGGCCATGCGCGAGGTCGGGATCGACATCACCGACCAGAGCCCCAAACTTCTGGAGTACGCGACCGCGGAGTCCTCCGACGTCATCGTGACCATGGGCTGCGGCGACACCTGCCCGGTCTTCCCCGGCAAACGCTACGAGGACTGGAAACTCGACGACCCGGCCGGCAAGGGCGTCGACGCCGTCCGCCCGATCCGCGACGAGATCCGGGACCGGGTACAGGCACTCCTCACCGACCTCGTTCCCACCGCCTGAACCACGTTTCGCTGCGGGTACCCGCTTCCGGCGAGCGGTGCGGCCGGGTCGATGACATCATTCCCTGGATCACGATGTTCATCGATCGAGGGGGCGACGGTGCACGCAGCGGACAGATCGGCGACCCGACGGCGTACGCGACAGCTCACCGCCGGCGTGGTCGGCGCGTTGGCCGTGCTGGCCGCCGTTCCGGCGCCCGCGCGGGCCGCCACGTGGTCCCCGGTCCAGGTCGTGTCGGAGGCTGGTTGGAGCGGGCAGGACCAACCGTTCGTCGCGGTCGACCGGCAGGGCGACTCGCTGCTCGCCTGGGCTGGCTGCGACAGCAACGCGAACGGCTGCTACGACCAGGTGAAGGCGCAGACCGTGTCGGCCGACGGCGTGCTGGGGCCGGTCCAGACGCTCTCGCCGCTCGGCGCGTCCGCGTCCTGGCCCAAGGTCGCGTCCGACGACGACGGCGACTCCGCGGTGGTGTGGACACAGGACGGTCTCGTGGCGGGCCGCCGGGTGTCCGCCACCGGCGAACCGGGCCCGCTGCGCACGATCGCGACGTGGAGCGCGATCAGTCCGGCCGTCGCGGTGGACCCCTCGGGTCTGGCGCTGGTGACCTGGACGGAGATCCGCGACGGCGCGTACACGACGAAGGCCCGATACTTCGGCGCGGACAGCTCACTCGGCCCGGAGCTGACCCTGGGCGTCGGTGCGGACCAGCCGGTCGTGGCCGTCGATCGCACCGGAAGCGCCCTCGTCGCCTGGACGGAGAACTACGAGCGCGTCGTCGCGCGTCGGGTGCGCCCGGAGGGGGTCTCCGCCCTGCGCGTCATCGCCGGTGCGGCCGCCGACGTCAGGTACGCCAGCGTCTCGGTCGCCCTGGACCGGGACGGGGACGCGGTGATCAGCTACCGGTGGTCGAAGGCGGGTGAGTCGCCTCGCCTCCGCGCGCGGCACTACAGCCAGACCGACACTTTGGGCAGCGTCATCAGTGTGTCGCCGGTCGCCCACGAGCTGACCCTCTTCGACGAACTCGCCGGCGACCTCGACGGTGACGCGGTGCTGACCTGGGGCCGCTGGACCTCCGACGGCACGCAGGTCTTTGCCCGCTCGATCTCCAGTACCGGCGTCCTCGGCGCGGTCACCAGGCTCGGCGCCGGCGACTGGCCGAAGGTCACCCTGGACGACGACGGCGACGGCCTCATCACCTGGCAGGCGCCCAGCCCGGACTTCTCGACCAGCCGGGTGCACGCCAGGACGATCGGGCAGGACGGCGCGTTCGGGGCCGCCGAGATCCTCGCCCCCGACGGGCGCTTCGCGCAGCCGGCGTCCAGCCCGACGGGCCGGTTCTCGGTGATCTGGCAGAAGGGGTCCTATCCGAGCGACATCCGGGTGCGCTTCGGTGGGCAAGCGGGCTGATCCGGCACCTTCAGAGAAACAGCACACGCAGTACGCCTCACCGGCCAGCCCCGGGGCGGGACGATCACCACGTGCAGGTTGCGGGGCCACAGGGCTATTCGCATGGTCAGTCGTCCCATCCGAGGCGTCGGGCAGCCGCCCGCCACGCCGTCGCGTCGCCGCGTGGCTCGTACCGCACGATCTGTTGGGTCTGGCGTAGCACGGACCGCAGCGACGCCAGGTCACCGCCGATCACGCCGAGGGCGCGGGCCTGCACCAGGGCGTTGCCCAGGGCGGTGGCCTCGACCGGCCCGGCGAGCACCGGCAACCCGCAGACGTCGGCGGTGAGCTGGCAGAGCAGGTCGTTGCGGGCGCCGCCGCCGACGACGTGCACGGCGTCGACGTGCCGGCCCGAAAGTCGTTGCGCCTGCTGGACGGCGCGCCGGTGCGCCAGGGCGAGGCTGTCCAGGATGCACCGCACCGTGGCCGCCGGGTCGTCCGGCACCGGCTCGCCGGTGCGCCGGCAGGCCTCGGCGATGCGGGCGGGCATGTCGCCGGGTGGCAGGAAGGTGGGGTCGTCCGGGTCCACCACGGAGCGGAAGGCCGGCCTCTCCGCCGCCTGCCGGAGCAGGGCGGGCAGGTCCGTGGTGCCCCAGGTGCGCAGTGACTCCTGTAATGGCCAGAGGCCCATCACGTTACGCAGGTAGCGGGTCGTGCCGTCGACGCCGGACTCGTTGGTGAAGTTGGCCAGCCGGCTCGGCTCGCTGAGCACCGGGGCGTCCAGTTCGACGCCGACCAGGGACCAGGTGCCGCAGGAGATGTAGGCGAAGTGCTCTCCCACCGCCGGCACGCCCACCACGGCCGAGGCCGTGTCGTGCGATCCCACCGCCACCACGTCGGGCGTTCCGGGTACGTCGAGTGCGGGCAGGACCGGACCGATCCGGGTGCCCGGCTCGCGCAGCGGCGCGAACAGCTCGCTGCGGATCCCCGCGTCGACCATCAGGTCGGTCGCCCAGGCGCGGCGACGCAGGTCGTAGAGCTGGGTGGTGGAGGCGTTGGTGACCTCGGCGCCGACCTCACCGGTGAGCCAGTACGCGATGAGGTCCGGCATCAGCAGCAGCGTGTGCGCGGCCTCCAGCTGGGGCGTACCAGCGGCGGCGGCGAGCTGGTAGAGGGTGTTGAACGGCAGGTGTTGCAGCCCGGTCGTGGCATAGAGCCGCTCCGGTCCGAGCTGCTTCGCCACCCGGTCGCTGACACCCTCGGTGCGCCCATCGCGGTAGTGCACGGGGTTGCCGAGCAGAGCCCCGGTGGCGTCGAGCAGCCCGTAGTCAACCGCCCACGTGTCGATGCCGATCCCCGCGACCGGGCCAGCGGCGCGCAAGCCGTCCAGGACGCCCTGGTAGAGCGCCAGAACGTCCCAGTGCAGGGTGCCAGCGACCCGCACCGGTTGGTTGCGGAACCGGTGCGCCTCGGTCAGCTCCAGCGTCCCCGGCCCGACGCGCGCGAGCATGACCCGGCCGCTGGACGCACCCACGTCCACCGCGGCCAGTCGCACGGCGGTCATCAGCGGAGGAAGGCCGCGGCGACACCGGCGTCCACCGGGACGTGCAGTCCCGTGGTGTGCGACAGCTCGCCGCCGGTGAGCACGAAGACCGCGTTGGCGACATGCTCGGGCAGCACCTCGCGCTTGAGCAGGGTGCGCTGGGCGTAGAACTCACCCAGCTTATCCTCCGGAACGCCGTAGACGGCGGCCCGCTGCGCACCCCAGCCGCCGGCGAAGATCCCGGAGCCGCGGACCACCCCGTCCGGGTTGACACCGTTCACCCGGATGCCGTGACCGCCGAGTTCGGCGGCGAGCAGCCGGACCTGGTGCGCCTGGTCGGCCTTCGCCGCGCCGTACGCCACGTTGTTCGGACCGGCGAACAGGGAGTTCTTGCTGGAGATGTAGACGATGTCCCCGCCCATCCCCTGCGCCAGCAGCACCCGTGCGGCCTCCCGGGAGACGAGGAAGGAGCCCTTGGCCATCACGTCGTGCTGGATGTCCCAGTCCGCCTCGGTCGTCTCCAGCAGCGACTTGGACAGCGACAGCCCGGCGTTGTTGACGATCAGGTCCACCCCGCCGAAGGCGAGCACCGCCTCGCGCAGGGCGGCGGCCACGGCGTCACCGTCGCTGACGTCGGCCGCGACGGCGACCGCCACGTCGGCGCTGCCGATCTCGGCGGCGACGGCGGCGGCCGCCTGCGCGTCCCGGTCGGCGACCACGACACACGCGCCCTCCGCGGCGAGCCGGTGGGCGATCGCCCGCCCGATACCGGAGCCACCTCCGGTGACGAACGCGACCCGGGTGGCGAGGGTCTTCGGCTTCGGCATCCGCTGAAGCTTCGCCTCCTCCAGGGCCCAGTACTCGATCCGGAACTTCTCGGCCTCGTCGATGGGCGCGTAGCGCGACACGGCCTCCGCGCCGCGCATCACGTTGATGGCGTTGACGTAGAACTCGCCGGCGACGCGTGCGGTCTGCTTGTTGGCGCCGAAGCTGAACATGCCCACACCGGGCACCAGGACCACGGCCGGGGCGGCGCCGCGCATCGGCGGGCTGTCCGGGGTGGCGTGCCGCTCGTAGTAGGCGCGGTAGTCGTCGCGGTAGGCGGTGTGCAGCTCCCGAAGTCGGGCGATCACGTCCTCGACCGGCGCGGTGGGCGGCAGGTCGAGCACCATCGGACGGACCTTGGTACGCAGGAAGTGGTCCGGGCAGGACGTGCCGAGGGCGGCGAGCCCGGGGTGCTTCTCCCGCGCCACGAAGTCCAGCACCACGTCGCTGTCGGTGAAGTGGCCGACCTGCGGCCGGTCGGTGGACGCCAGACCCCGCAGCACCGGGAACAGCGCCGCCGCACGACGTCGGCGTTCGTCGGTCGGCAGCGGCTCGTAGCCGGTGATGACCGGGCCGAAGGGCTCGGCGCGACCCCGCTCGTCGAGGTACGCCTGCGCGGACCGGATGATCTCCAGCGAGTTGCGCTCACACTCGTCGCTGGTCGTGCCCCAGGCGGTGATGCCGTGCCCACCGAGGATCACGCCGATCGCCTGCGGGTTGGTCCGTGCCACCGCGGCGATGTCCAGGCCGAGCTGGAAGCCGGGCCGCCGCCACGGGACCCACCGCACCCGGTCGCCGAAGATCTCCTTGGTCAGCTCCGGCCCGTCGGCGGCCGCGGCGATCGCGATACCGGCGTCGGGGTGCAGGTGGTCGACGTGCGCCGCGTCCACGAGGCCGTGCATGGCGGTGTCGATGGACGGCGCCGCTCCGCCCCGACCGTGCAGGCAGTAGTCGAACGCCGCGACCATCTCGTCCTCCCGCTCGACTCCGGGGTAGACGTCGACGAGGGCGCGGAGCCGGTCCAACCGCAGCGCGGCCAACCCGGACGGGGTGAGGGTGCCGAGGTCACCGCCGGAGCCCTTCACCCAGAGCAGGTCGACCGGGCCACCGGTGACCGGGTCGCTGGCCGCGCCCTTGGCGGAGGTGTTGCCCCCGGCGTAGTTCGTCGTGGTCGGGTCGGCGCCGAGCCGGTTGCTGCGCGCGATCAGCGCCTGAACCTCGGATTGCATGTCCTCACGTCCCCAGTCTGCGGTTCTCAGTGGTGGTCAGGCGCCCCAGCCGGCCTGCTGGCCGCCGGCGCGTTCGGCGCGGATCGTGTCGAAGTAACCGGAGCGGGCGTACGCGGCCATCGGGTCCGGATCCAGGCCCAGGTCCGTACGGAGCTCGGCGAGCAGCGGTCGGACGTCGGTGTTGTACGCGTCCATCAACACGGCGTTGGCGGCGAGCACGTCACCGCCGCGCTGCGCGGCGGCCAGCGCGTCCGCGTCGACGAGCAGCGCCTTCGCTGTCGCCTCCTGCACGTTGAGCACCGAGCGGATGATGGCCGGGATCTTCGCCTCGATGTTGTGGCACTGGTCGAGCATGAACGCGATGCCGGCCTCCGGTGCCAACGCGTCGCCCCGGACGATCTCGTACATGATCCGGAACAGCTGGAACGGGTCCGCCGAGCCCACCATCAGGTCGTCGTCGGCGTAGAAGCGCGAGTTGAAGTCGAACGCGCCGAGCTTCCCGACGCGCAGCAGGAACGCCACGATGAACTCGATGTTCGTGCCCGGGGCGTGGTGCCCGGTGTCGATGACCACCTGCGCCTTCGGACCCAGCTCCAGGCAGTGCGCGTAGGCGGTGCCCCAGTCCGGCACGTCAGTCGTGTAGAAGGCCGGCTCGAACAGCTTGTACTCCAGCAGCAGCCGTTGGTCGTCGCCGAGCCGGTCGTAGGTTTCGCGCAGCGCCGCCGCGAGCCGGTCCTGCCGGGCGCGGATGTCGTCCTGGCCCGGGTAGTTGGTGCCGTCGGAGAACCAGAGCTTCAGGTCGCGCGAGCCGGTGCGGTCCATGATGTCGACGCACTCGAGCAGGTGGTCGATGGCCTTGCGGCGCACCCCCGGATCCGGGTTGGTGACGCTGCCCAGCTTGTAGTCGTTGTCCTGGAAGACGTTGGCGTTGATCGCGCCCAGACCGACGCCCTGATCTCTGGCGAACGCGGCCAGATCGGCGTAGTCGTCGACCCGGTCCCAGGGGATGTGCAGCGCCACGGTCGGTGCGATGCCGGTGAGCCGGTGCACGACCGCCGCGTCGGCGATCTTCTCGTACGGGTTACGCGGCACCCCCTCCTGCGGGAACACCTTGAAGCGGGTGCCGGAGTTGGCGTACGCCCAGGATGGCGTCTCGATGCGCTGGGACCGCAGGGCCAGCTTGACCCGTTCGAGGGTCCGCGCGTCGGGCTGCGTCATGGTTTCTCTCCCGTCTGTACGGCGGACCGCGCCGCAGGATCTGCGGCAAGCTGCGCCTCAAGGTTGAAGACCTCGTCCAGTGGCTTCATGGCGCGGTCGGGTGCGCCCTGGTCGAGGTCGACGAAGTACGACGCCATCTCGGCCTGCCAGCGGGCGTTGACGTCGCTGGCCCGCATGGCGGCTTGGGCGGCGGCGAAGTCGTCGGTGACCAGATAGCCCACGAGCAGGCCGTCGTCGCGGAGGAAGAGGGAATAGTCCCGCCAGCCGCTCTCGGCCAGCGCGGCGAGCATCTCCGGCCAGACCTGCTGGTGACGGGTGCGGTATTCGGTGAGACGTTCGGGGTCTACCTGGAGGGTGAAGCAGACGCGGGGCACGGCTCTCCCGTCGGCTCCCCGGTCGGTGCACGACGTGTGCCGGCACCGACCGGGAGGGCGATCAGAACTGGAACTGGTCGATGTTGTTCTTGTCGAACACGGTGGGTGGGCCGAGGATGACCACCCCGTCCTTCGCGACGGTGAACTCGCCGAGCTTGCCGGCCTTGAACGTGTCGCCCTCGGCACCGGTGATCTGGCCGGAGGCCAGTGCCGCGCCGGCGTACGCCGCCAGGTAACCGAGGTCGGCCGGGCTCCACAGGGCGAACGCGTCGACGGTGCCGTCCTTGACGTACTGGCGCATCTGGTTCGGGGTGCCCAGCCCGGTCAGCTTGACCTTGCCCTTGTACTGCGACCCGCTGAGGTAACGGCCGGCCGCCGCGACACCGACAGTCGTGGGGGAGATGATGCCCTTGAGGTTCGGGTACGACTGCAGCAGACCCTGGGTCTCCTGGAAGGACTTCTGGTCGTCGTCGTTGCCGTACGCCACGGTGACCAGCTTGATCTTGCTGTACTCGGGCTTCGTCAGCTCGTTCTTCATCAGCGCGATCCAGGCGTTCTGGTTGGTCGCATTGGCGGTGGCGGACAGAATGGCGATCTCGCCCTCACCGCCGATCTGCTGTGCGATGAGCTTGACCTGGTTCTCCGCGATGCCCTCGGCGGTCACCTGGTTGACGAAGATCTGGCGGCACTCCGGCTTGGTGTCGGAGTCGAAGGTGACGATCTTCGCGCCGGCCGCCTTCGCCTGGTTGAGCGCCCCGCAGATCGCGTTCGGGTCGTTGGCCGAGGTGACGATGACGTCCATGCCCTGCTGGGACAGGGTGTTGATGTAGCTGACCTGGGAGGAGGCGCTGGCCTCGGAGGGGCCGACCTCCTTGAACTCACCCTTGAACTCGGTGACCGCGTCCTTGCCGCCGTTGTCCGAGACGGTGAAGTAGGGGTTGTTCAGGGCCTTCGGCAGAAAGGCGATCTTCAGCCCTGCCTTGATGGCGGCGTCCGGGTTGGCGGCGCCGCTGGCCTGGTTGGCGGCGCCGGGTTCCTTGGTGGAGTTGTCCCGGGTGGTGCCGCCACAGGCGGCGTTGAGCAGCAGTGCGGCGAGGGCGAGGCTGGTGGCCCCGACCCGGAGGCCTCTGCGGTATGCGGACATCGTCATCCTTCCGGGGGTGGTGGGTGCGGGGGAGCGTCACGAAGCGACGGAGTGCCGCTGTCGTCGACGGTGCAGCCGGGCGCGGATGTCCGCGACGGCGTTGGGCAGCACGACGGATGCGATGAGCAGGCTGCCGGTGACGATGGTCAGCGCGTTGGCGTCGACGTCGGCGAGTTGCAGCGCGTTGCGCAGGACGCCGAGGAGCAGCACGCCGGCCACCACACCGAGCAGGGCACCCCGGCCGCCGAAGATCGAGACACCACCGAGCAGCACGGCGGTCACCACGGTCAGCTCCAGGCCGGTGGCGTTGTCGCCGCGGGCGCTGGCGTACCGCAGCGTCCAGAAGATGCCGACCAGCCCGCACACCGCGCCGGAGACCACGAACAGCCAGAACTTCGTCCGGGCCACCGAGACGCCGGTGAACGTGGCGGCCTGGTCGTTGTTGCCCATGGCGTAGAGCGCCCGACCGGCGGCGGTGGCGTGCAGCACGACCCCGAAGACCACGGCGAGCAGCAGCAGCGGGACCACCACGACCGGGATCGACGTGCCGGGGATGGTGCGCACCACGGCGGCGGTCCAGTCGGCCGGGAAGTCCGCGACCGCCTGGTCGCCGAGCACCACGAAGGACAACCCCCGGTAGAGGGCGAGCGTGCCGATGGTCACCGCCAGCGACGGCAGACCGAAGCCGGTGACGAAGAGACCGTTCACCGCGCCGAGCGCGGCGCCCAGCAGCACCACGAGGACGCAGATCAGCTCCAGGGACAGCCCGCTGGAGAGCCAGAGCTGCCCCATCAGCGTGCTGCACAGCCCGACCATGCTGGCCACCGAGAGGTCGATCTCACCGGTGATCACGATCAGCGTCATCGGCAGCGCGATGAGCGCCAACGGCATCAGGTCGAGCAGCAGGAACTGGGCGTTGCGGCCGGTGGCGAAATTCTCCACGGTCAGGCTGGCGACCAGCACCACCACCACGAGGACGCCGACGATCACCGCGTCCCAGGAGCCGAACAGCCCGCGCAGGGTGGCGAGGCGGCCCGCCCCGGGCTCGGCCTCGGCCTCGGCGGTGGTCGGTGCGGCGTACAGGCTGTCATGCGCCATGCGCGCTTCTCCCTCGGAGCCGGGCCGCCACCCGCAGGGCCAGGAGCCGGTCCAGCCCGATGGCGGCGAGGATGAGTGCGCCGACCACGGCCTGCTGCCAGAACGGGTCGATGCGCAGGACGGCGAGTGAACTGCCGATCGTGGTCAGCAGTACGGCGCCGAGTGCCGCGCCGTAGGCGCTGCCGCTGCCTCCGAAGATCGCCACCCCGCCGACCACGGCGGCGGCGACGACCTGGAGTTCCAGGCCGGTCCCGGCGGCCGCGTCGAGGGTGCCGAACCGGGCCGCGTACAGCACGCCGGCGAGCCCGGCGAGGGCGCCGCTGGCGACGAAGACGGCGAACACCCGCCGACCCACCGGGATGCCGGAGAGTCGGGCGGCGGCCGGCTCCGAGCCGATCGCGTACAGCTCCCGGCCGCTGCGGTAAGAGCGCAGGAAGAAGCCGACGGCGGCGACGACGACCAGCGCGACGAGGAACAGCACGGGTACGCCGAGCACCGTCTGGTTGCCCAGGCGCAGGAACGACGGGGGCATGTCGGCGGCGTTGATCTGCCGGCCGGAGGCCCAGTAGTAGTCGACGCCACGGAAGGCGTAGAGGGTGCCGAGGGTGATGACCAGGGCGGGCACCCGGGCCACCGCGATCAGGCCACCGTTGACCGCGCCGCACAGCGCGCCCAGTGCGATACCCACGACGAGCGCCACCGGCCACGGCGTACCGGGTGCGGAGAGGAACAGCGAGCCGGTGGCGAAGGCGACCAGACCCAGGATCGAGCCGACGGAGAGGTCGACGTTGCGGGTGACGATGACCAGGGTCTGGCCGACCGCCAGGATCACCAGGATCGCGCAGCCCAGCAGCAGGTCCTTGATGCTCTGGCCGTTCAGGAACCGGTCGTTGCGCAGGGTGGTCACCAGGACGAGCAGGCCGAGCGCGATCAACAGGCTCAGTTCGCGGACGGCGAGCAGCCGCTCGGTGAGGCTGCGGCGCTGCGGACCGGGGTCGGTCGGGGCGTTTCCGGTGGCCCGTTCGGGCGCGTCGGCGTCGGTGAGGCTCATGCGGTCGCTCCTTGACCGGTGGCGGCGAACATGATGGAGGTCTCGTCCGCCTCGGCCCGGGGCAGCTCGCGAACCAGTCGCCCCTCGTGCATGACGAGAACCCGGTCGGCCATGCCGAGCACCTCGGGCAGCTCGCTGCTGATCATGAGGATGGCCAGGCCCTCGCCGGCCAGCTCGGAGAGCAGTCGGTGCACCTCGGACTTGGTGCCGACGTCGATGCCACGGGTGGGTTCGTCGATGATCAGGACCCGTGGTTCGGTGGCCAGCCACTTGGCGAGCACGACCTTCTGCTGGTTGCCGCCGGAGAGGGTCGCCACGGGTGCGCCGAGCCGGGAGGCCTTCACCTGCAACCGCCGCGTCCAGTGGCGGGCCTCGGCGCGCTCCGCGCCGCCGAGTAGGAGGCCCAACCGGCTCAGCGCCCGGCGGCGGGCCAGCGTGGCGTTGCGCTCCACCGACAGCTCCATGACCAGGCCCTGCTGCCGTCTGTCCTCGGGGACCAGCGCCATGCCGGCCGCGATCGCCCGGCCCGGGTTTCCCGCCGCGACGTTGCGACCGGCCACCAGCACCGCCCCCGCGTCGTAGCGGTCGACACCGAAGATGGCGCGGGCGACCTCGCTGCGCCCGGCGCCGACCAGCCCGGCGAGCGCGACGATCTCCCCGCCCCGGACGGAGAACGACACATCGGTGAAGACGCCGGCCCGGGTCAGTCCACGGACCTCGAGCAGGGTGTCCCGCAGCTCGGCGTCCTGTTTCGGGTAGAGCGAGGAGACGTCCCGGCCGACCATGCGCCGCACCACCTCGTCGACGGTCAGGTCGGCGGCGTCGTCGCTGGAGACCCAGGCGCCGTCGCGCAGCACGGTGACGCGGTGGCACAGGTCGAACACCTCGTTGAACCGGTGCGAGATGAACAGCACGGCCGCACCACCCTCGCAGAGCGACCGGGCGACCGCGAAGAGCCGTTCGACCTCCACTCCGGAGAGCGCGGCGGTGGGCTCGTCCATGACCAGGACGCGGGCGTCGAACGAGATCGCCTTGGCGATCTCGACGAGCTGCTGGTCGGCGATGGAGAGGCCACGCGCGGGTCGGGTTGGATCGATGCGCACACCCAGCCGTTGGAACAGCTTCTCGGCGTCGCGGTTCATGGCGGCGGTGTCGATGCGGCGCAGACCGCGCAGCGGTTGCCGGCCCATGAAGATGTTCTCCGCCACGGAGAGATCCGGAAAGAGTGTCGGCTCCTGGTAGATGACCGCGATGCCGGCGGTTCGGGCGTCGGCGGGACCGCGTAGCCGCAGCGGTTGCCCGTCCAGGGTCATCGAGCCGGAGTCCGGTGCGTGTGCGCCGGCCAGAACCTTCACCAACGTGGACTTGCCCGCCCCGTTCTCGCCGACCAGAGCGTGGGCCTCACCGGAGTGCAGTGCCAGGTGCACCCCGCGCAGCGCGGCGACGGCCCCGAAGGACTTCGTCACGCCGTCGAGGACCAGCAGCGGAGCCTGCGTGCCCGGTGCGTCGGCGGTCATCGGAACCCCTCCTGAATCGTTTCATGCGTCGTTGCATGGACGGTAGGGGTAGGCCTTCGAGAGCGTCAAGAGTTTCGATGCTATTTCTTCGCTGTTGCTGACGGGGGCTCCGGACCAGCTCGCGGCGCTGTTGCTGCGCTGCCTGAAACGATTTAGGCGCTATACACTGCCGAACGACCCGGTCGACACGGGTCGCGACCACCGTACGGAGCATCTGGGGAGTCATGGCGACGGCGAACATCAAGGAGGTCGCCCGGCATGCCGGCGTATCTCTCGGCACCGTGAGCAACGTGCTCAACCGACCCGACACGGTCGCTCCCGCCACCCGTCAGCGGGTGCTCGACGCCATCACCACCCTCGGCTACGTCCGCAACGACTCCGCTCGCCAACTGCGCGCCGGGCACAGTCGCACCGTCGCCATCGTCGTCCTGGACGTGGCCAACCCGTTCTTCACCGACGTGGT
This sequence comes from Micromonospora sp. NPDC050784, assembly GCF_044456765.1. Lineage (NCBI taxonomy): Bacteria > Bacillati > Actinomycetota > Actinomycetes > Micromonosporales > Micromonosporaceae > Micromonospora > Micromonospora sp. NPDC050784. The sequence goes on along the minus strand of NZ_JBITGG010000031.1, from coordinate 27,984 downwards.
CCGAGGGGCCGAGCAGGTGATCGAGGCGGCGGGCGCCATGCTCGTCGTCTGCAACAGCGGCGAGGACGGCGCCCGGGAGCGCCGCCACCTGGAGCTGTTGGAGGAACAAAGGGTCCGTGGTGTGCTCATCACCCCGGTCGACCACGGCCCGCAGCCCGTTCTGGACAAGCTCATCGAGCGAGGCATCCCGGTGGTGCTGGTGGACCGGGGAACGGGCCGGGCGAACCGTTGCTCGGTGGCGGTCGACGACGTGCTCGGCGGCCGACTCGCCATGGACCACCTGCTGGACCAGGGCCACCACCGCATCGCCTACCTCGGTGGCCCGCTCACCATCGCCCAGGTCGCCGACCGGCACGCCGGGGCCGCCGCGGCTGTGCAGGACCGCGGCAGCACCGCTGACCTGCGGGTGGCGGTGACCACCAGCCTGACCGTCGCCGCTGGCCGGCGCGCCGCCGAGGAACTGCTCGCGTTACCGGTGCGCAAGCGCCCGACCGCCGTGTTCTGCGCCAACGACCTGATCGCGCTCGGTGTGCTGCAGGAGCTGACGGCGCGTGGGGTGCGGGTGCCGAGCGACGTGGCCATCGTCGGCTACGACGACATCGAGTTCGCCGGCGCCGCGGCGGTGCCACTGTCGTCGGTGCGCCAGCCGCGCGACCAGCTCGGCCGCGCGGCCGCGGAGCTGTTGCTCGAAGAGGCCGAGTCCGGTGACACCCACCGGCACCGACACGTGGTGTTCCAGCCCGAGTTGGTCGTACGCCGATCCAGCGACCAACCCCGGCGCACCCGGCGCTGACTGGCCCTCTTCGACGACGGAGGAGCCGGGCGGTCGCCCGCCCGGCTCCTCCGCGACGCCGAGCTTGGTCAGGCCGCCGGGACGGGCATCGCCCAGACGTCGGCGATCGACGGGTCGTAGCCGGTGCCGGTGTCCTGGAAGCGCACCCGCACCACGCCGTCCCGCGTCGCATCCGGTAGGTCGACGACGAACTCGTAGCTGACCGTGCCGGGCCCGCCCGCGGTGCGCTGCCACGAGCGGGTGTGTGCCACCACCCCGTCCACGAGCACCTGATAGTCCTTGAGCTGCGGCCCGTCGTACGTCTCCACCGAGCGCAGCACGAACGGTTCGCCCGCTCGGACCGCGAGGTCGAACTCGAACCAACCGCCGGGCCGGGTCACGTCCGTGTACCGGCGGGTCAATCCCGCCTCCGTGCTGGTGTTCGAGTAGGTGGAGGCGGTCAGGCGGTGCGCCTGCTCGGACGCCGCGACGCCGAGGTCGACGTGGTCGTACGCGCCCGTCGGTGGGACGACCGCGAAGGAGTAGGAACCGGACCCGATCTCGTAGACGGCCACCGCGCCGTCCATCCGGACGAACCGCACCCCGGCAGCCTGCTCCGCCGGCCGGCCGCCCTCGGTGACCGCCTCACGTCCGGGCGCCGGGAAGCGCACCGTCGCCGTGGTGTTGGGCGGCAGGGTGACACGCAGCCGCATGTCGCCGCGCGCGTCGAGGTCCCAGTCACTGCCGATCGTCCCGTACGCCGAGCGGTACGACGCCTTGGCCGAGGTGAGGTTGCCGCCCGGCTGGGGGGCGAACGTGACGTGCGCGTACCCGGGGTTGGCGGCGTCGGGCTGGATGCCGGCAACCGTCCGGTACATCCAGTCGCCCACCGCGCCGTACGCGTAGTGGTTGAAGGAGTTCATCCCCACGTCGCCGAAGCTGCCGTCGGGTCTGATCGAGTCCCAGCGCTCCCAGATCGTGGTCGCGCCCTTGCCGATCTCGTAACCCCAGGACGGGTAGGTGTCGTTGAGCAGCAGCCGGTAGGCGACATCCAGGTGCCCGGTGGCGGTCAGCGCCGGCAGCAGGTCCGGGGTGCCGAGGAAGCCGGTGGAGAGGTGCCAGTCGTGCCGTTGCACATTGGCGACCAGCCGGTCGGCGGCCCTGGCCCGCAGCGGATCGGTCAGCAGGCCCATGCCGATGGCCAGCACGTACCCGGTCTGGCTGTCGCCCTGCACGGTGCCGTCGGCCGCGACGTAGGCGTTGACGAACGCCTGGGCGATGGCCCTGGACAGCGCCGCGTAACGGGTCGCGTCGGCGTCGCGCCCGATGGCGGCGGCCAACTCTCCGAGCAGCCGGATGCTGTACGCGTAGTAGGCGGTGCCGACCACCCCGGCCGGCGTCGGGTCCTCCAGGTTGAGCCAGTCGAGGTACGGGCCGGCGTTGGTCCGCAGGTTGCCGGAGCTGGTGCTCTCCAACCAGGACGCGTACCGCACCATCGACGCGTAGTGCTCCTCGACGACCCGGGTGTCGCCGTAGCGCTGCCACAGCGCGTACGGCACGGTGATCCCGGCGTCGGCCCAGCCGGTCGCACCGTCCCCACAGCAGGCGCGCGGCGCGACGTCGGGGTACGCGCCGTTGGCCGACTGCGCGTCGCGCAGGTCCTGCAACCACTTGCTGAGGAACGTCAGGCTGTCCATGTTGAACGTCGCGGTGTTGGCGAAGACGTTGATGTCGCCGGTCCAGCCCAGCCGCTCGTCGCGTGCCGGCGTGTCGGTCGGGATGGAGAGGAAGTTACCGCGCTGCCCCCAGGTGATGTTGCTGTGCAGTTGGTTCACCATGGCGTTGGAGGTCTGGAACTCGCTGGTGAGGTCGCCGTCGGTGTGCATCACCAGCCCGGTGACCGAGGACAGGTCAGGGGTGCCTGGATATCCGGTCAGCTCGACGTAGCGGAAGCCGTGGAAGGTGAACGTCGGCTGGTAGACCTCTGCTCCGCCACCCCGCAGCGTGTACTGGTCGGTGGCCCGCGCCGTGCGCAGGTTGGCGGTGTAGGCGGTGCCGTTCGGGTTGAGCACCTCGGCGTGCCGGACGCGCACCGTCGTGCCGGCCGCGCCGTTGAGCTTCAGCCGCACCTTGCCGACCATGTTCTGGCCGAGGTCGAAGATCCAGGTGCCGGGGGTGGGCTGGGTCAGCGCCCGGGCCGGCAGCTCCTGCGTGACCCGCACCGGCGGGTCGACCTGGGCGACGATCTTGTCGGTGGCGTCGACGTCGTCGACGGTGGCCGACTTCCAGCCGGCGTCGTTGAACCCGGGTCGGTCCCAGCCCGCCGGCAGTCGCCGCGCGTCGTAGGTCTCACCGTGGATCAGGTCGCTCTGCAGGAACGGCCCGGCCGTGACGCGCCACGAGCCGTCGGTGCCGATCGTCGCGCTCCGTCCGTCGGTGTAGTCGATGACCAGTTGGGCGCTCAGGTGCGGCCGGGAGCCGTAGTTGTCGGTGCCGAACCAGGCGATGCTGCCGGCGTACCATCCGTCGCCGAGCAGGGCGCCGAGGGCGTTGTCACCCGCTTGGAGCTGGCGGGTCACGTCGTACGTCTGGTACTGCACCCGCTTGTGGTAGTCGGTCCAGCCGGGCGCCAACTCGTGGTCGCCGACCCGCTGACCGTTGAGTGAGAGTTGGTAGACCCCGAGCGCGGTGGCGTAGATCCGGGCCCGTGCGACCGTACCGTCGACGCGGAAGCCCTTGCGCAGCAGCGGGTTAGCGTCCAGTGCGGTGAGCATGGCCTCGGTGTCGCCGCCGACCCGTAGGCCGGCCGCGGTGGGCGTGCCCGCCCCGAACGGGTTCACCCCGTCGGTGAGCGGGGCCGCGAAGAGCGTCTGGCCGCCGCTGGTCACCGAGAAGGTGGAGAAGACGCCGGACTCCAACCCGTTGGTACGCAGGCCGACCGAGCCGGCCTGGTGCGCGGTGCTGGTGGTGACGTCGACCTGGGTGCCGTCGACCCAGGTCGTGATGGTGTTTCCGGCCGCGGTGATGCGCAGGGTGTGCGGCGTGGTCAGCTTGTCGGCCGGGACGACTCCGCCGAGCGGCACCTCCTTGAGCACCGTCCAGGCGCCGTTGACCCGGGCGTGCGGGCGCAGTTTCGCACTGCCGCCGGTGATGGAGAACTGCCACATGTACGCGTTCGCCGCACCCCGGGCGCGGAGGTAGATCCCGGCCGCGTCGCGTTCCAGCCGTACCGTCGTCTGCACGGTGTAGTCGGTCCAGGACTCGGTCGCCGACGGCATACCGATCCAGTCGGCCTGCCAGCCCGCACCACCGCGTACGCCGGTCTCCCAGGACGCGGGCGTGCTCCAGCCGGAGGCGTTGCCGGCGGTGTCCCAGACCTGGACCTGCCAGGCGTACCGGGTGCGGGGTCGCAGTTGCGGGCCGGCGTACGGGACGAGGGTGCTCTGCCGCGACCGGACCCGGCCGCTGTCCCAGACGTCGGGGGCGGTGAGGCGCTCCGCGCTGGTGGCGACGCGCACCTGGTACGACTCCTGGAGCACACCCCGGGCGGTGGCGTCGATCCGCCAGCCGAATCGGGGCTGCGCCACGTCCAAACCGATCGGTTCGGTGGCGCGTTCGGTGGTCAGGTCGGTCGCGGTCAGCGTCGCGGCGGCCGTGGCTGCGGTGGCCGGGCCGGGCACCACCAGCGGCGTCAGGCCGAGCAGCAGCACGAGAAGCGCGGAGGGTGCGGCGCGACGCCGCGTCATGCGCATCATTCCAGGTCCTCATCCTTCTGGGCGGCGGTCTCCCGGCACGGACGCAGGCGGTGGACGGCCCAGACCGGGAGGGGCGGTGGGCTGGATGAATCGTTTCAGAACTTGTTTCAGGAAGGCTACGCGCTTGTGTTGGTCAAGTGAAGACGTTCACGACGATGAATATGGGACGGGTTCGGTGAGTCGGGTGGTGCAGGGGAATCGACCACGCCGAACCGGCCGGGAAGGCGTCGCGCGCAGCCGCCGCCGCGATCCCTGTGCAGGTGGCGGCCGAGAAACGTCGCGGCGGCAGGCCTTCACCGCCCACCGTTAGCGGTCGGGTCGCCCCGGCCCGGCTGTGCGCCAGGGCCCGCCGTTCGGCGGACCCTGGCGCACACCAGAGAAGATCAGCGCAGGGTGTCGATGTCGATGACGAACCGGTACCGCACGTCTGAGGCGAGCACCCGCTCGTACGCGTCGTTGACCGCCTCGGCGCCGATGACCTCGACCTCGGGAGCGATGCCGCGCTCGGCGCAGAAGTCGAGCATCTCCTGCGTCTCGGCGATGCTGCCGATGCTGGAGCCGGCGAACGACCGTCGGTTGCCGAACAACGCGAAGACGGGCACCGGCAGCGGCTCTGGCGGGGCACCCACGCTGACAAGCGTGCCATCCAGACGCAGCAGACCGAGGTAACTGGCCATGTCGATCGGTGCGCTGACCGTGTTGATGATCAGATCGAAGCTGTTCTTGAGCGCCTCGAACGTCGCCGGGTCCTTGGTGGCGTAGTAGTGCTCGGCTCCGAAGCGCAGGCCGTCGTCCTTCTTGCCCAGCGTCTGTGACAGCACGGTCACCTCGGCGCCCATCGCCGCGGCGATCTTGACAGCCATGTGGCCCAGCCCACCCAGGCCCACCACGGCGACCTTCTTGCCGGGACCGGCGTTCCAGTGCGCCAACGGGGAGTACGTGGTGATGCCCGCGCACAGCATCGGGGCCGCCGCCTCGTACGGGATGCTTTCCGGTACCCGCAGCACGAAGTCCTCGTTCACGACGACGTGGGTCGAGTACCCGCCCTGGGTCACGGTGCCGTCCCGGTCGACGCCGGCGTACGTCTGGGTGTTGCCCTTGAGACAGTACTGCTCGTTTCCGGTGCGGCAGTTCTCGCACTCGCGACACGAGTTGACCATGCAGCCAACACCGGCACGGTCGCCGACCGCGTGGCGGGTGACGTCGGCGCCGACCTCGGTGATCCGGCCGACAATCTCGTGGCCAACGGTTAGCGGGTAGGGAACGCTGCCCCAGTCGCCGCGCACGGTGTGGATGTCGGAGTGGCAGATGCCGGCGTAGCGGATTTCGATGAGAACATCGTGCGGGCCCAGGTCCCGCCGCTCGATCGTGGTACGCACGAGCGGTTCGGTGGCAGAAGGCGCGGCGATGGCGTTGACGGTGAAGATGATGTCCTCCGGTGACGTGATGCTGACCTACCTGCACCTCACCACAGCCGTGGCGGCGCTGCCAGCGGCGGCCCTCTCCGCGCGGCGTGCGGGGCCGGCGCCCGGCCTGACGCGGAGGTACGGGGCCCATCCCGACGGCCGCGTCAGTCCAGTGACGAGCCAACCGGCGTCCAGGGCCACCAACCAGTGAGCGAGCTCAGACACGGGTGATCCGCACCGCGTCGGCGACGACGAATCCGGTGCCACTGGTCCAGCGGCTCACACCGACCTTGTTGCCCGTGCCCGCCGCCAGGGTGAATACGCCGATCGAGACCCACCGACCACCGTTGGCCCGCTGGTTGACGGACACGGATCTGTTTCCGGTGGTGGTCGCCACGAGATAGGGCGTCTGGTTGTTGTAGCCGGCATCGGAGGGGTACCAGACCGAGACCTCGTAGCTTCCGGTCGCCGGGATGGTCGACCGGTACCAGGCGACGTCACTGGACGTCACCGGACTGGCGAACCGGTAGTCGGTACCGAACCGTTGGGCTGAGTAGGCCGATGTGCCCCAGTCGCTGCTCGCCGTGAACCCTCCCGAGGTGCTGTTGTCGATGGTCGCGGCCCACTGCTGCGGCGGGGTCTGGGTGACCGTCACGTCGAGGTAGTTGCGGTCGATGTTCAACGTCACGCCACCCCACGTCTCGGTGACGTTGCCGGCGTACTGGTGCAGGCGCTGGTGGTTCGCATAGTGACCGTCGGCGCAGTAACTTCCGGCGTCCGTGTCAGCCACGCCGTTCCACCAGGCGATCCAGATCTGGTCGAGTCGCGTGTAGTTCGGGTTGTCGTACGCGTCGCAGACGTCCCTGATGCCGGAGGCGCCGCTGGAGTACATGCCGGCGAGGTACCCGCGTACGTGCAGTTGCTCGATCCAGCCGGACAGGAACGACAGCACTGCCGCACGGCACGACGTGTCCGACGGGTACTGCTCGATGTCGTTGTAGATGGTGCTCGCACTGCCGATGCCCAGTGCCTGGGCGGCAGTCGCAGCGCTGTTTGCCGCGGCGACGCCTTGCGACCGGGCGGTTGTGGGATCCGCGGACATCTTTGGCGCGCGGGTACCGCACGGTGCCTGGTACCCCAGCTCGATGGGGAGAAGCCGCCATCCGTTACTGATCTGATTGGCAACCCAGGTCGAGGTGAGATTGGGCTGGGCGCAGGAGCGGCTGCCCCCGCTGATGTAGATGCCGATCGCGCCGTAGGGCGAGCTGGCTCGCCACGCGTCCATCGCCGCCTGTGACGGGGCGGTGCAGGTGTCGAATCCCCGGCCGGTGAAGGTGCCGGGTTGCGGGCCGGCGGCCGACAGCGTCACAGCGGTCGGTGCCTGCGCGAGCGTCGCCGCCACCGCGCTCAGGGCGGTCGGCGCCACGAGGCCTGCGGCAACGGTGAGACCCACCAACCACCCGGCACTGGTTCTCATCATCGCCACCCCCTGAAGAAGGAAACCTAGCTAACGAGCGGACAGCACGAAAGATTTCTACCACGAATCGATGAACCGCAATACCGTCCGTCGACGTTGACGTGGTGTCGGGCACCGTGCTCCGGCGTGCCCCACTACAGCGGTGTCATTACTGCGGGGCGGACGGATGAGTGCGGCGGTAAGGGCCGGCCGTGTCCCGCCGGCCGGCACTTCCGTGTGCGGTGGGGGAGAATCGGACCATGTTTGTCATCAGGGAGCGGTTCTTCTCGGTCGGCGACGACTTCGACGTGCTCGACGAGCACGGCACCAAGGTCTTCCACGTCGACGGCAAGGTGCTCAGCGTCCGCAACAAGGTCGTCATCGAGGACGCCTCCGGCCAGGAGGTCGCCGCGCTGCACCGGCACCTGGTGGCGCTGCGTCCCACGTACGAGATCCGGATCGGCGGCGAGAAGGCCGCTGAGGTCCGCAAGAATCTGCTCACGCCGTTCCGCGACAAGTTCACCATCGACGTGCCGGGGCCCGACGACCTGGAGATGAAGGGTGACCTGCTCGACCACGAGTACGTGATCGAACGCGACGGCACCGAGGTGGCCGCGGTCTCCAAGCGGTGGCTGACGATCCGGGACACCTACGCGGTGCAGGTCACTGCCGGCGTCGACCCGCTGCTCATCATCGGCAGCGTCCTCGCGCTCGACCTGGCCATGAACCGCGACAAGAAGAAGAAGGACGACGAGGACTGACCTCCTCGGCCTACGCCGCGAGCAGCCCGTGACCAGGCTGCGCAGGAGCAGCCGGCCGCGCTACTGGCTGTCGGGCCGGATGTTGTGGTTGAGGTGGAACACGTTGTGCGGGTCCCAGATCGTCTTGAGTGCGGTGAGCCGGGCGAGCTTGGCGGCCGGGTACGCACGGCGTACCCCGCGTTGCCCCTCGTCGGCGGCGAGCGAGTTGACGTAGACGCCGTTGGCGTACGGGTCGAGCGCGGCTCCGGCACTGCGAGCCGCCGCCATCCGACTGTCGTCTTCGGATGGCTCGGTCCAGCGGGAGCCGGCGCCGAACTCGAACATGGTGCCGCGGTGGCTGAACGCCGCGTCGGCGTCCGCGACATCGGCGATGGCACCGCCGTGCGCCTGCAGGCCGACGCCGGCCAGGTGGGCGCCTGTGTGCAGGTCCGACGCGCCGCGCAGCAGGAACGCCTCGATCGCGGCGGTGGGGAACTGCCGCAGGTAGTGCGCACTGGAGTACCGGCGGTAGGCGTGGCCGCCGACGGTGTCGTCGCGTCGCTGCAGTTCCAGGTATGACGGGGTGGTGACCCGCTCGGCGACCGGGCGCCCGAGCGCGCGCATCGCCGGCAGCAACCGGTGACCCTGTGCCGGGTCGCCAACCCACACGAAGCCGACGGTGGCGATGGGTCCCTTGGCCGTGCTGTGGACATCGGCGGTGAAGGTCGCCTGCCGGGGCGCGACGGCGTTGAGGTCCCGCCAGCCTTCGAGCACCGGTACGGCGTCCTCGGCGCGGAAGTCGAACTCGGCGACCAGGGTCTGCGTTCCGGTGTGGTGCAGTTGGAACTCGAAGTCGGTGACGATGCCGAAGTTGCCGCCCCCGCCGCGCAGGCCCCAGTAGAGGTCCGGGTTCTCGGTTCGGCTCGCGGTCACCACCTCCCCGTCCGCGTTGACCATCGTGTAGGAGACGACGTTGTCGCAGGCCAACCCGTATTGGCGGGCGAGCCAACCCATGCCGCCGCCGAGGGTCAGGCCGCCGACCCCGGTGTGCGAGACGTTACCCGCGGTCGTGGCGAGGCCGTAGGGCTGCGACGCCCGGTCGAGTGCGCCGAGCAGCGCGCCGCCCTGGACCCGGGCGCGTCGCCGGATCGGGTCGACCCGAACCCCGTTCAACGGGGTCAGGTCGATCATCAGGCCGTCCGCGGGGACGGCGAGGCCGGCCACGTTGTGCCCGCCGCAGCGCACCCCGATCTCCAGGTCGAGGTCGCGGGCCAGGCGCACCGCGGCCACCACGTCGCTGACGCTCGAGGCCTGCACGATCATCCGCGGGCGTCGGTCGATCATGGCGTTCCAGACGGCGCGGGCTGCGTCGTAACCCGGATTGCCGGGGGTAAGGAGGCGGCCGTCGAAGCGGGGAGTGGTCGTTGTCGTCATAGTCTGAGCCTGACGGAAATCGGTACACCCGATAAGGTCCGATCCCATGGGCCGAATCAGGACCAATTCGAGCACCGCGGAAGACCTGCTCATCCATGTCGACCGGTCCGCCGCCGAGCCGCTGCACCGGCAGATTGCCGCCTCGATCCGGGGCAGCATCCGGGCCGGCCGGTTGCGGCTCGGCGCGTCCCTGCCGCCCACCCGCACCATCGCAGCCGATCTGGGAGTCTCCCGCGGCGTCGTGGTCGAGGCCTACCAGCAACTCGTCGCCGAGGGCTACCTCGCCAGTCGGGCGGGCGGCTACACCCGGGTCGCGGTCGAGCCGGTTCCGCCGTCGGCGGATCGGCGTGGCGGGAATCCGCCGACGGCCCGGATCGACTTCGGCTACGGCCGCACCGACGTGTCGTCATTCCCCCGGGCCGCCTGGCTGCGTTCGGTGCGGACGGTCCTCACCACCACGCCGAACGAACGCTTCGCCTACCTCGACGGACGTGGCGTACCCGAACTGCACGCAGCCCTGATCGACTACCTCAGCCGCGTCCGCGGCACATCGGCCAGCCCGGAGAACGTCGTGATCTGCAGTGGCTACGGCCAAGGCGTCGCGCTGATACTCCAGGTGCTCGCGGCGCGCGGCGCCCGCAGGGTCGCCGTCGAGGACCCATCCGCGGACGACGACGCCCGCCTCGTCGCGGCCGCCCTCGGCCTGGACGTGATCGGCGTCCCGGTCGGGCCGAACGGCATTCTCGTCGACAAGCTCGAGCGGACCGACGCGGACGCCGTGGTGCTGACGCCCTCGCACCAGTGGCCCACCGGCGGCGTCCTGTCCGCCACCGCGCGGGCCCGGGTCATCGGCTGGGCGCAGCGTCGCGGCGCCGTGGTGATCGAGGACGACTACGACGCGGAGTACCGCTACGACCGCTCGCCCGTCGGCGCCATGCAGGGGCTGGCACCCGACACCGTCGTCTACTGCGGCACAGCGAGCAAGACCCTGGCGCCAGGGCTGCGCCTCGGGTGGCTGCTGGCACCGCCACACCTGGCCGACGACATCACGGCTGCCAAGGTACGGGCCGACCGCGGCTCTCCCGTCATCGACCAACTGACCTTCGCCGACTTCCTGACCCGCGGCGAATTCGACCGGCACCTACGGCGCATGCGCCCGGTCTACCGCCGCCGCCGCGACGCACTCCTGGGCGCGCTGCGTGCACGGCTGCCCGAACTGGAACCGGTCGGTGTCGCGGCGGGCCAACACGTCGTGACCTGGCTCCCGCGCGACCTCGACGAGGCTGCGGTCGTGGCTGCCGCCGCCCGACGCGGACTGGTCGTGCAGGGCGTCTCCCGGTACCGACTGAGCCCCGCCGGACCCGGCGGGTTGATCTTCGGCTACGCCACCCTCACCGAACGCTCCATTTCCGAGGGAGTGCAGGCCCTTGCCGACGCGGTCGCGGAGGTCCGCGCAGATCTGCCGCGGACATGAACACCCCAACGGCGCAGGACATAACGGAAATACAGGTGTCCGTGCCACCCGACGATCGCCCACGTGGGCCGACGCTTGGTCCCCGAGGTGCGGGTGGTGAAGGATAGGCGAATGCGTGTGTGGGACCGCAACAACGTGATGCTGGCCGGTCGTGAGGATGGCCCTACTGTTGTGCTCGCGCACGGCTTTGGTTGTGATCTGCACATGTGGCGCCACGTTGTCAGCGAAATCGGACAGTGGGCCCAGGTGGTGCTATTTGATCACGTCGGATCCGGCAAGGCTGATCCGGCGGCCTGGGACGCTGAGCGGTACGCCTCCCTGGATGGCTACGCCGATGACGTGCTGAGCATTTGCCGGGACCTGGACCTCCAGCAGCCGATCTTCGTCGGGCATTCGGTCAGTTCGAGTATCGGGGTCCTTGCGGCGAATCGCGAACCGGATCGCTTCTCCGCGCTGGTCCTGGTCACCCCGTCACCGTGTTACATCGACGACGGAGACTACCGGGGCGGTTTCACTCGCGAGGACATCGACGACCTGCTCGAGTCACTCGACAGCAACTACCTTGGCTGGTCGTCGAGCATGGCACCCCTGATCATGGGCAATCCCGAGCGACCGGAGCTGGGCGATGAGCTGACGGCGAGTTTCTGCCGGACGGATCCCGCGATGGCGCAGGTGTTCGCGCGTACCACGTTCCTGTCCGACAACCGTGCGGACCTCGCCGCGGTGAGCGTTCCGACCCTGGTCCTGCAATGTGCTCAGGACGCCATCGCGCCGCCCGAAGTCGGCGCGTTCGTACACGCGCAGATCGCCGGAAGTCAGCTCGTCACACTGGATGCGACCGGGCACTGCCCGCAGCTGAGCGCGCCGGAAGCGACGGCCGCGGCGATCACGTCGTTTGTCAGGGCCGCCTACCGATGACCGCCACTGGGGGGCGTGATCCGCTCGGCCCAGGTCCCGGCGATGACGGAAGCGCCCGACCGAGCGTGGCCGGATGCCCTGCCTTGCTGGAAGACGACCTCGAAGACCTGTACGAGAATGCGCCGTGCGGGAACCTCTCCACCCTCCTGGACGGCACCATCGCGAAGATCAACGGCACGCTGCTGGCCTGGCTCGGCTACCGCCGTGAGGAACTCGTCGGCCGGCGCCGTTTCAGCGACCTGCTCACTGGTGGGGGCCGGATCTACCACGAGACCCACTTCGCGCCGATGCTGGCCATGCGGGGCGAGATCGGCGGTGTCGCCCTCGACCTCCGTACGAAGGACGGCGTTCGCATGCCGGTCCTCGTCACTTCCGTCGTGAAGGCTGGCAGCGAAGGTCAACCGCAGCTCATCCGGACGGCCATCTTCGACGCCGCGATGCGTCGCTCCTACGAACGAGAGCTCCTCAGCGCCCGCAAGGCTGCGGAACGCGAGGACGAACGGCTACGACAACTCGTCAGCAAACTGCAGCGCAGTCTCCTCCCGGCCGTGCTGCAAACCCCGCCGGGACTGGACAGCGCCGCGTACTACCGGGCGGCTTCCACCGACGAAGTCGGCGGTGACTTCTACGACCTGTTTCCTCTTGAGGATGGCCGCTGGGGCTTCTTCCTCGGTGATGTCAGCGGCAAAGGCGTCGAAGCGGCAGCCGTCACCGCCCTGGCCCGCTACACGTTGCGGGCAGCGACCGTCTACAACCCGGACCCTGCCGCCGCGCTGCAGAACCTCAACACCGTGCTCTGGCAGGAGTACCGCCAGGACGCGCGCTACTGCACCGTTGTGTCCGGCATCCTCACACCCACGCCGGCCGTCAACGGGTTCACCGCGGTCATCGCCAGTGGCGGGCACCCCGAACCACTGCTGCTGCGAGCCGATGGCTCCGTTCACTACCACCCCACGAAGGGCCGCATCGTCGGGGCCTTCCCCAACTCCCGATACACCAACACAACTGTCGTGGCGAACCCCGGCGACACGTTACTTCTCTACAGCGACGGGCTCACCGAGGCCCGTCCCGCCAGCAGCGAAACTGCCGATGGCCGTTACGGAACCGCAGCCCTCGCTCGATTCGCCCACTCCCTCGCGCCAACCAACGCCACCACGGCCGTCGCCGCGGTCACCGAGTTGCTCCGCACCTTCGGCGCCGGGCTGAGCGATGACACCGCCATCCTGGCCATCAGCGCACCACCTGCCTGACCCACATGCTCCAGAAGTGTCTGGGCGGCCATGGCGGTGCGGACGCGCAGCCTGATCCTGGTCCCGGGCCGGTCAGGCGGGGCCGTTGACCAGCGGGTCGTGGACCCGGCCGAGGAACAGCGGTACACCGGTGAGCCGGTCGTGGATGACGTACAGGAATGGTCGGTTGACGAAGAACTGCGGTCCTTGCGGGATCGACGGCGGCCGGACGATGACGGCCGACGCGGCCGCCGCCTCGGTACCCTTCTCGTCCACCGCGATGAACGTCTCGTGCACCACGTCGTCGACGCACAGGGCCGGCTCGATGCTCATGCTGGTGAAATCGGCCTGTGACGTGAATGCCGTGGGCATGCCGAGGCTACCCAGCGCGGCACCCAGCTCGGCCGGCAGGCGGAACGTCCACCGGGGCAGGCGCAGTTGGACGTCGGTTACCTGGAACCCGGTCAGCAACGCGCCCAGCCAGGTCGCATCGAGGCTCGCCTCGACCGCGGCGAGATCGTCCCGGGTCGGCATGACGATGGCCATGGCAAGCCCGTCGCCCGCGTACGGCACGTCGACCGCGCGCCACCCGTCCCCCTCCAGGTAGCCCATCCTGTCGAACGGCCCGCGCATGACCGGGGCGTAAACGACGGTCCCGTCATCCCTGGTGAACGGTTCCACCGCCGTGGCCGTCACCGTGAACGGATACTTCCAGGCCGCCCTGAGGTAGATCGTGTTGGTCAGCATCAGGCTGGTGTCAGGGCCCACAGCGTCGGACTCCAACAGCTCCGGAATCTTCGCGTTGGTTCGATCGGACACCCAGGTGTTGATCTCCTGGCGGGCCACCTCCGGCGCGCCGCGGAAGTCGACCGGTTGCGGCGCGGCACCGTAGTAGCCGGCGAGGGCGTCCCGGAACCCGGGTCGCAGGACCAGGCCGAGTCGCGTCCACAGCGCGTTGGCCGTGGTCAACCGAGGCTGCTTGATCCCGTCACCGTCCTGGTACCGGCCGGCGAGCGCCTGGTCAACGGTGTTGAACCCGCTGTCGAGCGCGCCGGGGCGCGGATGCGGCGCGTGAAGCACCGCGTCCATCTCGTCCGCTGTGGTCGAGCCGGCGCCCGCCCTGGTCATCGCGAGCGCGAGCCCGACCGAGTACGGCGCGCACACCACATTGCCGCCTGCCCGGGTCGACGCCAGCATGCGGTAGAGGTCGGCCGTGAAGCCGCGAACGGCGGTAGCGGCGGCCGGCATCGTGGCCGGGTCGGGTCGTACGCGGTCCGCATCCGTCGAGGTGGACCGCGGGCCGAGCCGGCGGGGATTACCTGGTGCGGCGGTAAGGGCAGCGGCCGCGAGCGGTACCGCCCGCAGAACCGATCGACGCGAGACCATGTATCGACGGTAGAGCAGTCCCACGATGACCCACCAGAGACAAACCCGAACTCATCGAAGTTCAGCAATGCTTGCCACTCGTGCGTTGAAGAAGACCGCTATCCGCTCATGCCGCGATGAGTAGCCGACGGACCAGTTGCGGCGACTGTGAGAGCTACGCTGGCGTGGTGATCGACTTTCGCGCGGCGGTTGAAGCACGGGATCCGGACGCCGTCGCGGCGGCCCTAGCCGACAACGTTGTGTTTCGCAGCCCGGTGGCGTTCAAGCCCTATCCGGGCAAGGCAATCACGGCGGCGATCCTGCGCGGCGTCCTGCGGGTGTTCGAGGACTTCCGGTACACCCGTGAGCTGAGTGGCGACAACGGTCGCGATCACGCGCTGGTGTTCGAGGCCCGGATGGGCGACGTCGCCATTGAGGGCTGCGACTTCCTGCACCTGGATGAGAGCGGCCTGATCGACGAGTTCACGGTCATGGTTCGTCCGCTGTCCGCCGCGCAGGCCCTGGCCGCCGCGATGGCCGCCCAATTCGAGCAGATCCAGCGTGAGGCCGCCGCCGGTTAGGTGGCAGCCGAAGCGCGAAGTACGGCCGGCGCCGGAAGACCGAGTGGGGTGCCGTCCGCCAAGGCGCCCACCGAACGGTTGAGCTGACCCCGTTTGGTGGTGTTCCTCCAACAAGGTGAAACTTGAGTGATTTTCCTCTTCTGTCCGACACTTCCGGTGAGCGTCAGTACGGTGAGGTTTGGGCGATCAGGCACGTCGTCGCGGCACCGGAGCCCGGCCGCTGTCGGTGCACGCGCCACGCAGCGGTGCTTCCGACTGGTTGCGGCTCCGGCGAGGTCGCGTTGGCGCCCTGCACATCTGCCCGCGCTCGGAAACCACTGACCAACGAGGGGGAAGAGACATGCTCGGTATCTCGCTACGTCGGCCGAAGACCATCGCCGCAACGCTCGTCGCCGCAACGCTGGTGACGGTGCTCGGCTCAGCCGCCCCAGGCGTGTCCGCGGACGGCGGTGCGCAACCAAACCCGGACCGGGGGCATGACGGCAGACCGACCATCGTCCTCGTGCACGGCGCCTGGGCCGACGGCTCGAGCTGGAGTGGGGAGGTCCGCAGACTCCAGGCACGCGGTTTCGATGTCCAGGTCGCGCCGCAACCCAGCCGGGGGCCGACGATCGACAGCGGCTACCTGAAGGATTTCCTGTCCACCATCGAGGGTCCCATCGTGCTCGCGGCCCACTCGTACGGCGGCTTCGTAGTGAGCGATGCCGCGACCGGCAACAAAAACGTCAAGGCACTGGTGTTCGTCGACGCCTTCGCCCCGGACAAGGGGGAGACCGTGGAGGAACTCACCGCAGGCTCCGGCTCGGTGCTTGAGCCAGCCTTGACCGACCCCACGAGCGTTTTCAAGCTCGTGCCGTTCCCGGGTGCCCCGGAAGGTGCGGTCGACGCGTACGTCCTGCCGAAGGTGTTCATCAGCGGCTTCGCCAATGGTCTGCCTCGGCGGCAGGCGGAGGTGCTCGCCGTGACCCAGACCGCCCTGGCCACGAACGCCCTGGCGGAGCCGGCCACGGAGCCGGCGTGGAAGACGATCCCGGTATGGGCGGTGATCGGTACCGAGGACAAGGTCATCCCGCCAGCGCGCCAGGAGGAGATGATGGAGCGGGCGGGGGCCGACATCACCCGGATCGACGCGGGTCACCTGGGCCTGATCTCGCATCCCGGTGAAGTTACCGAGGTCATCCTGGAGGCGGCCCGGACGACCGCCTGACGGGACTTCGTCGCCTGGGCAGCAACAATGGCCGCGTGGGCCGAACGGCCCACGCGGCCACCCCAAGGCAAGGCCGGCCGGGGCATCGCGGTGAGCGATACCCCGGCCGGTTGTCGTGTGTCAGTCGGTCGCCTTGGCAGCCGCCTCGATCTGATTGGTGACCGCGCCCGCATCCGTGACCATGGACAGGTGGGGGGCGTTGATCTCGATGGTATGTGCCTTGGCCCTCTTGGACATGGCGATCTGCTGAGCGGCAGGGATGACGGCGTCCTGCTTGCCGATCACCGACCACGAGGGAATGGTGCGCCAGGCCGGCTCGCCGGCCTCCTCGACCAGGGCGTTGAAGGCCAGCGGACGCTGCCGGGCGGCCAGCACCGCCACGTCCTTGGCGGGAATGGTCTTGTCGGCGAACGCCTTGCCGAAGACCGACGGCTTCACGTAGAGGTTGACATTGTGCGGATCCTCACCGGGGATCGCGACCTGGTCGAAGACGGTGGACGCCTCGGCCGCGAAGACCGAGCCCGGTACGGCCGAGGTCAGCGACAGCACGGTGTCGTGCTGGTCCGGGATGTACGCGTCGACGTACACCAGGGCCTTGACCTGCTTGTCGCCCAGAGCGGCGTTCGTGATGACCATGCCGCCGTACGAGTGCCCGACGAGGACGATCGGTCCGGTGATGGTGTCCAGGTACGCGCGGAGGTTCGCGGCATCGTTGTCCACGCCCGACAGCAGGTTCGGCGGCGTGACCACCCGGTAGCCGTCGTGCTGGAGCTCGGCTGTCACCTTGTCCCAGCTCGACCCATCCGCCCACGCGCCGTGCACGAGCACGACTGTCGGCTTGGCCGCCGCGGGGCGCGAATGGAGGAAGCCGTTACTCGTCGAGGCCTGGGCGCTGCCGATGCCGGCACCGGTCAGGGTGAGGGCACCGATGGCCACGCCTACGTAGATGAGGCGGCGCCGGAAGGACAATTTCACGGTGTTTCCTTTCACTTCTGCAAAAAGTCGAGCAGGGCGGCGTTGACCTGATCGCTGTGGGTCCAGGCAATGGCGTGCGGTCCGCCCTCGATGACGAGCAACCGCGTATCCCCGATGAAGGCGGGCAGCCGCTGACCGGTCACCCCGATGGGTAGGACTCGGTCCTGGTCGCCCTGAATCACGAGTACCGGCACGTCAATCTTGGGCAGGTCTTCACGGAAGTCGGTGAGCCAGGTCGGGATGCAGGCCACCGCGGCGAGGGGAGATCCGGCCACGGCAACGGTCAAACTTGCCTGGAACGCCTCGTCGCTGACCATTGAGCCGCCGTATACGTCGAGGTTGTAGAAGTTCTCCAGGAACTGCTTGAGCCACCCGTTCCGGTCCGCCCGCGCCGCCTGGATGAACCCATCGAACAACGACTGCGGTGCGCCTTCGGGGTTGTCGTCCGTTCGCAGGAGGAACGGCGGGATCGGCGACATCAGTACGGCCTTCGCGACCCGCCCGGTGCCGTAGCGGCCCAGGTAGCGGGCAACGTCGCCGGTTCCCATCGAGTGACCCACGAGGATGGCGTCGCGTACGTCCAGTTCCGTGAGCAGCACGTCCACGTCGCTGGCGAACGTGTCGTAGTCGTACCCACTGGCGGGCTGGCTGGAATTGCCCCAACCCCGCCGGTCATAGGTGATGACCCGGTAACCGGCTGCGAGTAGTGCGGAGACCTGCTTCTCCCAGGCCTGCCCGCTCAGCGGGTAACCGTGACTGAGCACCACCGGCGTACCGGCGCCGTGATCCTCGTAATAGATCTCGATTGGGTTGGCTCCCTCTGAGCCAACGGTGACACGGGGCATGCGCACTCCTTGGGCTTGCGTTCCGCGCTGGGAACCTTGCCGAAGGTACTGATATGGCAGCGTTTCTCGAATCACCCGAATCACGTAGTCCCCGTGTATCGCGACCGACTCGACGGACAACGAGAGATGGGGGATGCGGGGGACCCGGGGTAAGCCGCAGGCTGGGCGAAAAGCGAAGCCGCTGCCCTTCCATCTCTAGGATGTCAATCGTGACGACGCCCGACCGCAGGCTCCCGGACGCGCCGCAGTCCCACTGCGAGTTCAAGGTCTTCGGCGGTCTTGGCTGCCGGCGGGACGGCTCGGACGTCGATCTTGGCCCAGTACGCCAGCGGATCATCCTGGCCAAGCTCCTCGCCGCCGGGGGTGACGCGGTCAGCCTCGAGGGCATCATCGACAGCCTGTGGGACGAACAACCGCCGGCCAGCGCCGCCAACCAGATCCACCGGCACGTCGGGAACCTCCGGCGGATTCTGGAACCGGACCTGGACGTCCGCGAAACCGGTCAATACCTCCTACCGGCTGGTACGGGCTACCGGCTGCTCCTCGCGACCGAGGCCTCCGATCTGGCCATGTATCGCGAGTTGGTCCGGCGGGCCCGTGAGGCGCTCGCTAGCGGGGACGTCGTGGCCGGTGTGCGGGCGTACCTGACCGCTCTGGAGCTTGGCCGCAGCCCCGCGTTCACCGACCTGCCAACCAGCGCGTTGAGTTCGCCGGAGTTCGTCGCCATCGAACGGGAGCGCGTCGCGGTGGCGCTCGCGGCCAGCGAAGCCGCGATCGCCCACGGCATGGCCGGCACCGCCTTGACCCCACTGCTGAGCGTTGCCGCCGCAGCGCCGCTGGACGAGGCGTTACAGGCGTGCCTGATGCGCGCGTACGTGGCCACCGGTCACCGGGCGGAAGGGGTGCGGGTCTTCGAGCGGACCCGCCAACGTCTCGCCGAGGAACTGGGGGTGGACCCGGGGCAGGAACTGCGGGAGGCGTATCGGGAACTGCTGGCCAGCGGCTGGACCCTACAGGAGGAACTGCGCCCGCCGGAGGCTCCCCGGCCGGCACAGCTGCCGCCGCAGGTCGCCGGCTTCGTCCGCCGAAGCGACGTGGCCGCCGTGCTCGACGACCAACTGTCCGACGCGTTCAGCGATGCGACCATCGTGATCACTGTGCTCGGTGGCATGGGTGGCATCGGCAAGACCGCGCTCGCTGTGCACTGGGCCCACCAGATCGCCAGCGAGTTTCCCGATGGCCAGTTGTTCCTGAACCTGAGGGGTCTTGATCCGGACGGACGCGTCATGTCATCGGAGGAGGCGCTCGCCTCGTTGCTCGCGTCCCTGGGCGAGCCAGCGGTCTCGTCACCGCAGGAGAACGTCGACGCGCAGGCAGCTCGTTACCGCAGCCGCCTCTTCGGTCGTCGGCTCCTGATCCTCCTGGACAACGCGCGCGACTCCGAGCAGGTTCGCCCGCTGCTGCCAGCCTCCCGGGGCTGCCTGGTCATCGTGACGAGTCGCAACCGGATGACGAGCCTGGTCACCCGGGAGGGCGCACGTTATCTGCAAGTCGATCGGCTGACCGGCGCCGAGTCCCGCCAACTTCTGATCAACCGACTCGGCGCCCGTCGCGCCACCACGAACCCGGACGCGTTGGACAAGGTCATCGCGCTCTGTGCCGGGCTGCCCCTCGCACTGGCGATCGTGGCGGCCCGCGTGGCCCTCAACCCGGCCCTGCCCTTGAGTGCGGTCCTCAGCGACGTCTCGGCGCCGTCCGCCAGACTCGACGCGTTGTCCAGCGCGGATTCGTCCGACGATGTCCGGTCGGTGTTCTCGTGGTCGTATCGCGCCCTCGATCCGTCGACGGCGCAGGTGTTTCGTGCCCTCGCAGTCCATCCGGGTCCTCAGATCTCACTGGAGTCGGTGGCCAGTGTCGCCGGAGTCGGTCGCGCACAGGCACGCCAACTGCTCATGGAATTGGTGACCGCGAATCTGCTCGACGAGTCGCAATTAGGGCTTTATGGTCTGCACGACCTGTTACGGGCCTACGCGGGCGAGCTCCTCGACGAGGATCAAGAACGACCGGGGTACGAGCGGCGTCTCGTCGTGCATTACCTGCATTCGGCCCGCGCCGCCTACGCGAGGCACCACCGGCAGCCAGTCGGCACTGTCCGCGAGCCGCCGTCGAATGTGACGCCTGAATCGTTCGACAGCGTGCCACAGGCTGCCGCCTGGTATGCACGAGAACGCTCCGCGTTGTGGGCGACGATCGATCTGGCCCTCGCGCACGGCCTGGGGCGCGACGCGGCGGCTATGGTCCTCGCCGCCTCAGCACCGGGCAGCAACTCCATACCCGTGGGCCGGACACGGACGGTACTTGCCATCCTCGAGATGGTCAGCGTGCTCGGCGAGCCGCTGATGGAGGCAGAACTTCTTCGTACCGTCGGTGAGGTCTCCGCCCCGCTGCCACAGGCCGACGAATACCTCCGTCGAGCCTTGCGCATCTTCGAAGGCATCGAAGAACTCGCCGGACAAGCCGCGGTCCTGCGAAACCTCGCTGTGCTCTCGTTGTCGCGCGGCGACCACGACGCAGCCAACGCGTACGGCGAACGCTCGGTGGGTCTTGCCCGGCAAACGGGGCACCAGGAACTGCTCGCCGTTTCGCTGCTGACACTCACGAGAGCGCTCCTTCGGTCCGACCAGTTCGAGGCTGGCACGCGGGCGGCTGACGAAGGGCTGGCCATCGCAGTGGCGGAGCACCTCGATCACCTGAAGATCTACTACGCCCAGCTCATTGCGGAGTCCTCCTGGAAACTCGGCCGGCTCGAACGAGCTGCGAAGGTGTCGGAGTGGGGGTTGACGGAAGGCGTCTGTGAGTCGGACGGTCCCCGGTGTGCCGTCGCGGCGATCCTCGCACGGGCCGCATTCGATCTAGGCGACCTGGCGCGCGCGGAACGGGGGTGCCAGCAGTTCGAGAGCCTGATCGCCGACAACGGCTTCCGGGAACTCATCGAGTTTTCCGGCCTTGAGGAGGCCGAGGAATACCGGACCATGGTCGCGTATGTCCGGGCCCGACTCAGCTTGTTGAGGGGCGCGTCGTAAGCGGGTAGGGCGAGCACTCAGCCTGCACTCGTCATGCACAACGGTGCGATCGGATGGTCGTCGAGACCCCGAACCCTCGCCCGAGGAGCACCATGCACTGCGTCGTAGCCGAGCCCGCCCGAGTCCTTCCCCGTGCGGTACTGACTCCACGACAGGAACAGATAGCTCTGCTGGTGGCGGCGGGCTCCACAAACGTCGAGATCGCGACGAACCTGGTCATCAGCACCCACACCGTCAAACATCACCTACGCGGAGTGTTCCACAGGCTGGGCGTCGCGTCCCGCCGCGAACTACGCAGCAGGCTGGTTTGCCACGACACGACAAACCACTTCGCCCAGAGCTGCTGCCTGACCAGCCAGGAGCGGGACATCGCGCAGCGGGTCTCGAACGGCGCGTCAAACCGCGAGGTGGCGGCACAACTGTTCATCAGCCCGAGCACGGTGGACTACCACCTACGCAAGATCTTCCGCAAGCTCGACATCACCTCACGCCGAGAACTGGCGAGACGAGACTCACCTGCTGCGCCTCGAACGGAGGCCTTGCCCAAATCATCTTAGTCATTAAGATAACTGCATGCGCGTATCGACGGACTTCTCGGTGGCAATCGCTGGCGCCGGCCTCTCCGGCCTCTGCCTCGCCCAGTACCTGATGCGCGCCGGCATCGACGTGCACGTCTACGAGCGCGACCAGGGCCCCTTCGTCCGGCGGCAGGGCTACCGGATCATTCTCGACCGGTACGGGCTGGAGGCGCTGCGCGAGAGCCTGCCCCGCGCGCTGTACAGCCTGGCGCTGAGCACCGGTGACGAGCCCGGCGGGCAGTTGCGCTTCACCGACAGTCGGCTGCGGGACGCGTTCACCATCTCCTTCAAGGATGAGCCGCACGCGACCCGGCAGGTCGACCGGCTGACCCTGCGGTCGATCCTGCAGTCCGGGCTGGACGGGCGTATTCACTACGGCAAGGACGCCGCCGCGGTGGACAGCGACGGGCCGGCAGGGCTGCGGCTGCGATTCTCCGACGGCGGGTCCGCCGCGGCAGACGTCGTCGTGGGTGCCGACGGCGTCGGCTCGGCGCTGCGCGCGCAGCTCATGCCGGACGCCGACCCGACGAACACCCCGATGGCGGGCATCTACGGCCGGTCGCCCCTGCGGCGCAACGGCGAGAGCGTGATCCCGGAAGCGCTTCGTACCAGTGGGGTCCTGGCCATCGCCGACCGGCCGGGCCGCGCCTTCTTCTTCACCTCCATGCGGTTCGGCGAGAGCCCGCAGGAGGCGTTTGCTCGCCTGGCCCCGGGCAGCTATGCGCCCACCGGCTACGACTACGTCATGTGGGGACTGCTGCTCCGGCAGGAGGAGGTGCCCGTCGGCATCCGCGGGGACCTGCTGGCGCTGTGGAGACTGGCCTCCCGGAGGAGTGCGGACTTCCACCCGGTCATCCGGCGGTTGGTCGGCACGGCCGAGCTGGACGCGACCGTACTCAACCTCTTCGCCACCGGCCGGCGCCCGCGCCGGTGGGCGGTGCCCCGGGCGACGATGATGGGCGACGCCGTGCACGTCATGCCGCCGTTCGGCGCTCACGGCGGCAACACCGCGCTCCGCGACGCCGCACTGCTCGGTCGCAAGCTGGTGGAGGCCCGGGCCACCGGCGCGCCGGTGGAGGAGGCGATCGCCAGCTACCAGGAAGAGATGGTGCCCTACGCCTTCCGTGCCGTCGACACCGCCGCCGGGCTGATGCGCCGACTCACCGGGGGAGCGGCCGCACCACACTGGGTGCTGACCCGCGTGTTACCTCGGCTGCACCGGGTCACCGTGCCGGAGGCATGATTGCCGGCATGTCCCACGAGTCGGCCCGTGCGTCCGCGATCGCCGACCTCATGCGCGCCGGGCGGGAGACGTCGCGGCTGTCCATGGTGTTCCGGTACGCCATCGCGGAGCGGCTGGGCCTCACCGTGAGCGACCTGGAGTGCCTGGACTACCTGGCGGACGTCGGCTCCGCCACCGCGGGGCAGGTCGCCGAGCGGACCAACCTCACCACCGGGGCGGTGACCAGCATGCTCCGCCGGCTCCAGCAGGCGGGCTACGTGACGGCCGAGCGCGATCCGGCGGACCGGCGGCGGGTGATCGTCGCCCTGCGGCCGGAGCGGATGGCCGAGTTGGAGCGTCCATACGAGCGGTTCGCCGAGCGGGCGGAGCGGCTCATCGAGGGCTACAGCGTCGAGGAGGTCCTGCTGCTGGTTCGGCACTATGACCGCATGCAGGCGATGTACCTCGCCGAGTTGGACAGCCTCGCCAGCGGCGACACCGCGCAGCGGTCCGCCTGAGGCGGCGTCGCGTGACTGACCGCCCTCCCGGGTGCGCTGTCTGACTCGAGCTGGTCGTAGGCCTAGCCGACGACGCGTCGCAGGCGGCGAAACGTCGGCATTGGCGCGTGGTGAACGACGGGTATCCCGGGCGGGGGTCCTGCGTCGATCATTGCCGGGAGATAGATGCGAGTCACTCTCACCTCCTGGTGTAACGCCCGGGCGCGGGGGCGAGACGTCGGCACCGGAAGCCGGGCGTGACCGAACGGCCCGACTCCGCGTCCCCGGAGGATCGCCATGCCCCGTCCCGTTCTCCGTAACCGGCTCGCGGCGTTCACCGCCGCCGTCCTGACCGCGAGCGTCCTGACGGTGACCCCACCGTCACCGGCGCTGGCCGCCACGACGTTCGCCGCCAACGACTACTGCCTCGGCCAGTGCGCCGACATCCTGCCCCCTGGGCAGAACGGCAACGCCACGCTGGTCGCCATCCTGGCGCACCAGGCGCTCGGCACCCGCCCGGCGCACTCCAGCGACCAGCTCGACGAGTACGCGAACCTGGTCTACAACTACGCCGGGCTGACCGACGAGCAGATCGCCCACTTCTACAACGACGCCTCGTTCGGCGTCCCGGCCGCGCAGGTGGAGAGCACCGTCTCGCCGCGATCGGATGTCACCATCGTCCGGGACAAGGCCACCGGCGTCCCGCACGTCACCGGAACCACCCGCGCCGGCACCATGTTCGGTGCCGGCTACGCCGGAGCCCAGGACCGGCTCTGGGTGATGGACCTGCTGCGGCACGCCGGTCGCGGCACGCTCACCTCGTTCGCCGGCGGCGCGCCCGGCAACCGGGAGCTGGAGCAGAGCATCTGGGCCAACTCGCCCTACTCGGAGGCGGACCTGCAGGCCCAGGTGGACGCGCTGCGCCTCAAGGGCTCCCGAGGTCAGCAGCTCTACACCGACGTGGTCGACTACATCGCCGGCATCAACGCCTACATCGACAAGTCAATCGCCGACGACAACTACCCGGGCGAGTACGTGCTCGCCGGCGCCGGCAAGCCGACGCACTTCACCATGACCGACCTCATCGCCACCGCCGGCGTCGTCGGCGGGCTCTTCGGCGGGGGCGGCGGCAGCGAGATCCAGTCCGCGCTGGTCCGGGTGGCCGCCCGCGCCAAGTATGGCGCCGCCGAGGGTGACCGGGTGTGGGCGACGTTCCGCTCACAGAACGACCCGGAGACCGTGCTCACCCTGCACGACGGGCAGAGCTTCCCGTACGGGGCGACCCCGCCGGGCGCGACCAGCGCGGTGCTCCCCGACGCCGGCTCGGTGGTCGCCGAGCCCTTCGCCTACGACGCCACCGGCGGGGCCGCCGCCCGCACCGGCACCAGCACCGCCACCCCGGGGCTGCTCGGCGGCCTGGCCAACCTGCGGGCACACGGCATGTCGAACGCGGTAGTGGTCTCCGGACGGCACACCACCACCGGCAACCCCGTGGCCGTGTTCGGGCCGCAGACCGGCTACTTCGCGCCGCAGTTGCTGATGCTCCAGGAGCTGCAGGGGCCTGGCATCAGCGCTCGCGGCGCCGCGTTCGCCGGGCTCAACCTCTACGTGCTGCTGGGGCGGGGCCAGGACTACGCGTGGAGCGCGACCTCCGCCTCCCAGGACCTCACCGACACGTACGCGGTGCCGCTGTGCACCACCGACGGCAGCGCCCCGACACTGCGCAGCAACCGCTACCTCTACCACGGACAGTGCCTCGCCATGGAGGCGCTGGAGCAGCGCAACTCCTGGTCCCCGACCCTGGCCGACTCCACTCCGGCCGGCTCGTACACGCTGCGCGCGCTGCGCACGAAGTACGGGCTGGTGGCCCACCGGGGCCTGGTGAACGGGCAGCCGACCGCGTTCACCAAACTGCGCTCGACCTACCGGCACGAGGCCGACTCGGCGATCGGCTTCCAGGCGTACAACGACCCGTCGGCGATGGGCAGCGCCGCGGCCTTCCAGGCCTCCGCGGCCACCGTCGGGTACGCGTTCAACTGGTTCTACGTCAACTCGACCGAGGCGGCGTACTTCAACTCCGGCTCGAATCCGGTCCGTCCGGCCACCGCCGACCCGAACCTGCCCACCAAGGCCGAACCGGCGTACGAGTGGGCCGGCTGGAACCCGGACACCAACGATGCCACGTACGCCCCGGCGTCGGCGCATCCGCAGTCGGTCAACCAGGACTACTACGTCAGCTGGAACAACAAGCAGGCGCGGGACTTCGGGGCCGCGGACGGCAACTTCAGCTTCGGCTCCGTACACCGGGCTCAGCTGCTCGATGGCCCGGTGCGCGCGGCGATCGCCCAGCGCAAGCTCGGCCGCGCCGACGTCGTCACGATCATGGCGGATGCGGCGGTGACCGACCTGCGCGGCCAGCAGGTTCTCGGCGACCTGCTGCGGGTGTTGGACAGCGCGGCGGTCACCGATCCGGCGCTGGCCGACGCGGTGGGCAAGCTGCGCGCCTGGCAGCAGTCCGGGGCCCGCCGGGTGGAGACGTCTCCCGGCTCCAAGGTCTACCAGCACGCCGACGCCATCCGGATCTTCGACGCCTGGTGGCCGCTGCTGGCCTCGGCGCAGTTCCGCCCCGGCCTCGGGCCGGACCTCTACGCCGCGCTGGTCGACGCCATCGAGGTGAACGAGGCGCCGTCGGGCGGCCAGAACGGCGGACGCGACGGCGCCGTGAGCTGGGCGTTGCAGGGGCAGGCGCACAAGGGATCGTCGTTCCAGCACGGCTGGTGGGGCTACGTCGACAAGGACCTACGGACCGTACTCGGCGACCCGGTGGCCGGTGGGCTGGGCCGCGCGTACTGCGGCAACGGCAACCTCGGCGCGTGCCGGCAGGCCCTGCTGGACACGCTCGGCCAGGCCGCCGCCGTACCGGCCACCACGGTCTACCCGGGCGACAAGTCCTGCGGGGCCGGCGACCAGTGGTGCGCCGACTCGATCGCCCAGTCCGGCCTCGGCGGCATCACCCACCCGGTGATCGCCTGGCAGAACCGCCCCACCTACCAGCAGGTCGTCTCGTTCCCGGCGCGCCGGGGCGACGACGTCACCAACCTGGCGCAGGGCCGCCCGACCACCGCGTCGAGCACCCAGTTCCTGACCGGCCACACCCCGGACAAGGCGGTCGACGGCAGCCTCGGCAGCCGGTGGGCCAGCAGTTACAACGACAACCAGTGGCTCCGGGTCGATCTCGGGGCTTCCCGCAGCGTCAGCCGGGTCGTGCTGCGCTGGGAAGCCGCGCACGGCACCTCGTACCGGATCGAGGTCTCCGGCGACGGCACCTCCTGGACGCCGGTGTTCGCCACCACCACCGGCAACGGCGGCGTCGACAACGCCACCTTCGCCCCGGTCACCACCCGCTACGTGCGGGTGTACGGGGTCAAGCGGGCCACCTCGTACGGGTTCTCGCTCTACGAATTCGAGTTGTACGGAAAGTGACGGTGCCCGGAGGGGTCGGCGGGAATCACTCGCCAGCCCCTCCGGTGCACAGCGGGGCCTAATTAACGGGTCGGCTCCCCGGACGGCTGCACGAGGAACGATTTGATGTGTTCCAGCGCCATGTCCAATGCGACCTCCATGGGTGCGACGTTGTGCGCGGCGTTCGCCAGCAGGTAGCCGCCCTGCAAAGCGGCCATCAGGCCCGTGGCCAACTTTTCCGGGTCGGCATCCTGGCGCAGTAGACCGCTGTCACGCATCCGGTGCAGACCATCGCTGATCAGCCTTTCCCATGCCGCGAACGTCTCCGACAGGGACGATCGAGCCTGCTCATCCTGATCGGACAGCTCAAGCGTCATCGACCCGAGGCCGCACCCGTACTTGCCGTTGTTCAGCGAATTGGCCTGGACCAGCGCGTTACGCCACCGGAGCAGTCCTGAGAACGATCTCAATCGTTCGAGCCCTGCGCGTTCACGCTGAAGCACGAGCGCGCCTCGATATTTGACCAAGGCGCGCACGAGTTCCTGCTTGTCGGCGAAGTGGTGGTAGAGCTGAGACTTGCTCGTCTGGCTTGCCTCGCGGATGTCGTCGAGGGTCGTCGCGTTCACTCCGCGCACGAGCATCAGCCGGTTCGCCGCATCGAGGATCCGCTCTCGCGTCGCGATGCCCCGTTGACTGATCCTCCGTCTATACGTCGGCGCAGCCACCTGCTCGTCGCTCATCTGTCAAGCCTATCCACCGGGCGAAAAGATCTAGGAAAACGGACCTTGGAGCTCATTCGGCGTTTTGGCGCATTCACTTCGTGGTGAAGGGCGGACGTGCGTGCCGTCGGCTCGGCCCGTACCCGGCGCGGGGGCCCCGGGGGCGCGCGCCCGCGGGGGGAGGCCCGCGCCCCCGGGGGGATCTTACACCCCGGGGGGGGGGGGGGGGGGGGGTTTGCGGGGGGGGGGGGGTGGCGGGGTTTTTT
>NZ_JBITGG010000030.1:0-78355 GCF_044456765.1 Micromonospora sp. NPDC050784 | reverse complement strand
CGGGGGAGCCCGGGGGGGGCGGGGGGGGGGGCCCCCGGGGGGGGGCGGGGGCGGGTAGCGGCAGGGGGGGGGGGCGGGCCCGGGCCGGCCCCCCCCCCCCCCCGGGGGGGGGGGGCACGGCCGGGCCACCAGGGTCGGAAGGAGGTGGACCGGTGAGTTCGAAGGACTGGATCGAGAAGGACTTTTACGCCGTGCTCGGCGTGGACAAGGCCGCCTCCGCGGATGACATCAAGAAGGCGTACCGCAAGGTGGCCCGGGAGTCGCACCCGGACCACAACCCGGGTGACCCGAAGGCCGAGGAGCGGTTCAAGGCCGCGTCCGAGGCGTACAACGTCCTGTCCGACAGCGGCCGCCGTCGCGAGTACGACGAGATGCGTTCGCTCTTCGGCTCGGGCGCGTTCCGGCGCAACGCCCGAGGTGGGGGTCAGCCGGGCGGCATGCCGTTCGACGTCTCCGACATGTTCGGCGGCGGCGGAGGCGGCGATCGCCGCTTCGGAGGCGCCGGCTTCCAGGACCTGTTCAGCTCCATCTTCAGCGGGGGGCAGGCCGGTGGGCAGGCCGCGCCACGCGGTCCGGCCCGTGGCCGGGACGTGGAGACCGAGGTGGCACTGGACTTCGGCGACGCGGTACGCGGAGTGACTCTTCCCCTGACGCTGCGCGCGCCGGGAGTCTGTGACACCTGCCATGGGAACGGGGCCAAGCCCGGCACCCAGCCGCGTACCTGCCCGGTCTGTCATGGTGCCGGCGTGACCACCCGCAACCAGGGGTCGTTCAGCTTCTCCGAGCCGTGCCGCAACTGCCAGGGCGTCGGCACCGTGGTCGAGGAGAAGTGCCCGGAGTGCCACGGCAGCGGCGGTGTCACCAAGACCCGCACCATGAACGTGCGCTTCCCGGCCGGTGTGGCCGACGGCCAACGCATCCGGCTGGCCGGGCGCGGCGAGCCGGGCGAGCGCGGTGGCTCGGCCGGTGACCTCTTCGTGCACGTCAAGGTTCGGCCGGACGAGCTGTTTGGGCGCACCGGAGACGACCTGACGCTGACCGTGCCGGTCACCTTCGCGGAGGCCGTGCTCGGCACGGACCTGCGGGTGCCCACGCTCGACGGCGCGGTGACCCTGCGGGTGCCACCGGGGACGCCGAGCGGGCGGGTGCTGCGGGCCCGGGGCAAGGGTGTGGTTCGCCGCGACGGGCAGGCCGGTGACCTGCTGGTCACGCTGGACGTGGTGGTGCCGGCCCGGTTGTCGGACGAGGCGCGCACGGCGCTGGAGTCGTTCGCCGAGCAGACTCCGCCGGCGGCTCGGGAACATCTCGACGCGCGGGTGCGTCGAGTCAGTTAGTCCGGTGGAATGGACGCGGAGGTGAGCGGGATGTCGGGCGAGTTCCTCGGTTCGGGCGACCCTGCCTACGAGGCCAAGGTGCTGATGATCTCGGTGGCGGCGCGGATGGCGGGGATGCACCCACAGACCCTGCGCCAGTACGACCGACTGGGGCTCGTGCAGCCCGGCCGGGCCGCCGGTGGCGGGCGTCGCTACAGCGTCCGCGACGTCGTGCTGCTGCGCGAGGTGCAGCGGCTCAGCCAGGACGACGGAATCAACCTGGCCGGCGTCAAGCGGATCATCGGGCTGGAGCGGCTGCTGGAGCAGGCGCAGCAGCGCGTGGCCCGGCTGGAGGCGGAGCTGGACGCCGCGTACCGCCGGGTGGCCGAGCTGGAGTCGCTGGCCCGCTTCCCGGGCCGGGATCTTGTGCCGACCAACCGCACGTCCACCGCCCTGGTGGTGTGGCGTCCCCGCCGCATGCCCGATCGCTGACCCGCCGCTCACCCGGATCTGTCTTCTCGGCCCGGACCACGCTGGATTCCCGGCGCGGTCCGGGCCGCTTCGGTTAGCCTGTCGATAAGGGTCCAATCGGCTTAATCCGGACCTACCGGCATGGCGAGGGGGAAGCGATGGCGGAGCCGGCGAAGAAGGTGGCCCAGCAGACGGAGGACCGGTTGGAAGACCTGGCCGAGACCGTCCGCAAGAAGTTCGACAAGGTGACCGAGGGGACCTACCGGGATCGGATCATCGCGGGCCGGTTCGCCGAAGACGGCGACCACCCCGGCGAACGGGGCCGAGCCGAGACGGAACGCAAGCAGGACTGACCGGTGACCGACGTGCGGGCCGGGACCCACGGGGGGTCCCGGCCCGTTCGTCGTCGTCGAGTGCGGGCCGGGACGCTTGGGTGCCCGCGCTGGGGGTCGCGGCCCGTTGGCCGTTACGACGTGCGGGCCGGGACGTGGTGACGCCGCTTTCGACTCCGGGTGGATGCCAGGCCGACGTGCAGATCCTTTCGAGCTGAATCGTTTGCGACCTCACGCCACAAACTCTGCCTCGACCTGCCTGGACGTGCCTCGACCAATCGAGACCGGCACCCATCGACCTCGACCGATCCGAGCGGACCGATTCCGGGCGGGCCGGGCGTGAATCGTTTGCGACATCAGCTCCAAAGGACCGCAC
This sequence comes from Micromonospora sp. NPDC050784, assembly GCF_044456765.1. Taxonomy (NCBI): domain Bacteria; kingdom Bacillati; phylum Actinomycetota; class Actinomycetes; order Micromonosporales; family Micromonosporaceae; genus Micromonospora; species Micromonospora sp. NPDC050784. The sequence continues at coordinate 75,863 of NZ_JBITGG010000030.1, read as the reverse complement.
ACAGCAACACCACCCCGCCGTAGCTGGCGAGGAAAGTCTGGGCCGTCTCAGCCGAGGCGACGGTTTTCGCGGACCAGGCCGCCTTCGCACCAGTCGCGGTAGACGAAGAGATCCGGTCGGGCCAGCAGCACTCTGCCGTTGTGCGCCCAGATCTTCATCAGCTCGTCGCCGTCGCGTTCGGCCTGTTCGACGAGCTTGCGGAAGCGGCGCTTGGGGTGGGCGCGGAAGTTCGTCCGGATGCCGTCGGCCGCGTAGATGTACAGGCAGTGCAGCGCGAAGCGCCGGGCCGGACAGGTCGGGTCCATGGCTAACTCGAAGAGCGTCAGCACCAGTCGATCGCCGGAGACCAACAGGTCCCAGTCGGGTGGCATCGAGGCCAACGGCACCGAATCGGGCTTGTACGCCCAAGCTCGCAACTCCGCCGGAGTCGGATCGACGGGGTTGGCGAAGCCGTGGAACGTCGACTCCTGCACGCTCACCGGCCAACCTTCCGCTCTCGCCCGCGTCTGGCAACGCTGCCTGCGGACCCTGGCTGCTGGGGCGAAACGGTAACCCGCCCACGGTTGCTGCGGTAGTCCCCATCGGGAGCAATTCCGCAACCGTTGGCATGGGTGGGTCCACTGCATCGACATCGCGGCCGATGATGCTCCTATGACAATCCACGTTCGACGGTTCCAGCGGGGCGCCGAAGCCCAGTTCGTCATGGGGCTGGAGTGGCTTTTCGCCCCTCCCGGTAGCCGTCCCGTGGATTGGGACAGCAACCGCGCGGTCGAGCGGACCGCGCAATTGCTCGCCCACGAAGACGTCGCACTCTTCGAGGCGCGATCCGATGAAGATCAGTTGATCGGCGTGGCCAGCGTCTACCTGGACATCCTCTCGGTGCGCTTCGGCCGTCGGGCCTCGATCGAGGATCTTGCGGTGCACCCCGACTGGCGCTCCCGGGGTGTCGGCTCCAAACTCCTGGCGGCGGCCAGGGCATGGGCGCACGAACAGGGCGCCGACTACGTCTTCCTGGAGTCCGGCCTGGGCCGGACCGAGGCGCACCGCTTCTACCTGCGCGAGGGTGCGACCCACGCCGCCGCGGCATTCAGGTGGACGTCAGTGAAGTGAGTCGGCGACCGGGGTCGGCTCCCGCCGTTGGGCCGCCGCGCGGGTGCGCAGCCACCGCTTGAACCACGGGAAGTCCGGCAGCCGGGCCAGGATCGGCCCGGTCACCACGGTGATCAGGACGTACGTCGCGGCCAGCGCTGCCAACCGCGGCTCGACGCTCCCGGCGGCCACCGCGAGCCCGGCGATGACGATGGAGAACTCACCTCGGGGTACGAGTGCGAGGCCGGCCCGCCATCGACCAGGTTCCGCGATGCCGACCCGGCGGGCGGCGAGGTAACCGGTGAGCGTCTTCGTCGCCATGGTGACCACGGCCAACGCGAGCGCCGGCAGCAGCACCGGCGGAATGTCCTGCGGGTCGGTGGTCAGGCCGAAGAAGACGAAGAACACCGCGGCGAACAGGTCCCGCAGGGGCGAGAGCAACTCGGTGGCGTGGTGCGCCACCGGGCCGGAGAGGGCGATGCCGACCAGGAACGCGCCGACCGCCGCCGACACCTGGAGCGACGCGGCGATGCCCGCGATCAGCAACGTCAGACCGAGTACGCCGAGAAGCAGCGCCTCCGGGTCCTTCGCCGACAGGGCGGACGAGATCAGGTGGCCGTACCGGATGGCGACCACCAGCACGATCAGCACCGTGCCCACCGCGACGGTGAGCGCGATCCCGCCGCCGAGCAGGCCGGTGCCGGCCAGTACGGCGGTGACGAGCGGCAGGTAGAGGGCCATCGCCAGGTCCTCGATGACCAGCACCGAGAGGATCACCGGCGTTTCCCGGTTACCGAGCCGACCCAGGTCGGCGAGGACCTTGGCGATCACCCCGGAGGAGGAGACCCAGGTGATTCCGCCGAGTACCAGGGCGGCGACCCAGTCCCAGCCGAGCAGCAGGGCGAACCCCGCGCCGGGTAGCGCGTTGAGGACGCCGTCGATCAGCCCTGCCGGTGCCGCCGACCGGAGGTTGCCGACGAGTTCATTGGCCGAGTACTCCAGGCCGAGCATCACCAGCAGAAGGATGACGCCGATCTCGGCGCCGACTGCGAAGAACTCCTCGCTGGCGTCCAGCGGCAGTAACCCGCCGTGCCCGAACGCGAGCCCGGCGAGCAGGTAGAGAGGAATCGGAGAGAGGCCGAAACGCCGGCTGAGCCGGCTGAGGAGCCCGAGCAGCAGCAGCAGCGCACCGACTTCGATGAGCAGCGTGGTGAAATCGTGCATCCGCCTCAGCCGTCCGGGTCACTGTCGGCGAGGATGGCGGACACGCCGTCGAGACCTCTACGGGTCCCGACAACGACCACCACGTCGCCGGCCGCGAAGCGGAAGGAGGGGAGTGGCGAAACGATCACTTCGCCTTCGCGCAGCACTGCCACGATGGAGGCGCTGGTGCGGGTACGCGCCTTGGTGTCGCCGAGCTTCCGGTTCACGTACGGCGACCCGGCCGTGATGGCGATCTGCTCGGTGAGCAGACCGGCGGCCTGCTCGCGCAGCCCGGAGAGCTGGCCGAGCATCAGCGACGCGCCGAGGATGTCGGCCAGAGCCTCGGCCTCGTCGTCGGTCAGCGGAATGTCCGACTGGCAGGCGTCGGGGTCGTCGGGATCGTAGAGGACGAGATCACGGCGGCCGTTGCGGTGGGAAACGACGCCCAGGCGGCGTCCGGACTCCGTCACCAGATCGTGACGTACCCCGATCCCAGGTAAGGCGGTCTGCTCGACACGTACTCGCACCCTCCAAGGCTACCGCTTCGTGAACAAAGCGCAGATCTTGGAAGACTCTCGCCGGTCGGGCCGGCGCCCGGGCCGGACGCGCCGGTGCCCGCGCCGGCGGAGCGGGCGCGGGCACCTGGGCACGCCGGGGTCAGCGGAGGCCGGCGAAGAACTCGCGGATGTCGGTGACCAGCACCTCGGTGGCCTGGTGGGCGGCGTAGTGGCCGCCGACGTCGCCCCGGCCGGCGACGTCGGTCTCGTACGCCGTCCACCGGACGATGTTCGCGTGGTCCCGCTCGGCGAAGCGGCGGATGGACTGGAAGTCGCCGGGGAACATGGCCAGCGCGGTCGGAGCGGTGGTCGGCTCGGTCGGCGGCTCGCCGGCGTGCGCGTCCTCCCAGTAGAGCCGGATCGCCGAGGCGGCCGTGCCGGTGAACCAGTAGAGCGCCACGTTGGCCAGGATGAAGTCGGCATCCAGGCTCTCGTCGAAGAGCTGGCTGTTCCAGGCGAGCAGCCCCACCGGCGAGTCGGCCAGCGCGAACGCCAGGGTCTGCGGCTGCTGACTGTGCACCTGGTTGAAGGAGAACTTGTTCTCGTAGAACCACTGGAGGTGCCCGAGCGCGGCCTGGTCCGCCTCGGAGAGCCCGGCGAACTCGGCCGGGTCGCCCGAGGGGAACGAGAAGAGCTGGGTGACGTGGACGCCGAGCACCCGCTCCGGGGCGACCCGGGCCAGCTCCGGAGCGATCATCGAGCCGGCGTCGTTGCCCACCGCGCCGTAGCTGTCGTACCCCAGTCGGTTCATCAGCTCGGCCCAGGCGCGGGCGATGCGGAACCGGTTCCAGCCGGCGCTGCGGGTCGGGCCGGAGAAGCCGAAGCCGGGCAGCGACGGGATGACCACGTGGAAGGCCGGCGCGTCCGGGTCGGTCGGCTCGGTGAGCGGGGCGATCACGTCGAGGTACTCCAGCACCGAGCCGGGCCAGCCATGGGTGAGCAGCAGCGCGGTGGCGTCCGGCCGGGACGAGCGGACGTGCAGGAAGTGGACCCGCTCGCCGTCGATCTCGGTGACGAACTGCGGATGAGCGTTCAGGCGGGCCTCGACGGCACGCCAGTCGAACTCGCCCCGCCACCGGTCGACCAGGGCGCGCACCCGGTCGGTGCCCATCCCGTACGAGTCACCCGCGCCGGGCAGGTCGGCGGGCCAGTTGGTGCGGCCCAGCCGGGCGGCCAGGTCGTCCAGCGCGGTCTGCGGGATCTCGACGCGGAACGGGCGGGTCGCGGTGTCGCTCATGCCGGAACTCCTTCGGAACGGAATGTTTCGTTCTGCAATCACCATAGCAGAGCGGAACGATCCGTTCCACTGTTAGACTGCGGGCATGTCACCGACTTCCGGCAAGACGCTTGGCGGTCGCCGCGCCCAGGCCGCCCGCAACGACGAGGTCATCCTCGAAGCCGCCCGCGCCGTCTTCCTCGACGACCCGAAGGCCCCGATCGCCGCCGTCGCCGAGCGCGCGGGCGTCGGCATCAGCGCGCTCTATCGGCGGTACGCGGGCAAGGAGGACCTGCTGCGTCAGCTCTGCCACGACGGGCTACGACGGTACGTGGCAGAGGCCGAGACCGCCCTGGCCGAGCCGGACGACTGGACCGCGTTCACCGGCTTCCTGACCCGGGTGGTCGACGCCGACGTGCACTCGCTCACCGTCCACCTGGCCGGCACCTTCACCCCGACCGGGGAGATGGGTCGGGACGCGGTGCGCGCCGGCGAGTTGGCCAGCGCCCTGGTCGACCGGGCCCACGGCAGCGGGCGGCTGCGCCGCGACGCGGTCGTACACGATCTGGGTTTGTTGTTGGAGGCGTGCGCTGCGGTCCGCGTACCCGATCCGGAGCGGACCCGCCAACTGCGCCGCCGGCAGCTCGCGGTCCTGCTGGCCGGCCTGTCGTCGGTGCCGGACGCGGACCCGCTGCCCGGCCCGCCCCCGGCGGCCGGCGAGTTCGACTGGCGGTGGCGGCGCCGGGAGTGATGGGCGTCACGCGCTAAGGTTGAGCGGAATACGCTCAACTCTGGTTGTGTCCAACCCAGTGGACAACGCCGATCCGGGGGAGCCCATGAACACCGAAAGACTCACCACCAAGAGCCGCGAAGCCATCACGGGCGCCGTCGCGCTGGCCAACCAGCGTGGTCACGCCACCGTGGAGCCCTGGCACCTGCTGCTGTCACTCCTGGACACCGACGGCTCGACCGCCACCGGTCTGCTGCGCGCCGTCGGGGCCGACCCGACCGAGCTGCGCCAGGCCGCCCAGCGTGCGGTCGACGCCCTGCCGGCCGCCCGCGGCTCCAGCATCGCCGAGCCGACGTTGGCTCGGGAGTTCGTCAACGCCATCGGCGCCGCCGAGCAGATCGCCCGGCCGTTGGGCGACGAGTACACCTCCACCGAGCACCTGCTCGCCGGCCTGGCCCGGGTGGGCGGGGCGGTGTCCGGCGCGCTGAAGACCGCCGGTGCCACGGAGGAGGCCCTGGTCGCCGCCTTCCCGACCGTTCGCGGTGGGGACCGTCGGGTCACCACCGCCGACCCGGAGCAGACCTACCAGGCCCTCACCAAGTACGGCGTCGACCTCACCGCCAGCGCCCGGGACGGCAAGATCGACCCGGTCATCGGCCGGGACTCCGAGATCCGTCGGGTCATCCAGGTGCTCTCCCGGCGTACCAAGAACAACCCGGTGCTGATCGGCGAGCCCGGCGTCGGCAAGACCGCGATCGTCGAGGGCCTGGCCCAGCGGATCGTCACCGGCGACGTGCCCGAGTCACTGCGCGACAAGAAGCTGATCTCGCTGGATCTCGGCGCGATGGTCGCCGGCGCGCAGTACCGCGGCCAGTTCGAGGAGCGGCTGAAGTCCGTCCTGGAGGAGATCAAGAACTCCAACGGGCAGGTCATCACGTTCCTCGACGAGCTGCACACAGTCGTCGGCGCCGGCAAGGGCGAGGGCTCGATGGACGCCGGCAACATGCTCAAGCCGATGCTGGCCCGTGGTGAGCTGCGGATGGTGGGCGCCACCACGCTGGACGAGTACCGCGAGCACATCGAGAAGGACCCGGCGCTGGAGCGTCGTTTCCAGCCGGTGCTGGTCGGTGAGCCGACCATCGAGGACACCATCGGCATCCTGCGTGGGCTCAAGGAGCGCTACGAGGTGCACCACGGCGTACGGATCACCGACGCCGCGCTGGTCGCCGCCGCGACCCTGTCCGACCGTTACATCGCCGACCGGTTCCTGCCGGACAAGGCGATCGACCTGGTCGACGAGTCCGCGTCCCGGCTGCGGATGGAGATCGACTCCCGTCCGGTCGAGGTGGACGAGATCGAGCGGGCGGTCCGCCGGTTGGAGATCGAGGAGATGGCGCTGGCCAAGGAGCCGGACGCCGCCTCGGCCGAGCGGTTGGAGCGGCTCCGCAAGGAGTTGGCCGACAAGCGCGAGCAGCTCACCGTGCTCTCCGAGCGCTGGCAGACGGAGAAGAGCCACATCACCAAGCTCTCCACCGCCAAGGAGGAGCTGGAGCGCCTCGGCGGCGAGGCCGAGCGGGCCGAGCGGGACGGCGAGTTGGAACGCGCCGCCGAGCTGCGCTACGGACGGATCCCCGCCCTGAAGGTCGAGCTCAAGCAGGCCGAGGAGGAGCTGGCCCAGCTCCAGGCCGACGGCGCGATGCTCAAGGAGGAGGTCGGCTCCGACGACATCGCCGCGGTGGTCGCCTCCTGGACCGGCATCCCCGCCGGTCGCCTGCTGGAGGGTGAGACGGCCAAGCTGCTGCGGATGGAGGAGTCGCTGGGCGGCCGGGTGGTCGGCCAGGCCGAGGCGGTCGGCGCGGTCTCCGACGCGGTACGCCGTGCCCGCGCCGGTATCGCCGACCCGGATCGCCCGACCGGCAGCTTCCTCTTCCTCGGCCCCACCGGCGTCGGCAAGACGGAGCTGGCCAAGGCTCTCGCCGAGTTCCTCTTCGACGACGAGCGGGCCATGGTCCGCATCGACATGAGCGAGTACGGCGAGAAGCACTCGGTCGCCCGCCTGGTGGGTGCGCCGCCCGGCTACGTCGGCTACAACGAGGGTGGTCAGCTCACCGAGGCGGTGCGCCGGCGGCCGTACTCGGTGGTGCTGCTGGACGAGGTGGAGAAGGCCCACCCGGATGTCTTCGACGTGCTGCTCCAGGTGCTCGACGACGGTCGGCTCACCGACGGTCAGGGCCGCACGGTGGACTTCCGCAACGCGATCCTGATCCTCACGTCCAACCTCGGGTCGTCGGTGATCAGCGATCTGACGCTCGCCGACGAGCAGCGTCGGGAGGGTGTGCTGGCCGTGGTCCGGTCGCACTTCAAGCCGGAGTTCCTCAACCGGCTGGACGACATCGTGGTCTTCGCCTCGCTGCGCGGGGACGACCTGCGCTCCATCGTCGACATCCAGTTGGACCGGATGCGGGACCGTCTTGCGGGCCGCCGACTGGCACTGGACATCACCGAGTCCGCCCGGGAGTGGCTCGCCGAGCACGGTTACGACCCGATCTACGGCGCCCGCCCGCTCCGTCGCCTGGTCCAAACGGCGATCGGAGACCAACTGGCCAAGGCACTGCTGAGCGGATCAATCCGCGACGGCCAAACGGTAAAGGTAGACCGCTCCCCCAATACCAACACCCTCTCGGTAACCCCGGCCTAACCCCGCCCGAACACGTTGATCAAGAGGTTTGCGTCAGCCCGATGTCTTCCCATGACGCAAACCTCTTGATCAACAGGGTGGAGCCGGGGTGGGCGGGGAAAGAGGTGGGGCATGTTTGGGATTGGAAAGAAATGGGAGCGGGAACTTGGTGCGGCCGTCGACACGTTGGTGACGGCTGACACGCTCGCCTTCGGGGGAGTTGGCATCGCCGGGAACCTGTTGCCGGTGACGGAGGCGTACGAGCGGGTCTCGGCCGCTGTCGACGACCACCCCGAGGAGGTCCGTCGCCAGCTCGACCGGGTGCTGACCGACGGCACACCCGCCGGCCGGGCGTACGCGGCCACGCTGCTGGAGCGCCTCGACCCGGCGGCGGCCCGAGCGGCCTGGACGTCGCTGCGGGACGACCCGAGCGAGTTCACCACCTTCGTCGGCTGCGTGATGGACCGCGAAACCCTGGGCACGTACGCCAGCCGGCGGCTCGCCGCAGCATGATCCATTCGCCGGTCGGTGCTGCCCGATTGGTCCTGCCGGTCGTCGACGACGCGCCGTACGTTGCGAGCCATGAGCCCGCCCGCCGCCGCGCCGCGTCCGCCCCGGCCGACCACCGTGACCATCGCCTTCTGGCTGCAACTGGCCGTGGTGCTGGTGCTGCTCGGCCTGGCCGCGCTGACGGTGGCCGAGGCGGTGCACTTCGATGGCCAGATCGACCGTGCGGTACGACTGGTGCCGGACGCCGACCCGGACGAGGTGGCTGGCGAACGGCAGGGCAACATCGCGACGACGTTGATCCTCGGCGTACCGGCGGTGTTGCTCGCGATCTGGCTGGCGGCCACCGCCGTGCCGGTCCGGCGGGGCGCCAACGTCGCGCGGATCCTGGTCTTCGTCGCCAGTGGCGCGCAGCTGCTGGTCTGCTTCGCGCAGTGCTGCTCCGGAGGGTTTCTCGTACCCCTGCTGGTCGCCCCGGAGCTCGCGGCGGAGCCGTCACCGGAATGGGACGAGGAGTGGGAGACCTCGACGTTCTTCGACACGCTCTACGCCGGCACCGATCCCTGGGACGACGTTTTCTTCCCCGCGGCGGGGCTGGGCGTGCTCACCGTCTTGGCACTCTCCGCGGCCGTGGTCCTGCTGCTGGCGCTGCCGCCGGCGAACCGCTGGTTCGTGCCGCCTACCGCGAGCGAGGCGCTTCCCGACCCGGCGTGGGCGATGCCCGTTCCCTACTACGCCCCGCCCGGCTACGGATATCCGACCGTTCCGCTCGTGCCGGGCTTCCTGCCGCCGAGCCAGCCGCTCCCACCCGGGTACCTGATCTGCCCCGACCCGGCCGCGCACCTGCCCTCGGGCGCGCCGAGCGGCTCACCAGGGCCGACCGGACCATCGGCGGCGGCACCGGACGACGGCCCCGACGGCCTCCGCTAGCTGAGCTGTCGGCCACAGCGCGGGCCTTCCTGGTGCCGAAGGTTGTTACCGTCTGCGCCGACGTACCTGGGGAGGTGGTCGGGTGGACGCGGTGGTGACGTGCCTGGTGGCGGCAGTTGCCGTACTCGCGGTGGTCGTGGTCGTCGTGCGGGCCCGCCGGCGGGCGACGAGCCGGCCAGACGGCCAGCCGGCGGAGCCGCCGCGCGGCCCGCTCCGCCTGACCCCGGGCGACCGCGTGCGGATCCGCGACCGGGAGTACGCGGTGAGCGCCACGATCCGCCTGGTCGAGGGCGACTGGAGCTGGGTGCAGCACCTCCTCGACGACGACTCCGGCACCCGCCACCGGCTCTCCGTCGAGGACGGCCCCGAACTCGAGCTGGTGCTCTGGACCGCCGAACCGGGGGCCACCGTCACCCCGGGCGCCCCGACCATCGAACTCGGCGGGCGGCGCTACACCTGGGCCGAGACCGGGCAGGCGCGTTACACCGCCACCGGAGAGACCGAGCTGCCGTCGACCGGGACCATGCGCTACCACGACTACCAGTCGGGTGGTGCCGCGCGGCTCTCCTTCGAGGCGTACGGCGAGGAGGGCTGGAGGGTGGCCCGCGGTGACCTGCTGGACCCCGCCGACCTGACGATCCGCACCACGCCCGAAGCCCGCTGAGCCGGACCGGGCGGACGCGCCGGGCTCGTCACGGCATGCCGAACTGGCCGGTTGTCGATACGGTGTGGGCGCGATCTTAGGGAAGGAGAATCGTGGTCGATTCCCAGAGCACGCCGGCCCGCCAGCGGCCATCCATTGTGTCGATTTCCAGCTACCTGCTCTTCCTGTTCCTGGCGCTCCAGGTGATCAGTCTGATCATCACGCTCAGCACCTTCGGCAAGACGCGGGACGCGCTCCGTGAGGCGTACGCGGGCAGCAGCACCGACGGCGACCAGGTGGCCGACGTCTTCGTCGTCATCGGCATCGGCAGCAGCATTCTTCTGCTGCTGCTCGCGGTCGTGCTGGGCGTGCTGGCCCTCTTCAACAACCAGGGCCGCAACGGTACCCGGATCACCACCTGGATCGTCGGCGGCATCATGGTCTGCTGCGTCGGCGGTGGCCTGCTCAGCAACGCGGCCGGTGGTTTCAACACCGGTGGCGGGACCGGCGGCGATGGGCCGAGCCCCGAGGAGATCCAGCGCCGCCTGGAGGAGGCTCTGCCCTCCTGGGTCACCCCGGTCAGCCTCCTGCTCGGTGTGCTCAGCCTGATCGCGCTGATCACGGCGCTGGTCCTGCTGGCGCTGCCGAAGGCGAACCCGTTCTTCCGCAAGCCCGCCGCGGGCTGGGAGCCGCCGACCCCGGGCGCCAGCTACCCGGGCCACCCGCAGGCGCCGGGTCAGCCCGGCTACCCGCAGGCATCCGGTGAGCCGGGCTATCCGTCGAGTGGGGAGCCGAGCTACCCGCCGCCTCCGGCCGCGAACCGGCCCGACGACACGCCGCCCACGGACCGGCCCGGGTCAACCCCGCCGTCGACGAGCTGACGGCTGGATAAGCACGACGCCGACGATCCCTCCGAGTAGGTTGCAACCCGACGCCTACCGGAGGGATTCGTCGTGTCGTACCCGGAATCGGCACCGGCCCGCCGGCCCGCCGCCGTCCTGTCGGCCGTGACCGTGCTGTTGGTGATGGCGGTCGCCGCGCTCGCGTACGCCGTGGTCGACCTGGTGGTGCTGGGCGGGACGGTCGACGCGTTCCGCTCCGCCGCCCGCGACACCTCGGCCAGCCCGGAGCAGATCAACGACGTGGTGACTCTGCTCCGCGCGTCCGCAGTGCTGTCCGCGGTGGTGGCGGTGCTCTCCGCGCCGCTGCTCGCCGGCCTGGCCCTCGGGCTGTTGGCCGGTCGCAACGGCGTCCGGGTGGCGACCTGGGTGGTCAGCGGGCTCGGCCTCCTCGGCGGCTGTTGCAGCGTGGCGGTGGTCGTCGGCGAACGGGCCGCGCCGCTGCAACTGGGCTCCGGCGAGCAGGCTCTCGCCGAGTTGCTGGGCCTGATCGGCGACGCGTACCCGTCCTGGTGGATCCCGCTCAACGCCGGGCTTTCCGTCGCACAGGGGCTCGGTTACCTTGTAGTAGCTACGCTTCTGGCGCTGCCGGCGGCGAACAGCTGGTTCGGCCGCCACCGCGCGACGACGCCGACCGCACCGCCCATGTTCACGCCCGCCCCGCACCAGCCCCCGTCGGCGCCGCCCGCGCCCCCGTACCCGCCCAGGTGAGGACCGCCCCGTGACGCTCGACCCCACGACCGCCGAGCGCCGGGCGCTGATCACCGGGGCCACCGCCGGCATCGGCGCGGCGTTCACCAGACGGCTGGCCGCCGACGGTTGGCACCTGGTGCTCGTCGCCCGCGACGCGGCGCGGTTGACCGAGCTCGCCACCGAGCTGCGTTCCACGTACGGGCGCGAGGTGGAGACGATCCCGGCGGATCTGTCCACCGACGACGGCTGCGCCACCGTGGAGCAGCGGATCGCCGACGGCACTCCGGTGCACCTGCTGGTGAACAATGCGGGGATCAGCCTGAACAATCCGTTCCTGCGCTCCACGGCGGAGGACGAGGCACGACTGTTGCGGCTCAACGTGCACGCGGTCATGCGGTTGACCCTGGCGGCGCTGCGACCGATGACTGAACGGCGAAATGGGGCAGTGATAAATGTCTCTTCGGTCGCCGGTTTCGGTACGGCGATGCCCGGATCGACGTACTCCGCCAGCAAGGCGTGGGTCACCAACTTCAGCGAGTCCGTCGGGCAGTCGGCACGGCCGTTCGGCGTTCAGGTGATGGCCCTCTGCCCCGGCTACACCCGCACCGAATTCCACCAGCGGGCCGGCATCAACATGTCCAAGACGCCGGAGTGGCTGTGGTTGCGGGCCGAGGATGTGGTGGACGAAGCCCTGCGTGACCTGCGCAAAGGCAAGATGGTCAGCATTCCGGCGTGGAAGTACAAGGTGGTCGTCGCCGGCATGCGACACGCGCCGCGGCGGCTGCTCCAGGCGGTCGCGCGGGACACCCGTGGCCGGATCGGTCGCGACGAGCACTGAGCCTCGACCGGGCCGCCGACCCGGAGCCAGCGGTGGGACGACGCTGGCGCGCCGCTGTCGGGCCAGTCGCTGAGCGTAGTCGAACATCGCCAGTCATCGGTTCCCCGCGGGGCTGATCAGGGTGGACCCCGCACACGGCGTTCAGAGTTGCGCAGTAACCTCTATCGCCATGGGGGACCACGACGACCTGCGTAAATTCATTACCGACCTGGCTGTGGTCCACGGACGGGTCGTGCTCTCGTCGGGGCGCGAGGCAGACTGGTACGTGGATCTGCGGCGCGTCACGCTCCATCACCGGGCCGCTCCTCTGGTCGGCCGGGTGTTGCTCGACCTCACCGCCGACTGGGAGTTCGACGCCGTCGGGGGCCTCACCCTGGGTGCGGACCCTGTCGCGCTCTCGATGCTGCACGCCGCCGCTCCGACCGGCCGGGCCCTGGACGCCTTTGTGGTGCGCAAGGCGGGCAAGGCCCACGGTCTTCAGCGGCGGATCGAGGGACCGGAGGTGGCCGGCCGCCGGGTGTTGGCGGTGGAGGACACATCCACGACGGGCGGAAGTGTTTTGACCGCTGTCGAGGCGCTTCGCGAGGCCGGGGCGGAAGTCGTGGGCGTGGTGGTTATTGTTGATCGAGGCGCCGGCGACGCGGTGCGAGCCGCCGGATTGCCGTACCGGGCGGCCTATACGTTGGCTGACCTCGGCCTTGTGGCGTAAAAGTCTGCCGATTCGGATCTGCTGATATGCAGGCGGATCGATGCTGCTGGTGGAAGGATGGAATACGTGGGAACTGCGTTGGCCGAAATGACTATGCCTCAGATCTCGCCGCTAAACGGCGAGCCGATCGAACGTGCCGATGCCGAGCGTCTCGCCGGGGTCCTCAAGGCCCTTGCTGATCCTGCTCGGTTGCGGCTGCTCAGCCTGATCCAGTCGGCCCCCGAGGGCGAGGCGTGCGTCTGTGACCTGACGGCGCCGCTCGGCCTCTCTCAGCCGACGGTCAGTCATCACCTGCGTATCCTCACCGAGGCCGGCTTGTTGCAGCGGGAGAAGCGCGGTGTCTGGGCGTACTACAGCCTGGTCCCGAGTGCGATCGCGACGATCGCCGACCTGCTGACCCCGCCGCGTAAGCGAGCCACCAAGAAGGCCCGCTGACGTAGGCACTACAACGCCGCCCCGAGCTGGGACGGCGTCCGGTGGCGAGCCAGGGGTGGCGCCACCGGTGGTTGACACCTGCTCGTCCCCGGTCGCACCACCGGAGGCCGGGTTCGACATGCCGACGGCCGACCCCCTCACCAGGGGGCCGGCCGTCGTCGTACCTCAACGGTCCTGACCGTGCTCCGGGCGCTGATGGCCGTGCTGGTGCCGGTCGTGGTCGAACGCCTCACGGGCCGCATCCACCGCGCCGGCGGCACTGGCCGCGGCGACCACCGCGACCGCCTCGCCGCGCTTACGAGCCCGCCGGTCGCGGAGGAACTCGAAGAAGATCGGCAGCACCGAGATCAGAATGATCAGGGCCACCACCGGCAGGATGTAGTGGTCGATCTTGTCGCCGATGGCCTCGTAGATCTGCTCGGCCAGCAGGTAGCCGATCAGCAGGATGCCGTCCACCCAGAGCACCGCGCCGACGATGTTCCAGAGCAGGAACTGCTTGGCCGGCATGCCGAGCGCGCCCGCGACCGGGTTGAGGAACGTCCGGACGATCGGAATGAAGCGCGCCAGCACGACGGCCTTCGCCGGGCCGAACTTCTGGAAGTAGTACTCGGCCTTCTCCACGTACTCCTTCTTGAAGAGCCGGGAGTTCGGCCGCTCGAACATCGGCCGGCCGTACCGCTTGCCGAGCCAGTGCCCCAGCTGGGCGCCGATGATCGCGCAGATCGGCCCACCGATCAGCAGGCCGGCCAGGGAGAGGCGGGTGCCGTCGCCGAAGATCGCGTCCGCCACCGGTGACGAGGCGACCCCGGCGAGGAACAGCAGCGAGTCACCGGGGAAGAAGAAGCCCACCAGCAGGCCGGTCTCGGCGAAGAGGATCACCCACACGCCGATCAGCCCGAAGGTCTGCAACAGATCCTTGGGATCGAGCGGGTTCAGGGCGACGCTCTCCACGAGAGCGCGGGTCTTCTCAGCTGTGTCCACGGCCACAAAGGGTACCGAAGCCCAGGGTCCCGGCCGCGTCGGACCGGCCCGTCACCACCCGCCCGCGCCGTGGGGCTCAACGCCAGCGTCCCGGCGTCGTGGGGTCCAACGACGGTGCCCCGCCGACCGTGGTGGTCGACGGGGCACCGGTGGTGCGGGGTGGATCAGGCGACGAAGCGGGTCCGGCGGCGCTTGGCCACCAGGTAACCGCCGACGCCCGCGGCGAGCAGCAGCGCGCCGAGGCCGGCGATCAGGCCGGTGGACTGACCGGTGATCGGCAGCGAGCCGCCGTCACCGTCGCCACCGCCGCTGCCGCCGGTCGCGTTCACCAGGATCTTGGCGACATCGTTGGCCGGCTTCAGGTCGTCGTAGAAGCCGCCGTCGCACTCGCACGGCAGGTTGATCTTGACGGCGCCAGTGTCGTTCGGAACGACCTTGTCGATTCGAAGCGTGAAGTCGGCAGTCTCCTGGTCGCCGGCCTTGATGAACGGCGTTGGGAAGCAGCCGTAGACCCGGCCGCCCGGCTGACCCGGCTCGCCCCACTCCTCACCCTTGATCGGGGAGCAGAACTCCGGAGCCGCCACCACGGTGGTGTTCTTCGGGATCTCCACGTTCATGTGGGTGACCGCCGAGCCGCCTCGGCTGCGGTCCAGCGTCGCCGGTCCGTTGTTGCGGAAGCCGATGGTGACGTCGACCTTGTCGCCCTTCTTGCCCGAGGCGTTGTCGCCGATCGCCTGAAGGTCGGTGCCGTTCTTGCCGGTCACCTTGACGATGAGGGCGGACCCGTTGTTGTACGGCTCGGTGTCGGCCTGGAAGCCGCGAGTCCCGGCCTTCGTGGGGAGCTTGGCGAGGGAGAGCTTCCCGTCGGTCCCCGGCTTGCCCACCGAGACACCCACGCTGTCGAGATAGGCGTCGAAGTCCTCGAACTCCGCAGGCGTCATCCAGATGATCTCCCCGTACTCGGCACCCGGGGCGTACGCGTCTTCGCCGATTCGATAGGCGAGGCTGGCGCTGTAGGTGGCACCCGCTGCGAGGTCATCGTCGAAGTGGCAGCTGCGCAGTTCGTCATCCACGTAGGTGCAGTTGCTGTAGTGCTTGTCCGCGCGGATGCCGTAGTCGTTGTAGAAGATGACGCTCGCACCCTTGGCGGTCGTCTCGCCGGCGTTGCTCACCTGGAGTGCGGAACTGAACTTTCCGCCGGGCGTCGCCGACTCCTCGGTCTCCGGTCCTGCGGCGAGGTCGACACCCTCACCCAGACGGATCTTGGCGTCGTGGCTGACTGAGTCGAGACCTGCGGCGCTGAGCGTCACCTTGAGGGTGCCCGCATCCCCGTCCTTCGCGCCCTTGGTGGGCGCGATGACGACGGGGGCGATGCCACCGAGGCCCCACTCCTCCACACCGATCTCAAAGGGATCGGCGCAGAGCAGGACGCCCTTCTCGGGGGTCGTGCAGTATTCCGACGGCGTCTCCGCCGCGAGGGTGACCTTGTCCGCCAGGTCACGGTAGTCGTAGCGAACGGTGACTTCGCGGAGCACGACCGGTGCGCTGCTGTAGACGGTCGTGGATTCCACCTTGCCGGCGGAATCGGTCGCGATGGTCGTGTCGCCGAAGTAGAGGCCCAGCTTGATGGGCGCTTCCTCGACGGCGACGGCCGGGCTGGCGGAGGCGGCGACGAACGCGCCTGCTACGCCCAGACCGGCGAGCCAGCGCCGGGTGGAGTGGGTGAGCATGAGGGGGGTTCCTCCAGTTGGGGGATCAGGTGGAGCGTGCGGATCTTAAGGAATCTCTAAGGTTGGCCGCCGCCCCCGGTGCCGCTCACTGATCAAGACCAGCCGAAAGGTTGATCAGGCTCGCCGCAACGTTCCGTCTGTTCACTCCCGTCATCTGAGGCAGGAGCCCCCGGGAGGTGCAGTGACGTACGAGGAGTTCGCGGACACGCGGCTGGCCCCGCTACTGCGGTACGCGGTGATGCTGACCGGCGAACCGCACCAGGCCCAGGATCTGGTCCAGGAGACCATGGTCCGGGTCCAGCTCAACTGGCGTCGGGTCGCCCGCGCGGACTCGCCCGAGCGTTACGTACGCCGGATGCTCACCAACCAGTACGTCGACTGGCGGCGCGGTTCGTGGGTCCGTCGGGTGCTGTTGCGCGGCGAGCCGGACGCGTCGGTGCCGGTGCCCACCGATCATGCCCAGACCGCCGTGGACCGGGATCAGATCTGGTCGTGGCTGTCCCGGCTGCCGCGTCGGCAGCGGGCCGCTCTGGTGCTGCGTTACTACGAGGACCTGCCCGACGTCGAGATCGCCGACATCCTCGGCTGCGCCGTCGGGACCGTCCGTTCGTCCATCTCCCGGGCCCTGGCCACGCTCCGGGCCGAGTACGTGGAGGCGTGAACATGATCGAGGATGACCTGCGTGCCGCGTTCGCCCGGCACGAGCCGTTGACCCCGTCGACCGGCCCGCTGCGGGTCGCGATCGACCGGCTCGCCGCCGTCCGCCGTCGCCGCCGGCAGCGGTTCCAGGCCGCTGGCGTCACGCTCGCCCTGCTCGCCGCGCTCGGAGTCGGGGTGCCGCAACTGCGCCCCGATCGGCCGGCGGAGGGCCCGTCGTTGTCCGGTCAACCGGCTGGCGCGCAGTCCGGGGCGCTGAACGTCCTGCTGCTCGGCGTGGACGGCTTCGGCGAGGAACCGTCGCACCGGTTGGCGGACTCCGTCCTGCTGGTGCACATCCCGGCCGACCGGAGCCGGCCGTACCTCATCTCGCTGCCGCGTGACCTGGAGGTGTCGATCCCCGGCCGGGGGACCGAGAAGCTCAACAGCGCGTTCTACAGCGGCAAGCCCCGGCCCGACCTGGACGCCGGCTACGACCTGACCCGCCGGGTGGTCGCCGACCTGACCGGGGTACGCGTCGACGCCGGCGCGGTGCTGACTTTTACGGGGCTGCGCCGGATCACCGACGCCGTCGACGGGGTGGAGGTGTGCCTACCGACGGAGGTCCGGTCCTGGCACACCCGCCGGACCTTCCCGGCCGGCTGCCAGCGGCTCGACGGAGCTGCCTCCGTCGACCTGCTGCGGCAACGGCGGTACCTGCCCGACGGCGCGTTCGACCGGGACCGTAACGCCCAGCGCTACGTCGCCGCGCTGATCCGGCGGGCGGTCGCGCAGGACGTGCTGACCAACCCGGTCCGGCTCACCGCGCTGCTGTCGGCCGCCGGTAAGGGCCTGGCGGTCGACGACGACGGCCTGCCGCTGACCAGGCTGGTGGCGGTGCTGCCCGAGCTGAAGACCGTCGACCCGGTGGGGCTCAGCCTCCCGGTCGGCCCACCGGTGGACAACGCTTCGCGGTTGCCGCTGGACCCGAAGCAGGGCCCGGCGTTCCTCGCGGCGTTGAGAGAGGATCGGTTGGCGCAGTGGGTGGCGCAGCACCCGGAGCAGGTCAATCCCGTCCGCTGACGGACGAGGACATCACGACGACGCCCCGCCAGCCCGGTACGGGATGGCGGGGCGCCGGTCGGGTCCGGGTGGGTCAGGCGAAGAAGCGGCTTCTGCGTCGGGCGAGCAGGCAGCAGCCCGCACCGGTGACGAGCAACAGGGCCCCGATACCGGCGATCAGGGTGGTGGGGGCGCCGGTGATGGGCAGCGAACCACCACCGCCACCACCGCCACCGTCGCCATCACCGTCGCCTTGGCCACCGCCGCTCTGGGGCGCGTTGACCACGATGGTGGCCCTGTCGTTGGCCGGTTTGATGTCGTCCTGGAAGCTGCCGCCGCCGGGGCACTCGCACGGCGCGTTGACCCGCACCGCGCCCCGGGCGTTGGGGATGACCTTGTCGATGCGCAGCCGGAACTTCATGGTGTAGGTCTGACCGGCCACCAGGAGCATCTCGGAGGCGCACTGGTACGTGCGGGTGCCCGGTCGCAACTGGCAGTTGTCGGGGACCTCGACGGCGGTGCTGCCCGGTGGCAGCTCGACGGTGGTGTGGGTGGCCGCCTCGTAGTCTTCGTTGACCTTGTCGAGCGTCGCCGGGCCGTTGTTCCGGAAGCCCACGGTGGCCGTGACGACCGCGCCGGCCCTGCCCTTGAGCGTGGCGCCGATCGCCGCGAGGTCGGTGCCGTTCGTGCCGGTGGCCTTGATGATCCACCCGGTGTAGTCGTTGCCCGGGCCGACGTCGGTCTGGGCGGCCTGCCGCATCCTGCCGGGTGCCGCGCTCAGAGTCAGTTTCGGGCCGCTGCCGGGGGAGGCCGCCCGGGCGCCGACGGCTTCCCGTACCCGGGTCAGGTCCTCGAAGTCGGCCGTGGTCATGAACTGGGCATGGCCGGACTGGTTGGTCGGCGCGTACGTGTCCTTGCCGAGTTCGAGGTTCAGCGTGGCGACGAGCCCGGTACCCACCGGGATCTCCTCGTCGAACTGGCAGGAGACCAGGTGGTCGTCGGAGTAGCGGCAGTTGCTGAACCGGTCCTTGGTACGGATCGAGTAGGCGAGGTCGAAGACCGCGACGAATCCGCTGACGGTCGTGTCGCCGGCGTTGGCCACGGCCAGCGGCACCGAGAACTTTCCGCCCGGCTTCGAGGAGACGGTGGTGTACGGCCCGCCGGCAAGATCGACCCCCTCGCCGACCCGGACCTGCGAGGTGTAACTGCCGCGCCGCCCGCCGGCCGCCTGGAAGCTGACGGCGATGTCGCCGGAGTCGCCGAGCCGCGCGTCCTCGGTGAGGCCGAGACGTACCTGCTTGGTCGCGTTGCGGTAGGTCCCGCTGCCCAGAGGCGGCAGCTCGTTGAGGACGACGTCCTCGGGCTCCTCGCAGACGAGGACCCCCGGCTCCGGCGCGGTGCACTCCTGGCCGTCGGCAGGGGCCACGGTGATCTTGTTGGCCAGGGAGCGGTAGTCGTAGCGCACGGAGACGTCGGTGAGGACCGTCGGCTCGTCGGCGTACAGGAACAGGGTGCGAGTGGTCGCCGTCGCGCCGACGGCCAGGGTGGCGTCCTGGAAGTAGGGCTCGATCGTGGCCGCGGCGACGGCGGGGGTGGCGGAGGCGGCGACCAACGCGCCTGCGGCGCCGAGCCCGGTCAGCCAGCGGAGCGAGTGCTTGAGCATGGGGTCCTCCCGTGGGGGTACAGGTGGCGCTCGTCCAACCTAGGGAGACCCCGGCTTGTCCGGTAACCCTTTGCGATCGATATCCGTCTAACGACCCGAACGGTTGGACACCTCTGTCGCAACGGGCAGTCGACCCTGCGGCGGGTCAGCGGTAGTCGTCCTCGTCCCCGGTGACCACCCGGGCCTGCTCCATCGCGTCCCAGTCGTCGACCTCGAGGCCACGGTGCGGCTCGCTGTCGACGTCGGTGGGGCCGGCGACCGTGGCCTGCTCGACCGCGTCCGCCGGGTCCGCCTCGGGGTCGCGTTCGTGCGGCGCGAGGTGGTCGCCGGGGGTGAAGTCCTCGTCGGGCTGACCCATGGTTCCTCCCGGGGGTCGCAGGGCACGGTTCCCACCACCGTACGGGCTGGGCGGGCGCCCCGCCCGGAAGGCGGAGTAGGCGGAATCAGCCCTCGGCGACGCGACCCGGTGCCAGGATGGGTGCCGTGGGCTTCCTCATCCGACTGGCGATCACCGCGGTCGCGTTGTGGATAACCACGCTGATCGTGCCCGGGGTGGACGTGCACGGCCGCTCGGGTGGCAACACCGTTCTCACCCTGATCGTGGTGGCGCTGATCTTCGGCGTGATCAACGCGGTGCTCAAGCCGGTGATCCGGGTCGTCGGCTGCGTGTTCTACCTGCTGACCCTGGGCCTGTTCGCGCTGGTGGTCAACGCGTTGCTGTTCCTGCTCACCGACCGGATCGCCCGCGGGCTCGACCTGCCGTTCCAGGTGGACGGATTCTGGCCGGCGTTCTGGGGAGCCATCGTGATGACCGTGGTGACCTGGTTGATCAGCGTCATCGTGCCGGACAACCTGGACCGCCGTTGAACGGCTAGCACCCGGGTCGGTTGTTCCGGTGCACCTCACCTACGGGATACTTCCGGGCGGAGGACAGCGCGGTCCGGCGCACAAATGAAGAACAGCGGCCAGCACGGCCGAGAGTGGTAAGTAAGGAGCGCATCACATGCCCATCGCTTCCCCCGAGGCTTACGCGGAGATGCTGGACCGCGCCAAGGCCGGCCGGTACGCGTACCCCGCGATCAACGTGACCTCCTCCCAGACGCTGAACGCGGCGCTCAAGGGCTTCGCCGACGCGGAGAGCGACGGCATCATCCAGGTCTCCACCGGTGGCGCCGAGTACCTCTCCGGCCCGTCGATCAAGGACATGGTCACCGGCGCGGTGGCGTTCGCCGCGTACGCGCACGAGGTGGCCAAGAAGTACTCGGTCAACATCGCCCTGCACACCGACCACTGCCCGAAGGACAAGCTGGACGGGTTCGTGCGTCCGCTGATGGGCATCTCGCAGGAGCGGGTGAAGCGCGGCGAGGAGCCGCTCTACCAGTCGCACATGTGGGACGGCTCGGCCGTGCCGGTCGCGGAGAACCTGCAGATCGCCGCGCAGCTGCTCGACGAGGCCGCCAAGGCCAAGATCGTCCTTGAGATCGAGGTCGGCGTCGTCGGTGGCGAGGAGGACGGCGTCGAGAACGCCATCAACGACAAGCTCTACACGACCACCGATGACGGCCTGGCCATGGTCGAGGCGCTCGGCCTCGGCGAGAAGGGCCGCTACATGGCGGCGCTGACCTTCGGCAACGTGCACGGCGTCTACAAGCCGGGCAACGTCAAGCTGCGTCCGGAGATCCTCAAGCAGATCCAGGACGCCGTCGGCGCCAAGTACGGCAAGGACAAGCCGCTCAGCCTGGTCTTCCACGGCGGCTCCGGCTCCCTGCTGAGCGAGATCCGCGAGGCCCTGGACTACGGCGTGGTGAAGATGAACATCGACACCGACACCCAGTACGCCTTCACCCGGCCCGTCGTGGACCACATGCTCCGCAACTACGACGGCGTGCTGAAGATCGACGGCGAGGTCGGCAACAAGAAGCAGTACGACCCGCGCGCCTGGGGCAAGGCCGCCGAGGCCGGCCTGGCCGCCCGGGTCGTTGAGGCCTGCGAGCACCTGCGCTCCACCGGCACCACGATGACCAAGTAACGACGTCCCACCGACGGCCGGCTCCCACCCGGGGTGCCGGCCGTCGTCGTCAGGTCGTCAGGTCGTCAGGTCGTCAGCAGGCGTGCGGCCTCGCGGACGTCGTCGGTGAGGTGGATCGTCGACGACAGGTCACCGAACGGGGACGCGGCCAGCAGCGGGCGCAACAGCGCTTCCACCGGCAGCTCCGTGGTCCAGTAGGCGCGGTCCAGGAAGATGTACGCCCCGCTGGCGCCGTCGGTGCCGTAGTAGGTCTTGGTGGCCGCCTGGAACACCTCCTGCACCGTGCCCGCCCGCCCCGGCGCGAAGACGATGCCGCCCCGTGCGAGGCGCAGGATGGTGTCCTCCCGGATCGCGTTCGAGAAGTACTTGGCGATCCGCCCGGCGAACAGGTTCGCCGGCTCGTGCCCGTACAGCCAGGTCGGAATGGCCAGACCACCCGCACGTGACCAGCCCAGATCGTCGCCACGTTGCCGGGGCACCCCGGCGTACCGCTGCCGGACCGTCAGCGCCGTGGCCGTGTACCTGTGGTGGTCGGTGAAGTCGGGGGCGGTGGCCAGCAGGTCGATCGCCGCCGTCACCTCGGTCGCCGGCCGGTCCGCCAGGAAGGCGCCGAGGTTCGCGGCCTCCATCACCCCGGGGCCGCCGCCGGTCACCACCAGCCGGTCGGCCCGCGCCAGCTCCCAACCCAGCACGGCCGCCATCCGGTACGCGGGACTACCGCGCCGCACCGCGTGACCGCCCATGATGCCCACCACCGACTGCGGCCCGTGCGCCGCCAGCCAGACCCGGGTGGCGTCGGCCAGCGCGTTGTCCACGCCGTGGTCGTGCAGCCGTTGACCCAGCGCCTCCTTGACGTCCGGCAGCGCGCCGCCGTGCGCTCGGTAGTGGTCGTACACCCGGGTGTCGTACATCCCGGTGAACCCGCCCTCGGCGAACCCGGCGGCCAGGTCGTCCGGGGTGTAGAGGTGCGTCGGCTGGGTCGGGTACGGCAACCCCGAGAAGGGCGGCACCACGTTCGCGCCGCGCCGGACCAGGTCGGCGCCCACGTCCCGGGACGCGAAGCGGCAACCGACGAAGAGGGTGCCGGCGACGTCGATGCCGGTGAGGTCGGGCACCGGCGCGAGGTCGAGCCGCAGGCCCTGCACGGTCAGTCCGGTCAGCCGACCGGTGGCCAGCTGTTGGTCGAACTCGGCCCGGGTCTGGATCTCGCCGGCGTGCAGCTGCGGCTCGATGACGTCGGCGGGAGGTGGGGTCGGCACCCGGCCATCCTGCCCCTCCGCCGGGGCTGGCCAAACCTCGGGCCGGGGTGCAACCGACGGGAACCCGGTGGTCGTGGCCACCGGGCTCCCGCACTACCGGTTCCTGGGGAGGCTCCGGACCATTAGTTGTAGTGGAAAACACCAGGCAGCGGCATAGGCCGCAGGCGTGACCAACTCCTCAGCCGTTCAGCGGAACACGTCGGCCGACCCGCTCGCGTGTCGCCCTGTCCAGCGGGTTGAATGGGGCGATGCAGAACCTTTTGCCAGAGCCACCGGCCACCCGCCTGCCCGTGAACGACGAGGCCGACGCCGCCCTGGCCGCCGCCGACGAGGCCGGCACCGACGAGGCGTACGCCAGCGTGGCGGCCCGCTTCCCGACCTACAGCGCCGCCTGGGGGGAACTCGCGGCCCGGGCGTTCGCGCAGGACCAGGTGGTGACGGCGTACGCGTACGCCCGCACCGGCTACCACCGGGGCCTCGACCAGCTGCGCCGCAGTGGGTGGAAGGGACACGGCCCGGTGCCGTGGTCACACGAGCCCAACCGGGGCTTCCTCCGCTGCCTGTACGTGCTGTCCCGCGCCGCCGACGAGATCGGCGAGGCCGACGAGGCGGCCCGCTGTGCCCAATTCCTGCGCGACTGCGACCCGGAAGCGGCGGACGCGCTGGCCAGCAACTGACCCCGCCCCGACGGCCGGCCCGACACCGGGCCGGCCGTCGGTCGGTTACAGCCCTTCGGCGACCGCGGCAGCGATCTTCAGCCAGGCGTCCCGGGTGGCCGAGGACAGCCCGCCGTACCGGATCGGCTCACCACTGTCGATGAGCCGCTCGTACGGGGCCAGCAACACCGCCCGGGTGCGGGCCGCGAAGTGCTCCTGGATGGCCGGCAGGTCGATCTCCTTGCGGGACGGCGGCATCGACACCACCGTCACGGCCTGACGGACCAGCCGTTGCCGGCCGCTCTGCTCCAGGTGGTCGAGCATCCGCGCGGCGGTCTCCGCCGAGTCGTTACGGGCCGACATGGTGACCACCAACTGGTCGGTGGCGTCCATCGACGCCTGCCAGTTCTGCGCCCGGACGTTGTTCCCGGTGTCCACGAAGATCAACTTGTAGAACCGGCTGACCACCTCACGGATCTCGGCGAACGCGGCGGCGGTCAACATCTCGCCACCGGTGGCCGACTCGTCCGAGGCCAGGACGTCGAACATCCCCTCGCCCTGCGAGCGCACGTACTGCGACAGGTCACCGACCCGCCCGTGCGCCCCCTGGAACTGCCCGAGGTCACGCAGCATGTCCCGCACCGTGCGGGAGTGGAAGTCCTGTTGGGCGCGCATCCCCAGGGTGCCCTGGGTCTCGTTGTTGTCCCAGGCCAGCACGTAGCCACCGCGCTTCTGACCGAACGTCATCGCGAGCAGCAGGATGGCCACCGTCTTACCGGCGCCGCCCTTCGGGTTCACCACGGTCACCTGCCGCAGACCGCCGAAGTTGCGGCGCACCATCTCGATGTCCCGCTTGAGCTCCTGCTCGTGCCGCCCCGGAGAGAGCCGGAGCAGACCCATCTTGTTGACCACCGCGCGTACGCCCATGGTCGCCACCGGGTCGGCGGGTCGAACCTGGCGGCGTCGGGCGAAGTCCTCGGCGGTCGGCGCGGCGGTGTCCTCCGGCGTCCAGGTCGCGTCCGGGTAGGCGGTCGCGTCCGGGTACGCGGGGGCCGGCACCCGGGTCACCCCATCGGCCTCCTGGTACGGCTGCCCAGGCGTGCCGCCGGGCGAGCCCTGCTGCCAGGGCGGTGGGTACCAACCCGGCGAGGGCGGAAACGGCCCGGGCGGTGGGGTCGCGGGCCCAGCCTGCCCAGCAGCGTGCTGCGGTGCCGGATTGCCGTGCGGTGGGTTGCTGAACTGCGTCAGGTCGGGCGGCGGCGGGATCTGCGCCGGGCCGGCCTGGCCGGGGATGGCCGGGGTGAACGGCTGCCCGGGACGCGCCTGCCCGGGACCGGCGTGCGGGACGACGGGAGGCGGCGGGATCGGAGGCGTCGCGCCGGCCTCGTCCTGAGCGGGCGCGGCCGCCCCGGCCGGACGTTGCGGCGGGTACGCCCACGGCGACTCGGCGATCGGCCGCGCCGGCCCGTCGGCGGCCCCGTCCTCACCTGGCCCGCCAGCCTGCGGTGCTGGTCCACCAGCCTGCTGCACCGGCCCGCCAGATTGCGGCGCCTGCCCACCCGGCTTTGGCGCCGTCCCGCCGATTTGCGGTGCCGGCTCACCAGGCTGCGGTGCGGGTCCGCTGGCTTGCGGTGCGGGTCCGCTGGCTTGCGGTGCGGGTCCGCTGGCTTGCGGTGCGGGTCCGCCGACCTGCGGTGCGGGCCCGCCGACCTGCGGTGCCGGTCCGGTCGCTGCGGGGCCGGCGGTCGAGGAGTCTGCCGGCGCGGGGGCAGCGGCCGTCGGCCTGTCGGTGGCGCTCGGGCTGGCGGCGGACGCGGTGGCGGCTGGGATGGGCCGGTCGGTGGCCGCGGCCGTGGTGGGGTGGCCGGCGGCTGCCGCTGCGGTGGGGCGGTCGGCGGGAGCGGTCGGCTGGTCCAGGGTGAACGGCAGGTTCAGGTCGACGCCGCCCGGGGTGATCGGCGCGGTGGTCGGACCCCGGTCGCCGGGCTGTCCCTGCGTAGCTTCGCCGGCCTGGCCTGCCGCGCCGGTTGCGGCACTGGCGCTCGCGGCGGGTCGGCCGTCCCTCGGCGCGGAGGTGACGTCAGGTGTCGCAGCGGGGATGCCGGGGCCAGCTGGCCCGCCGTTGCGCCCGGGGCCGGCTGGCGGCGGCGTCGGCTGGGCACCGGTCGCTGGCGGAGCGGGCGGCGGAGGCGTAGCGGCCGGGTCGGTCGGCGGTGGCCAACTCGGCTGCGCCGGCGCCCAACCCGACCCGGTGCCGGACGGGCCGCCGGCCCCCCACCCCCCGGGCGCCGGAACGGCGCCGGTGAGCGACGGGTAGTCCGACGGCGAGGGCGGCGGCTGGGCCGGAGCGCCAGGCTGGCCGGGAACCGGCGGTCGTGCGATCGGCGGCGCTGCCACCGGTGGCGTGACCGGCGGCGCGACCGACGACGGCCCACCCCGCTGCTCGGCCACCGCGGCCCAGGGCGGCACCGCCCCCCGGTCGCCGGGATCTGGCGGCCAGAGTGGTTCGACGTCCCGCTCCGGCACCGGCTGCTGGCCGGGCACCTGCGCCCGGTCGGCGTTCTCGTCCATTACGGCCCTCCCCAGTCCTCCTGCGAGGATAGGCCCATTCGCCCAACAGGGCCGATCGGCGCAGGCAGGTCGACCGGTCGACGCGGTCGAGTCAGATCGACCAGACCGCCCAGGCCCCCGGCTCGATCCACCAGGAACGCTTCCGGGTCAGCTCGCCCTCGACACCATCGTCGAGGTACGGCACCTTGCCCTCCCTGGGCAGCACCGACACCGCCCGCCCACGGGCCCGCCGAACTTCGAGGCGTACCCGCTTGCGCCCCCACGCCGAGCGGACGACCACCGGCACGGCCACCGCGACCTCGACCTGGCCGTCGGCCGGGTCCGGCGCGGTCAGCAGCGTCACGTCGTCGAGCGTCGCGTACCCGCCGGCGTTGCCGACCGCGCAGGCCAGCAGCGGTTCTGCACCGTCGGTGAGGATGGTGTCGTCGACCTCCACCCGAGCGCGCCAGTGCAGCGGCCGGCCGGCGTCGTCGGCCGCGCCGAGGAGCGCGCCGTCGAGGGTCACCGAGCCGCCGTCGTTGCGGAGCAGGTCCAGCCGGCGCGGCGTGCCGTCCAGCACCGCGGCGGCCACCGCCGCCGGGTCACGGGGCAGCCCGAGCTGCGCGGCAAGGTCCCGGTGGGTGCCGCCACGGGCCGGGTCAAGCGGGAGTACGGCCACCGGCGGCAGGTCGGGCAGGGTCCGGTTGCCCGGCAGGTCCGCTGGGCGCTTGCTCGGCGCCGGGGCGTACCGCTTGACCAGCCGGCGCAGCACGGCGCGCAACTGCCCATCGCTGGCCGTGGCGACGACCAGCCGGGTCTTGCTGTCCGGGTCCGGCCAGGTGAGGCCGTCCGGGCGGGCCGGGCCGTCGAGCCGGGCCAACACCGCGTCGATCTCGGCGTCGGAGCGGGCGGTGACCATCTCCACCCGGGCGCCCCGGGCGTTCAGCGCGTCGGCGCACGCCAGCACCGGCACCCGTGGCCGCTCGGTGGCGCACTGCTCGGCGTCGGCCTGGCTGGCGTTGCCCTGGCCGGCGTTGGTCCGGTCGGTCTTCGCCTGGCCGGTGTCGGTTTGGCTCGTCGGGGCGGTGTCGGCCGCGGTCGCACCGCCGCAGCAGGCCCCGCCGCTGCCGCAGCCCCCGGGAGCGTCCCGCTCCGAACCGAGGGTGAGCAGCACCACGTCGTACACGGAAGGAGCCTCCTGCCTCTCGACGCGACCCCTGCCGGCCACGCCGTCACTACTTGTTAACCTGACACCCCGGGCTCGCCGAGCGGTCGCCACCTGGCACCCGAGCCTTCTGGAGGCGGAAAAGATGCCAGCGATCGTGCTCATCGGCGCTCAGTGGGGCGACGAGGGCAAGGGCAAGGTTACCGACCTGCTGGGTGAGCGGGTCGACTACGTCGTGCGCTACTCCGGCGGCAACAACGCCGGACACACGGTGATCACCCCGGACGGCCAGAAGTACGCGCTGCACCTGATGCCGTCCGGCGCGCTCTCACCGAACGCGATGATCGTCATCGGCAACGGTGTGGTGGTCGACCCGAAGGTGCTGCTCGCCGAGATCGACGGCTTGGCCGAGCGCGGCGTCGACGTGTCCCGGCTGCGGATCTCCGGTGACGCGCACCTGATCATGCCGCACCACCGGGCGCTGGACCGGGTCATCGAGCGGTACCTCGGCTCGTCCCGGATCGGTACCACCGGCCGCGGCATCGGCCCGGCGTACGGGGACAAGGTCGCCCGGATCGGCATCCGCCTCCAGGACCTGCTCGACCCGGGCATCCTGCGCAAGAAGCTGGAACTCGCGCTGCGCGAGAAGAACCAGATCCTGTTCAAGGTCTACAACCGCAAGGCGATCGACCTCGAGGCGACCGTCGAGGAGTACCTGGCGTACGCGGAGCGGCTCAAGCCGTACATCGCGGAGACCCGGGCGATGCTCTGGGACGCCCTGGACCGGGGCGACACGGTGCTGCTGGAAGGCGCCCAGGCCACCATGCTCGACATGGACCATGGCACCTACCCCTTCGTGACCTCGTCCAACCCGACCGCCGGTGGCGCCTGCGTGGGCGCGGGCATCCCGCCGACCGCGATCAACAAGGTCATCGCGGTGAGCAAGGCGTACACCACCCGGGTCGGCGCCGGGCCGTTCCCGACCGAGCTGTTCGACGCCAACGGTGACCACCTGCGCAAGATCGGCGCGGAGTACGGCACGACCACCGGGCGGGAGCGCCGGTGCGGGTGGTTCGACGCGGTCGTCGCCCGGTACGCCTGCCGCCTCAACGGCGTCACCGACCTGGTCATCACCAAGCTGGACGTGCTCACCGGCCTGCCCAAGGTGCCGATCTGCGTCGGCTACGAGATCAACGGCGTCCGGGTCGACGACATGCCGATGAGCCAGACGGACTTCCACCACGCCAAGCCCGTCTTCGAGGAACTCGACGGCTGGTGGGAGGACATCACCAAGGCCCGCACCATCGACGACCTCCCGGAGAACGCCCGCCGCTACATCGCCCGGGTAGAGGAACTCTGCAACACGAGGGTGAGCGTCGTAGGCGTAGGCCCAGGCCGAGAAGAAAACGTCCACCTACACCCCCTCCTCCCCTAACCCCACCCCACGGCCCCGCCCGGGCCTCCCCATGGCCTCGGTGATCAAGAAGTTTGCGTCAGATTTCCCTACGAGTTGACGCAAAGCTCTTGATCACCGAGGCGTGTGCGGTGGTTATCCACAGGCGTTTGAGGGTTGTCCACAGGGGCTTCGGTGGGGTGGTGTGGGTGGGCAGGGTGTGGGTGTGGGTGCGCACCAGCTTCTTCGCCAAATCGCCGCTGAGCAGGACGGCATGGTCACCCTGGGCCAGGCATTGCGTGCCGGTCTGACCAAGGATCAGGTCAGACAGTTGCACCGGTCCGGCAGGTGGCAGCGGCTTCTCCGTGGCTGCTTCCTTCCAGAAGCGGAGCTGAGTGATTCGACGCGCCGGCGGGCGCGAATCCGCGCGGCGGTCACGAGCCTCGGCCCAGGCGCCTTCGCTGTTCTGGACTCTGCGATGGAGTTGCACGGCATCGCGGGTCTTCACCGGACATCACAGGTCCACGTCTCGGTGCCAGTCGATCGACCCCGGCCCCAGCGCGCTCTGGTGCCGTGGTTGCCCGTGCATCAGGTGACCGTCGGCCCTGGCGACGTCGTCAAGGTTGCGGGCATCCCGGCAACCTCTTCGCTTCGCACAGTCTCGGACGTCATCCTTCGGGTCGATCGTTACCCAGCGGTATCGGTCCTCGACTCGGCGCTGAACCAGGGCCGCATCGATCCGGCGCAGCTGGCGGCCATCCCGAACCTGATCCGGGGGAGGCGAGGCGCGGTCGTGGCACACGCCTGTCTGGCCGAGGCGGACGGGCGGGCGCAGTCGCCGCTGGAGACGCGTAGCCGGCTGCGGTGCGTGGACGGGCGGGTGCCGCCAGACGCGCTACAGCTGGAAGTGCGCGACGACGACGGCTATCTGCTCGGCATCGGCGACCTGGGCTGGCGCGGCCCAAGACTGATCGCCGAGGCGGACGGCCGAGACGCGCACGGCACACCGGAGGCCGCCTATGCCGACCGCCGCCGCCAGAACCGCCTGGTCAACGCCGGCTGGACCATCCTCCGTTTCACCTGGCAGGACACCCTCCATCCCAGCTACATCCCCCACACAGTCCGCCAAGCCATCGCAGCCGCCCATCGCAGATGATCAAGAGGTTTGCGTCAAGAACGAGTCCATCCCTGACGCAAACCTCTTGATCACCGAGGGCCGACGGGGACGGGAGGGTGCGGGGGGACAGTAGGATCTCGGGTTGTGCGGGTTCTTTTGGTGGGTGGTGGCGGGCGGGAGCATGCGCTCGCGCTTGGGCTGGCGGGCGATCCGGGCGTTTCCGCGCTTGTTGCCGCGCCGGGTAATCCGGGGATCGCGAGCGTGGCCGAGCTGCGGACGGTGACTGCCACAGATCCGGCCGCGGTGGCGGCGTTGGCCGTGGAGTTGGCGGCTGACCTGGTGGTGGTCGGGCCCGAGGCGCCGTTGGTCGCCGGGGTCGCCGACGCGGTACGAGCCAAGGGCATCGCCGTGTTCGGCCCATCTGGTGCGGCCGCTCAGCTGGAGGGCTCCAAGGCGTTCGCCAAGGACGTGATGACCGCTGCCGACGTGCCGACCGCCCGGGCGTACGTCTGCACGGACGAGGAGAGCACCGCTCGGGCGCTGGACGAGTTCGGCGCGCCGTACGTGGTGAAGGACGACGGGCTCGCCGCCGGCAAGGGCGTGGTGGTGACCGACGACCGGTCCGCCGCGTTGGCGCACGCCAGCGAGTGTGGACGGGTCGTGGTCGAGGAGTTCCTCGACGGCCCGGAGGTCAGCCTCTTCGTGGTCACCGACGGCGAGGCGGCGCTGCCGTTGGTGCCGGCACAGGACTTCAAGCGGCTCGGCGACGGCGACACCGGGCCGAACACGGGCGGCATGGGGGCGTACGCGCCGCTGCCCTGGGCTCCGCCCGGCCTGGTCGACGACGTGATGCGTGATGTGGTCCACCCGACGCTCGCGGAGATGCTTCGTCGGGGCACCCCGTTCGCGGGCCTGCTCTACGTCGGGCTCGCGATCACCGCCGCCGGCCCTCGGGTGATCGAGTTCAACGCGCGCTTCGGTGACCCGGAGACCCAGGTGGTGCTCGCGCTGCTGGAGTCTCCGCTGGGTGGGCTGCTGCACGCGGCCGCCACCGGCACGTTGGCCGAGCACCCGCCGCTGCGGTGGCGGGACGGCAGCGCCGTCACCGTGGTGCTCGCCTCCGCGGGTTACCCGGCCGCGCCGCGTACCGGTGACGTGATCACCGGCGCGGACCGCGCCGGCATCATCCACGCGGGCACCGCCCGCCGAGCCGGCGACGGCGCGTTGCTCTCCGCCGGCGGCCGGGTCCTGTGCGGTACGGCCACCGGCCCCGACCTGGCCGCCGCGCGGGACGCCGCGTACGCGCTGGTGGACGGGGTGGAGCTGGCCGGCTCGCAGCACCGCACCGACATCGCCGCCGCCGCGATCGAGGATCGGATCACGATTCCCGGCTGAACCCGGGCAACCACGACCCGCCTCGCCTCCGTTTGCTCAGTGAGGCGAGGGGGTGGCGGCGGATGCCGGTCGATGTCGAGGGCTACCGCGACTACGTCGGCGCGCGGCTGGAGCCGTTGCGCCGCACGGCGTACCTGTTGTGCGGCGACTGGCACACGGCTGACGATCTGGTGTCGACGGCGCTGGTCAAGCTGCTCAGACACTGGCCGAGGGTGTCCGCCATGGACAACCCGGACGCGTACGTCCGGCGGACCCTGTTGCGGGTCTGGCTGGACGAGCGGCGCCGGCCGTGGCGACGCGAGGCCGCCTGGGCCGAGCTGCCGGAGCCGCCGGCTGCGGCCAGCGGCACGGACGGTGCTGCCGACCGACTGACCATTCTCGCTCTGCTGGCGGAACTGCCTCCGCGTCGTCGGGCGGTCCTGGTGCTGCGCTACTTCTGTGACCTGTCCATCGAGGAGACCGCCCGAGAGTTGGGCTGCTCCGCCGGCACCGTGAAGAGCCAGTCGGCTCGCGCGATCGAGGCGCTGCGTGGTCGCCTCGTCGACGTGCCGACTCGAATCGAGGAGGTACGGACCGATGGATGAGCTGACGAAGCATTTCCGGGACGCCGTGGCCGGGTCGCCGCCGAGCCGGATCGATCTCGACGGGTTGATCACCGCCGACCGGCAGCGCCGTCGGCACCGGGCGTGGACGCTGGCCGGCACCGGGGTGGCCGCGGCCGTCGCGGCCGTCGCGGTGCCGATCCTGGTCGCCGTGCCGGGACCGGGTGGGATGGCCCTGCCGCCGATGAGTTCCGGATCAGGCGACACGTCGCTCTGCCCGGCACCGATCCCGTTGGGCGGTGGGCCCAATTCGTCGGGAGGCGGACCGGAGCCGTTGGCCAGCGGACCGGAGCCGTCGTCGCAGACGTACGACACGGTGCGGGTGCGCCCGACGGAGCCGTGGCAGGCGGGCGTACCTCGACTGACCGCGGCGCTGAGGGCCGCGCTGGCCACCACCGTGCCCACGAACCTGACGGTGACCGGGGCGGTGCCCGAGTGCGATCGGCCGCAGTTCGCGTACCAACTTCCACACCGGCAGTACGAGACGATCGCGACACTCAGCCGCGACGGGCGGCACAGCCATCTGAAGGTGGCCGTTCAACTCACGCGGGCCGATGCGAAGGCGGATTGTGCGGCCGCGCCTGACGCCCGGAACTGCGAGGTGTGGGGGCTGGGCGACGACGGGGTGGCGATGCTCAGCACCAGTACGGACCCGGATGGGGGCACTCTGCGCTGGGTGCAGCTCATGCGGGTGGACGGCACGTCGGTGACGGTCACCGCGGGCAACCTCCTCCACGGGTACGGCGGTCCGGCCGACCGGGTTGCCCGCGACGCGCTGCTGACCTCGCAGGAGCTCGTCGAGCTGGCGCGGGCGCCGGGCCTGACCCTCTACCCGTGAAGGGCGGTCAGCCGTAGTAGCGGCGTAGTTCGCGGGTGAGCACCTTGCCGGTGGCGTTGCGGGGCAGGTACTTCACGAAGATCACGTCTCGGGGGACGCTGAACCGGGCCAGGAAGTGCCGGACGTACTCGCGCACCGCCTCGGGGTCGAGCGTCTCGCCGGGGTGCAGGGCGAGGAACGCGGACAGGCGCTGGCCGTACTCGGGGTCGGGTACGCCGATCACGGCCGCCTCGCGGACCTGCGGCAGTTGCGCGAGGAGGTCCTCCACCTCGGACGGGAAGACATTCTCACCGCCGGAGACGATCATGTCATCGGCCCGGCCGTCGACGAAGAGCAGCCCGTCGGCGTTGAGCCGGCCGAGGTCGCCGGTGTCGAGCAGGCCGTCGCGGGTTTCCCGGCTGGCACCGGAGGTGTAGCCCTCGAAGAGCATCTCGTTGCCGACGAAGATCCGCCCGACCCGTCCGTCCGGCACGGGTTGGCCGTCCTCGTCGAGCATCTCCAGCCGGGTGCCGTGCGGCGGACGACCGGCGGTGGTGGGCGCCTGACGCAGGTCCTGCGGGTCGGCGATGGAGGCCCAGGAGACCTCGGTGGACCCGTAGAGGTTGTAGAGGACGTCTCCGTAGACGTCCATGAACTTGGGGGCCAGCCCGCCGGGCAGGGCGGAGCCGCTGACCGCGACGACCTTGAGCGGGGGGCGCGGGTCCGGCGGGGGCACCTCCAGCAGTCGCTGCACCATCACCGGTACGGCGAAGAGCGCGTCGCACCGGTGCGCGGTAAGGGCGGCGAGCGTGGCGGTCGGGTCGAAGCGGCGGTGCAGCACGATGGTGGCCCGCAGTGCCAGGCAGACCTGGAGAGCGGCGAATCCCCAGGTGTGGAAGATCGGCGCGGCGATCATCACCCGGTTCCGGGCGTGCAGGGGGATGCGGTCGATGATGGACACCAGCGGGCCGAAGCCGCCGGGCGTCGGCCGGCGAGCGCCCTTGGGCGTGCCGGTGGTGCCGGAGGTGAGCACGATGATCCGGCCGTCGCGCTCGGGCGGGTGCAGGTCTCCCGGCAGCGCCCCGGCCACCAACTCCTCGCGGGCGCGTTCGTCGAGCCGGGGCAGTTCGGCGGGGAGGCCGAGGACCCGCTCGGCGAACTCGTCGTCGTGCACCAGGAGCCGCAGCCGCTGCTCCTCGGCGACGGTGCCCAGTTGGGCGGCGCTGAGCCCGGTGTTGACCAGCACCGCGTCGACGCCGAGCAGGGTGGCGGCGACGATGGTTTCGATCAGCCCGTGGTGGTTGCGGCAGAGCACGCCGATTCGGTCGCCGGCCTGCACGCCGAGCCCGGCCCGCATCGAGCGGGCCATCCGCTCGGCCCGGTCGAGCAGGTCGTGGTAGGTCAGCTCGACGCCGTCCTCGTCGATGACGGCCGGGCGGCCCGGGTCCCGGGCGGCTGCTTGGCGCAGCTCGCCCGCCAAGCTCCACCCCCACGTCCGCAACGCGTTGAGCTGCGAGGCGACCCGGATCGGGCTGCCGGGGGTGAGCAGCCCGCGGCGGGTCAGCGTGGCAACGATGAACGGCAGGTCCATGCCGCAGACCTCCTCGGGGTGGTGCGCGGACGGGGCGACCGACTCCCCGCCCATCAGGGCTTCTTTCCTTGATCATGCACTGAGCGCGGCTGGAGGCCCAGTTGGCGTCGGCGTGGGGTGACGAAGACGGCACAGATCGTGGAATCCGGGCCGCCGGCGGCCCGACCCGTGGCGAAGGGTCGGGCCGTCGGTCGGTCAGCGGATCTGCATCCCGGAGATCGCCCGGGAGATGACCAGTCGTTGGATCTCGGAGGTGCCCTCGAAGATGGTGTAGATCTTGGCGTCCCGGTACCAGCGCTCGACCGGGTGGTCCCGCAGGAAGCCGGCCCCGCCGAGCAGTTGCACCGCCTTCTCGGTGACCGACACCGCAACCTCGCCGGCCTTGAGCTTGGACATCGATCCCTCGCCCGCGGTGAACGGACGGTTGTTGCGGCCCATCCACGAGGCCCGCCAGACCAGCAGCCGGGCCGCGTCGATCTCCATCCGCATGTCGGCCAGCGCGAACGCGACCGCCTGGTTCTCGATGATCGGCCGTCCGAACTGGACCCGGTCCTTCGCGTAGTCCAGCGCGTACTCGTACGCGGCCCGGGCCACGCCGAGCGCCTGGGCGCCGACCGTGGGTCGGGACAGCTCGAAGGTGCGCATCGCGGCCTGTCCGGTGGCGCGCTGACCGGAGCGGGCCCGGTCGAGGCGTTCCTGCAGGGCGTCCCGTCCGCCGAGCAGGCAGCGGCCGGGTACGCGTACCCCGTCGAGGAAGACGTCGGCGGTGTGGGACGCGCGGAGGCCGAGTTTGCGCAGCTTGCGGGTGGCCGCCAGGCCGGGGGTGCCCGGCGGTACGACGAACGCCGCCTGACCCCGGGAGCCGAGCGCGGGGTCGACGGAGGCGGTGACCACGTGCACTCCGGCGATTCCGCCGTTGGTGGCGTACGCCTTCTGGCCGTTGAGCACCCACTCGTCGGTGGCCTCGTCGTAGACGGCCCGGGTGCGCATCGCGCCGACGTCGGAGCCGGCCTCGGGTTCGCTGGTGCAGAACGCGGCGACGGCCGGCGAGTCGACGTCGCCGAAGCACTGCGGCACCCACTCGACCATCTGGTCGGGGGTGCCGGCGCCGTAGATGGCGGCGACGGCGAGCGAGGTGCCGAAGATGCTCAGGCCGATGCCGGCGTCACCCCAGAAGAGTTCTTCGCTGGCGATCGGCAGGGAGAGCCCGGTCGGGTCGGCCCAGCAGGTGGCGAGGAACTCGAAGCCGTAGAGGCCGACCTTGGCGGCTTCCTGGATCACCGGCCACGGGGTGTCCTCGCGCTCGTCCCACTCGGCGGCGGCTGGGCGCACGACCTCGGCGGCGAAGCCGTGCACCCAGTCGCGTAGATCCCGCTGTTCCTCGTTCAGGTCGAGCGAGAACTCAGCCATGTCAGGCCTTGGGGATGTCGAAAAGGTTGGCGATGTTGGCGGCGAGGCCGAGGTCGCCCTTCGCCTTCAACTTGCCGGTCATGAACATCATCACCGGGTTGGCGCCACCGGACACGATCTTCAGGAACTCGACCGGGCCCATGGTGAGGCTCAGCTTCGGGTCGTGCTGCGGGGTCTCGTTCACGACGCAGGTGCCGTCGGCGATGACCACCTCGTAGGTGTCGCTGCCGCCGTCGGGGCGACCGGTGATGATCCAGTGGATGACCGCGTTGGTGGAACCGGCCCGGTCCGCGCGGAACAGCGACGGCATCCGGCCGAACACCTCGCCCAGGACCTTGCCGCGCAGGTCACCGGACATCACCTGGGCGATCTTGTCGTCCGGGGTGGACTTGACCAGCTGGGCGAACTCCTTGGGGCCCACGTTGGCGAAGGTGGCCGGGTCGAAGTCAGTCATCAGGTGCGCCTTCCGGAAGAATTGGCTACTCGCGCGTAACCCTACGCACGAGTAGGTATGCTCGCAAGGTGTCCAGCGTCCCCGCCTTCAAGCGCCTGCCTCGCGCCGTCCGCGAGCAGCAGATGCTCGACGCGGCCGTCAAGGTCTTCTCCCGACGCGGCTTCCACGCCGCCAGCATGGACGAGATCGCGGAGGACGCCGGCATCTCCAAACCCATGGTGTACGCGTACCTCGGCACCAAGGAGGAGCTCTTCGTCGCCTGCCTGCACCGGGAGGGCACCCGGATGATGCAGGCCATCGCCGGGGCGGCGGCCCCCGACCTGCCGGCCGACGAGCGGCTCTGGCGCGGGCTCAAGGCGTTCTTCGGCTTCGTGGGCGCCCACCGGGACGGCTGGGCGGTGCTCTACCGGCAGGCCCGGGGCGAGCAGCCGTTCGCCGGCGAGCTGGCCACCATGCGGGCCCGGCTGGTCGAGGTGGTCGCCGGGATGCTCGACCACGCGCTGCGCGCCGAGGGCCGCGAGATCGCCGCCATCGACCTGGAGGTCGTCGCGTACGCCCTGGTCGGCGCGAGCGAGTCGCTGGCCGACTGGCTCGCGGACCACCCGGAGACCGACCCGGAGAAGACGGCCACCCGGATGATGAACGTGGCCTGGCTCGGTGCCGCCCAACTGCTGCACGGCGTCACCTGGCGTCCGCCGGCCGACTGACCGCCCCGGCGGAGACAGGGTCGCTGCCCGGTTCGGCGGCCCGCGTCGCACGACGCCGGTTGCGGAGCCAGCGGACCACCTCGACGACGACCGTCACCGTCAGGGCCAGGCCCAGCCCGAGCAGGAGACCACGCAGCGGGTCCTGCTCGAAGGCCAGCCCGCCCAGGTAGCCGACCAGCGCCGAGTAGAGCCCCCACGAGCTGGCGGCCAACGCGTCGAAGGCCAGGAACCGTCGCCGGGGATAGCGCACCGCGCCCATGGTGAGGGTGACCGCGGTCCGGCCGCCCGGGATGTAGCGGGCCACGGTGAGGATCAGCCCGCCCCGGGTGGCGATCCCCCGACGGGCCCGGTCGATGGCGGCTCGGCGTCGACCGTCGGGCGGCAGCCGGTCGAGCAGCCGGGTGCCACCACCCCGCCCGATCGCGTACGAGATGTGGTCGCCGACCAGCGCCCCGGCGGCGGCCACCAGGATCACCGCCGGCAGGTACGGCGCTCCGGAGGCCGCGAACACCCCCGCGGTGATCACCGCCGTCTCGCTCGGCACCACCGGGAAGAAACCGTCGAGCACCGCGATCGCGAAGATCGCCAGGTACACCCAGGGCGAGGACATCGTGTCGTGCAGCAGGTCGAGTAGATCCATGATCCCGATGCTGGTCGGGGCGACGTTGGCCGACATCGGCCAGTGGTCAGATGGGCGCCACTACTTAGGTAGCGGCCGGCCCCGAGGGCGGGTAGGGGTCTTCCCCCACCGCGCCCCGGTTCGGCGGCGCACAGCGGCCCGATCCGTCGGCCGAGCCCTAGGCTCGCTGCGTGGCATCCAGCGTCGTCGCTCTCCGGCAGGTCGTCCAGCGGTACGCCCCGCCGCTGCTCGCCGTCCTGGTCGCCGCGGCCGTGTGGGCCAGCGCGACCGGGGACATCGGGGTCCGCTCGCCGCTGCCGGGCGCGCTCGTACTGCTGATCGCGCTGGCCTCGGCGTGGGCCGCCGGCACGATCCGGACCCGTCGCTGGCCATTGTTCCTGGCCGCGGCGGTCGGCTGGTTGGTGCTCGCCGCGGCGGCCGCCGGGGTGCTGGCCTCGTACCAGGCCGGGCTGCGGTTGCGCGGTCGCCAACTCGCCGGCTACCTCGCCGGGGCGGCCCTGGTGCTGACCGGCGGGGTGCTGGTCGGGCTGGCGGTGGGTGGTGTACGCCGGATCACCACCGCCACCACCGGCAACGTGCTGCTGCTCGCCGCCTGCCTGGTGGGGCTTCCGTTGGTCTTCGGTCTCTGGGTGCGGGCCCGTCAGGACACGCTCGCCGCCCTGCGGGACCGGGCCGAGCGGCTGGAACGCGAGCAGGAGGCCCGCGCCGACCGGGTCCGCGCCGAGGAGCGGACCCGGATCGCCCGGGAGATGCACGACGTGGTGGCGCACCGGGTCTCGCTGATGGTGGTGCATGCCGGGGCGCTGGAGGTGACCGCCGTGGACCCGGCGACCGTCGAGGCGGCCGCGCTGATCCGGACGACCGGCCGGCAGGCGCTCACCGACCTGCGCGAGGTGCTGGGTGTGCTGCGCCAGGCCGGCCCGGCCGTGACGCCGGAGCGAGGGCTCGACACGTTGGACGAGTTGATCGGGGAGTCCCGTGCCGCCGGGCTGCGGGTGTCCCGGCGGGACGAGGGCGTGCCGACGGCACTGCCCGTGACGCTGGGACGTACCGCCTACCGGGTGGTCCGGGAGGCGCTGACAAACGTGCGCAAGCACGCGGCCGACGCCGAGACGACCGTCTGCCTGCGCTACCTGCCCGACGGGCTGGAGGTGGTGGTCCGCAACGGCCCGTCCGAGGGCGGGTCGGCGCTGCCCGGTGCCGGGCAGGGGCTGCTCGGGCTGCGGGAGCGGGTGGAGCTGCTCGGCGGCCGGTTGGAGGCGACTCCGGTGGACGGCGGCTTCCTGGTTAGGGCCCTGATCCCGCTGGCGGGTGCGGCGTGATCCGGGTGGTGGTGGTCGACGACGAGCAACTGGTCCGTGCCGGGCTGCGGCTGATCCTTGAGGCGGCGGAGGACATCACGGTCGTCGGTGAGGCAGCGGACGGCGCCGGCGCGCTGGAGCAGGCCCAGCGGTTACACCCCGACGTGGTGCTGCTCGACGTGCGGATGCCGGGCGTCGACGGGCTGACCGTCGCGCCCGACGTGGTCGCCGTCGGCCCGAAGGTGATCATGTTGACCACCTTCGACCTCGACGAGTACGTGCACCGGGCGCTGCGGGCCGGCGCGGTCGGCTTCCTGCTCAAGGACACCCCGCCCCGCGAGTTGGCCGCCGCGGTTCGCACGGTGGCCGCCGGGAACGCGATGCTCGCCCCGACGGTGACCCGGCGTCTGATCAGCTCGTTCGCCGAGCGCGGTCCGGCCCGCAGGGACGCGGCCCGTGCGCGGCTCGCACCGCTGACCGAGCGGGAGCTGGCGATCGTCCGGGAGGTGGCGCGCGGGCACGGCAACGCGGAGATCGCCCGGCGGCTGACGATGAGCGAGGCAACCGTCAAGGCACACGTCAGCCGGGCGCTGGCGAAACTCCACGCCGGCAACCGGGTGCAGTTGGCCATCCTGGTGTACGACGCCGACCTGCTGTGACGGGTGCGGGGTCAGTGGCGGGAGGAGGCGTGGCGGCGGACCCTGCGGCGTAGCCACCGGATCCCCTCCAGCCCGAACGTGACGACCACCGAGATTCCCACCCCGACCAGCAGGCCCTTCACCGGGTCGCGTTCGAAAGCCAGCCCGCCGAAGTAGCCGAGCAGCCCGCAGTACAGCGCCCAGGTGACCGCGCCGATGCTGTCGTACAGCAGGAATGACCGGCGGGGATAGCGCACCGCGCCCATGGTGAGGGTGACGGCGGTCCGCCCGCCCGGCACGTACCGGCTGGTGGTCAGGATGATTCCGCCGCGCCGGTCCACGGCCCGACGGGCCCACTCGGAGCTGGCCCGCCGGCGGCTGCCGTTGGGGAGGCGGGCCAGTCGGCGGGCGCCCCCGCCCCGCCCGATGGCGTACGAGACGTGGTCGCCGATCAGCGCGCCGGTGGCGGCGGTCACGATCACCAGGGTCAGGCTGGGGTGCCCCCCGCTCGCCGAGAGCACCCCCGCGGTGATCACCGCCGCCTCGCCCGGCACCGCGGGGAAGAACGCGTCGACCGCGGTGAGCCCGAAGATCACCAGGTAGACCCACGGCGACGTGACCGTCCCACGGAGGAGGTCGAGCAGGGCGTCCATGCCCCCATGCTTGCCGGGCGCGACCTACCCGGTGGGCGAGTCGCCGGATCACGGCCCCGAGTTGTCAGCCGGCGTGCACCAGGGCGGGTGGGGCGAGCAGTGGACCGCACGGGGTCTTGTCGTCGGCGGTGGGGCCGTGTGAGGTCAGCACCACGGGTGCGCCCAGCTCCGCGCGTACCGCCTCGGCCCAGTCCGCCGGCGGTTCGTCGTCGTACACCGGGCGGGAGCGCAGCAGACGGGCGGTGAGCGCGGCCTGCCGGTCCAGGTCGCCGGGCGGGCCCGGGGTGAGTTGGTCGGTGGTGTCGTAGCGGCGGCAGATCCGCAGGTCGGGGCCGGCCAGGTCGAGGTGGGTCAGGGCCAGGCCGTCGACGCCGCCGGCCGCGGCGAGGGCGTACCGGTGGGCGACCGCGTCGAAGTGGCCGAACCGGAACCGGCCCTGCCACGGGTTCGCCGGGTTGTGCGGGTCGGCGAAGGGCAGCGCCGGGTCCTCGGTCACCAGCGGGCCGGGTCCGTGCCGGGTGGTGACCAGCCGGAGTACCCCGATCCGGGTCACGTCACCGGGCCGGCCCGCCTCGGCGAGCAGGCTGTCCACGTTCGCGAAGGTGGTGGTGCTCCAGGTGGTGTACGGGTGGAAGCCGTGCCACTCGTCGAGCAGCACCCCCTGCGCGCCCTCGAAGACGCAGGTCCCGGTGCGCAACGCCTCGGCGAGCCAACTGCCGTCGACGATGGCGACCCGCCCGGCGAACCCGGTGAACGCGGGCAGGCAGTCCTCGATCGGTGGCGCATCGAGCGGGCCCAACTCGGCGGTCAGCCGGTCCCGCAGGGTGGCCAGCCGCCGGCGCAGCAGCGCCGGGTGGTGGCAGTCGGCGACCCGGGGCGCGTCGTCGGGGTGGGCGAGACCGTACGCGACGGCCTCGCCCACCCCCAGCCCGCAGGAGCCGTGCCGGTCGGCTCCCCGGGCGGTCTCGCGGGCCCGGTTGGCGGCCCGGTGGTACGGGGTGGCGAGCAGCGCGTCCCCGTCGACGGTCAGCCGGTCGAGCGCGTCGGGCACCCCGAGGGTGGCGAGGTGGCCGGCCTCGGCGGCCAGCGCCAACGGGTCCACCACCACGTGCCGGGACAGGTGCGTACCGACACCGGGATGGAACGTGCCGGCGCCGAACTGCGCGAACGTGTGGTGCCGCCCGTCGCGCAGCACGACGTTGTGCGCCGCCTGCGCGCCCCCGTTGAAGCGGACCACCGTGTGCACGGGACGGGTGGCGCAGAGCCAGTCCACCACCGTGCCCTTGCCGGCGTCGCCGTAGCCGAGGTCGACCACCGCCACGTGGTTCACAGCCGGGTCACCCCGCCGGCGGTGTCGCGGAAGGCCGGCAGCGTCGACACCTCGGCCCGCCGCTCCCGGCCGAGGCGGGCCAGCGCCTTCGACACGGTGCCGGTGGCGCCGGAGCCGGCGCGGTCCAGGTCGCGAAGGCCTTCGTCCAGGTCGATGGCCTGCTCGCCGAGGCCGATGGTGA
This sequence comes from Micromonospora sp. NPDC050784, assembly GCF_044456765.1. NCBI lineage: Bacteria > Bacillati > Actinomycetota > Actinomycetes > Micromonosporales > Micromonosporaceae > Micromonospora > Micromonospora sp. NPDC050784. The sequence goes on along the minus strand of NZ_JBITGG010000030.1, from coordinate 34,777 downwards.
GCGCGATGGTCTCGCAGACCGCGTCGAGGTCGTCGAGCACGACGGCGTTCTGCCCGAGCAGGTCCCGCCAGAAGTCGAGCACCTTCGCGTTGCCGGCGTAGTGGCTGCCGGCGGGGAGCAGGTAGTAGGTGTCCCAGCGGCGGGTCACCTCGTCGACGACCTGCCGCAGCGGCACGTCCTCGGCGAGGTCGTCCCCGATCAGGCCGGCCACCTCCCGGGCCTTCACCCGCTGGTACGCCAGCTCGTCGCCGATGATGAACAGGTAGCCGCGCCGGCCGCGCTTCTCCCAGTTGTCGGTGACGGTGTGCCGGGCCATGAAGTACATGGCCAGCTCGTACGACTCGCTCATCTGGCCGCCGCCACCGCCCTCCAGCACGATCCGGCCGAGGTCGTCGTCCATCCGGTTGTCCGACTCGAACTGGCCCACCTGCAACGGCACCCGGTCACAGGTGGCGTCCCCGATGGCGCCGAACATGATCTGCGGGTCGCTGGCGTAGCCCTGCCGTTGCAGCAGCCCGAGAAGCTGCGGCAGCTTGGTCTGCAGGACCCGCGGCACCGTGCGCATCGAGCCGGTCACGTCGAAGAGCACCGCGACGGGCGTCGACCGGGGGTGCTCGTCGGAGTCCCGGCTCTCGCGGGTCGCGTCCCGGGGGTCGAGCGCGGGGTGCACGGTGCGCGCCCCGCTGTCGCTGTAGGAGAAGGCGCTCTTGCCGGTGGACCGGCGGTAGCGGTCGGCGGCGTCGTACACGTCGGTGGACCAGATTCCACTGCCCATGACAGCTCCTTAGGGGGTGAGGGTGAAGGGTCGGAAGGTGCGTGGCCCGTAGAGGCGCTCCAGCACCTGGTCGAGTTCGCGCAGCAGGCGCCAGGCGTCGTCGGGCCGGGCGTGCAGGGACCGTTGCCGGCAGCCCCGCGCGAAGGTGTGCAGCTCGCGGGGCGCGCGTGGCCCCATCAGCCAGCTCATGCAGTGGCTGGCCATCGCGATGTCGGTGCCCGGGCCGCAGGGCCGCTTCCGGGTGACCTCCTCCGGGTACCAGTCCTCCTGGCCGGGCACCAGCGCCGGGATCGTGCTCCCGACGGCCGCGGAGAAGCACCAGTCGACGAGCACCACGCCGTGGGCGTCCGGCTCGATCAGCACGTGTCGCGGCAGGACCGCGCCGTGCACCACCCCCGCCCGGTGGGCCAGGCCGAGCACCACCAGCAGCCGCCGCCACATCCAGGCGACATCCCGGGCGTCCAGCCCGTCGGGGTACGCGCGCCGCACCTCGTCGAGGTCGTGCAGGCCGGGTGCGGTGGCGAGCACGTTGATCCGCCGTTCCGCGCCGGTGGCGGTGTCGCGGTGCCGGAACTCGTCGACGAGCCGGGGCACGTACGGCAGGTAGCGCGGGTCGCCGCGCTCGGCGATGGTGCGCAGGGCGTGCGCCTCGCGGGCCATCAGATCGTTGTCGGTGGGCCGTCGGGGAAGCTTGAGCAGCCGGTCGTCGCCGACGTCGTAGAGGTTGGCCAGGTCACCCGAGTGGGCCAGCCCGCCGAGCCGGTAGTCGCCGAGGACTGTGGTCTGCCGTGCCTGCCACCGGGTGGTGACGTGGATGAACGCGTCGAGGGCTTCGGCGCGTACCGTCGGGTCGGTCGGCAGGCGGTCGGGGTGCAGGGCCGCGACCAGCTCGCGGTAGCGGCGGGCCGGCTGGTCCGCGCCGAACAGGTCGGCGTCGGTGCGGGCGGCCGCGACCAGGCCGATGGCCTCCGCGGCCCTCACCGCACCGTCTCCTCGCGGGCGGGGCGCAGCAGCGCCGGGTGCAGCAGCCGGGCGTCGCCGGCCCGGTAGAGCCGGGCGCGCGGGCCGCCCCGGGCCCCACCGCGCTCGGTGCTGGCGCCGGTGCTCTCCACGAAGCCCGGCACGGAGAGCACCTTGCGGTGGAAGTTGCCGGCGTGCAGCGGGTGCCCCCAGACCGTCTCGTAGACGGCGCGCAGCTCGCTGATCGTGAACTCGGCGGCGAGGAAGCGGGTGGCGAGTGGGGTGTACTCCAGCTTGGACCGGGCCCGTTCCAACGCGTCGTCGATGATCCGGCCGTGGTCGAAGGCGAGCTGCCGGCTGGTCAACGCGGTCACCGGCAGCCAGACCGCCTCGTCGGCGTCGCTGCCGGCGGCCGGATCCGGCAGGTCAGGGGCGAACGCGAGGTGGGCGATCGAGACGACCCGCATGCGCGGGTCACGGTCGGGGGCGCCATAGCTGCCCAACTGCTCCAGGTGTACGCGGCGCAGCGCCTCGCCGCCGAGCCCGGTCTCCTCGGCCAGTTCCCGTCGAGCGCCGGCGGTCAGGTCCTCGTCGGGGCGGACGAAGCCCCCGGGCAGCGCCCAGTGCCCGGCGAAGGGTGCCTCGCCGCGCCGGATCAGCAGCAGGTGCAGCGCGCTGTCGCGGATGGTCAGCGCCACCACGTCGACGGTCACGGCGACCGACGGGTAGGCCCGGGGGTCGTACGCGGCCAGGAACTCCTGCTCGTTCATCACGTCTCTCTCATCCTGAGAACATCTCGCTGTGAGAACAACTTAGCGCAGAAGCATGCGCCTGCCAAGGGGCGAGCCGCCGAGTGCGCTCAGCGCACGGACCCACCGGGTGCGCTCAGCGCACGAGACCCGCCGGGTGCGCTCAGCGCACGAGACCCGCCAGGTGGGGTCGGCCACGCGAGTCGTGCAGGGCGAACCCGCCGTCCGGCAGGCGCGCGAAACTCACCGTGCTCGGCAGCGGCACGGGCAGCTTGAAGGCGACCTCGACGGTGTACGCGTCCGGCAGCCGGGACTCCAGTGCCGCCAGGCAGCGCGCCTTGCTCCACATGCCGTGCGCGATCGGCCGGCGGAAGCCGAACAGCCGCGCCCCGATTCGGGAGGTGTGGATCGGGTTGTGGTCACCGGAGACCCGCGCGTACTCCGAACCGACGCGCGGTTCGACCCGCCAGCGGGCGGTGGCCGTCGGCGCCGCGGGACGTTCGCCTCGGTCGCGCCCGCCCGGCTCGCCCTCCCGACCGAGGTACGTCGAGACGCCGCGCCACACCTCCTCCCCGTCGACCGAGCCGACCAGAACCACGTCCACCTGCCGCCCCCGGTCGTGTGGACGCAGGTTCTCCGCGTACGTGGTGAAGTCGAGGGTCTCGTCGGCGGTGATCGGGCGGTGCGTGGTGATCCGGTTGCCGACGTGCACCAGGCCGATCAGCGGGAGGGGGAAATCCGGTGCGGTCATCAGGCGCAGGGCCAGTGGGAAGCCCATGACGTGCGGAAACGTCGCGGGCAGCCGGTCGCTGAGCCGGAACCCGCAGACCCGGTCGTAGTCGGCCAGGTGCGCCCGGTCCACGGTCACCCCGCCCACGGTCAACTCGACCGCCGGCAGGTCGGGCCCGCGCCGCCCACCGCCGAGGCCCGGCAGCGCGCCGAGCATCGCCCGTCGGTGCAGCGCCCCGGCCGCCGGCATCCGGGGCAGTTCGACAGGGGTCCGGCTGCCCGACTCCGGCCGCGCGCCCATCACGCCCCCAGCAGGCTCTGGCCGCAGACCCGGACCACGTTTCCGCTGATCCCTCCGCTGGCCGGCCAGGCCAGCCAGCCGATCGTCTCGGCCACGTCCACCGGCAACCCGCCCTGGGCAAGGCTGTTCATCCGCCGGCCCGCCTCGCGGACCACAAGCGGGATGCGCGCGGTCAGCCGGGTCTCGATGAAGCCCGGGGCCACCGCGTTGACGCTGATCCCGCGTTCCCGCAGAGCCGGCGCGAGCGAGTCGACCAGCCCGATCACGCCGGCCTTGCTGGTGGCGTAGTTGGTCTGCCCCCGGTTGCCGGCGATCCCGGCGATCGAGGAGACCGAGATGATCCGCCCGCCGGCCGGAATCAGCTCCCGCTCCAGCAGCACGTCGTTGATCCGCTCCTGGCTGGACAGGTTGACGTCGATGACCTGGTCCCACCGGTCGGCGTCCATCCGGCCGAGCGTCTTGTCCCGGGTGATGCCGGCGTTGTGCACCACCACGTCGACCCGGCCGTGCCGGCTGGCCAGGTGCTCGGCGAGTCGGGCCGGTGCGTCCGGCGCGGTCAGGTCGAGTTGGACGGCGGTGCCGCCGATGTCGTTCGCCACCGTGGCGAGCGCGTCGCCAGCGGCCGGGATGTCCAGGGCCACCACCTGCGCGCCGTCGCGGGCCAGCACCTTCGCCAGCGCCGCGCCGATGCCCCGTGCGGCGCCGGTGACCAGCACGACCTGCCCGTCCAGCGGGCGGTCCCAGTCGGCCGGGACGCTCGCCGCGCCGCCGCCGACCCGGATGACCTGCCCCGACACGTACGCGGAGCGGCCGGACAGCAGGAACCGGAGAGTCGATTCGAGGCCGACGCTGGGGTCGCCCTGAGCGCGGGACACCTGGACGAGTTGCGCGGTGATGCCCCGGCCGAACTCCTTGCCGATGCTGCGGACCAGCCCTTCGAGGGCACGCTGGGCGGTCGCCTCGCGGGGCGTCGCGCACTCCTGCGGCGGGGTGCCCAGCACGATCACCCGGCCGCTGGGCAGCACGGCCCGGGCCTGCGGGTGGAAGAAGTCGTAGAGCTGGCGCAGCTCGGTCGAGCCGGTGATCCCGGTGGCGTCGAAGAGCAGTGCCCCGTACCGCTGCGGGGTGTCGCCGTGCGAACGGGTCGGCGGCGCATGCTGCGCCGGAGCGCTCCCGGCCCATTCGACGGCGGCCGGGTCGGCCAGCTCGACCCCGGCGGCGGTCAGTCTCATGGCCACCGGTTTGGCGTACCGGGCGCCGGTGGCCGCGCCGAGTAGGGCCGGCCCGGTCAGCAGGGGGTCGCCGGGGTGGTGCCGGCGCAGTCGGGGCGGGTCGGGCAGCCCGAGGCGCTTGACCAGCGCGCGGCCGGCGGCCGATTGGACGAAGCTCGCGTACCTGTCGGTCATGGGCGTAGCCTACTGGCCAGTAGGGTTCGAGCAACACATGTCGAGGAGGCGGATCGTGCAGAGCATTCGGCGGGTCGCGGTCATCGGGGGCAACCGCATCCCCTTCGCCCGTTCCAACTCCCGCTACGCGGACGCGTCCAACGCGGACCTGCTCGGCGCGGCGCTCGACGGCCTGATCGCCCGCTACGGGTTGGCCGGGCAGCGCATCGGCGAGGTGGTGACCGGTGCCGTGCTCAAGCACTCCCGCGACTTCAACCTCACCCGCGAGGTGGTCCTCGGCTCCCGGCTCGACCCACACACCCCGGCGTACGACATTCAGCAGGCCTGCGGCACCGGCCTGGAGGCGACGATCCTGGTCGCCAACAAGATCGCCCTCGGTCAGCTGGACGTGGGCATCGCCGGCGGTGTCGACACCACCTCCGACGCCCCGCTCGCCGTGAACGAGGAGATGCGCCGCACGCTGCTCAAGCTCAACTCGGCCCGCACGCTGGGCGAACGACTCAAGATCGCGGCGAAGCTGCGCCCGCTCCAGCCGTTCAAGCCGGAGATACCGCGCAACGCCGAGCCGCGTACCGGCCTGTCCATGGGTGACCACGCGGCCCGCACCGCAGTGCGCTGGCAGATCGACCGGCGCTCCCAGGACGAGCTGGCGCTTCGCTCACACCAGCGCCTCGCCGCCGCGTACGACCGGGGCTTCTTCGACGATCTGGTGACGCCGTACCTGGGGCTGACCCGCGACCAGAACCTCCGCGCCGACACCAGCCTGGAGAAGCTCGGCAAGCTCAAGCCGGTCTTCGGGGCCAAGGGCCCGGACGCCGAGCAGGCCACCATGACCGCCGGCAACTCGTCGCCCCTCACCGACGGCGCGTCCACAGTGCTGCTCGCGTCGGAGGAGTGGGCGCGGGAGCACCACCTGCCCGTGCTGGCCTGGTTCAGCTGGTCGGAGACGGCGGCGGTGGACTTCGTGCACGGCGACGAAGGGCTGCTGATGGCGCCCGCGTACGCGGTGCCCCGGATGCTGGGCCGTGCCGGGCTGACGTTGCAGGACTTCGACTACTACGAGATCCACGAGGCGTTCGCGTCGCAGGTGCTGGCCACCCTCGCCGCCTGGGAGTCGCCGGAGTTCTGCAAGGACCGGCTCGGGCTGGACGCGCCGCTGGGCGCGATCGACACCGACCGGCTCAACGTCAACGGCTCCTCGCTGGCCGCCGGGCACCCGTTCGCCGCCACCGGCGGGCGGATCGTGGCGACCCTGGCCAAGCTGCTGGCCGAGCGGGGCAGCGGGCGCGGGCTGATCTCCATCTGCGCCGCCGGTGGTCAGGGCGTGACCGCCATCCTGGAGCGCTGACCGGGCCCTCGAACGGCGACGCCCGCCGGACCTGAGGGTCTGGCGGGCGTCGATCGTGTGGTGTGGCTCAGCCGAGGGTGAATTTCTCCCAGGTGCTGATGGCGGGGCCGTTGGCGATCAGTGGCTTGCTGCCCGCGCCGTCGGCGCTGGCGTACTTGTTGTTGATGGTGGCCTTGAAGCTGACGGTGCCGTCGCTGTTGCGGACCATGGTGAACCGTTCCCAGGTGCTGGCCGTCGGGGCGTTCGCGATCAGCGGCTTGGTGCCGGCGCCGTCGGCGGACACGAATCGGTTGTTGACGCGGGCGAGAAGGCCGACCTGCCCGTTGCCGAGATCCACCACGTCGAACCGCTCCCACAGGCTCGCTGCGGGTGCGGAGGCGATCAACGGCTTGGTCCCCGCGCCGTCGGCGCTGACGAAGCGACCGTTGACCTGGGCCTTCAGGGACCGGTTCACGTCCGGTACGACGACCTGGAGGAACTTCTCCCAGGTGCCGATGGTGGGCCGGTTCGCGCTCATCGCAACGGTGCCGCTGGGGTCGGCGGTCACGTACATAGCGGTGATGGGGGCCTGGAGGCTGATGGTGCCGTCGCTGTTGCGCACCAGCGTGAACACCTCGCGTACGTCCACGAGCGTGCTGGTCGCGGTCAACGTGACGTTGTCGAATTCGGAGATGGCGACGTAGCGCCCGACCGCCCGGGAGAAGAGGGCGACCTTGCCGTTGCCGGCGTCCGCCAGGTCGAACTGGGCGATGGTGCTCGGTTCGGCCTGGTCCGGTCGAAGCCCGGAGCCGGTCTCGTAACTCACGTAGCGGTTGTTGGACAGGGCGCGCAGACCCACCGTCCCGGTCGGCCGCAACATGCTGATCTCAGTGTTGCGAGTCGTCGACCGACCGTCGGTGCCAGTGACCTTGATGTTGACTTGGTAGCGGTCCGGCTTCGCGTAGGTGTGCGAGGCCTTCGGGCTCGTCTGGGTGACGACACTGCCGTCGCCGAACGAGAACTCGTAGGACGCGATCGGGTTGAGGCCGGGGGTGGAGGCGGAGGCGTCCACCGTCACCGACTGCGCCTGGAGACTCAGGGCGATGTCGAACAACACCACCGGGGTTCGGATGGCCTCCACGGTGCCACGGTCGGCGTAGGTGACCGGGCCGGCGCCGGAGTTCGGCACGGTCGGGTCGTCGATGCGCGGCGAGCCGGCGCGGTCGAGGGTCGGGTAACCGGGGGCGGTCGAGTTCGCCGAATCGATGGTGTCCCGGGCCTGTCCCGTCTCGCGGTCGTGCGCGGCCTGGCCGGACGCGTTCCGGAACGCGGCGAGACCCATCCGGGTGTTCCAGGCGTAGATCACCGGCGAGTCGTTGTAGTAGTGGTGGGCGTTGTTGTAGTCGACCACCGTCTTTCCGACGGCCCCGCCGTAGACGCCGATCTCGACACCGTCGAGGAACGCCGGGTCGCAGTAGCCCTGGTTGAAGAAGCCGTTGGTGATCAGCACGTTGTTCTGCACGGAGACGCCGGACGAAGCTCCGTCGACCCGGATCCCGTCGCGGCAGCGGTCCTTGATGGTGTTGTTGGTGATCGCCGTGCCGGTGCCACCGTTGTTGTGCACCCCGTGGCCGCGACCACCGTCGATCTGGGTGTTGGCCACCACCGTGTCGACCGCGCCCACCCCGATGGCGACCGCCGCTCCGGTGAAACCGCTGACCTTGCTGTCGAGGATGCTGACTCTCGACCCGTCGACCCGAACGCCGACGCTGCCGGTGGGTGTCTGGTACGCGGTGCTGCTCAACACGTTCACGGATTTGACGAGCACGTCGCTGCTCGCCGCGTCGATGGTGACCCCGGCCGTCAGGGTCGACCCACTCACGGTGGTCTGCCTCAGCGTCGACCCGGTGACACCGGACAGCTGGACCGCGGGCGCGGTCGAGGAGGTGTCCATCCCGAAGCTGCCACCCTGGACGGTGATCCGCGAGGAGTTGCGCAGGTCGAGGCCCGGAAGCACGCTGGCCGACCCGATGGCGCGGAGATTCTGGAGTACGACGTCGTGCTGGCCGTCGATCACAAAGCCGGCCGTCGCGCCGATCAGGGTCGCCACGTTACTGGCGAAGAACGTGACCGGCTGCTCGGGCGTGCCGGACGTGGGGATCGTGACGCGTTCCCGGTAGTTGCCGCCGCCGATGTCCACCGACTGACCGGCCGTGACCACCGCGGCCGCGGCACCGATTGTGCAGAACGGCTGCGCCAACGTGCCGGGGAACTGGTCGGAGCAGCCGGTGGCGGCGTTCTGCCGGACGTAGAGCGTCGGCGGAGCGTCCGCCTGGGCGGGCAGCGCGGTGCCCACCAGGGCCCCGCTGGTCAGTACGACGGTCGCCAAACCGGCGAGAAAGAATTTACTCATGCTGGCCTCGAAGATGAGGAGGATCCGGCGACGCCGGGAGTCAGATAAAGCTGATCTTGCATGATCGACAGGCGCGGCGCTGACCCGGGCGACAAAACGGCCGCCCACCCCCGGCGCTGACGGCGGCGCTGCCGGGCGCGAGCGTCGCCTGGTCCTTCGCACGGCGACGCCCGCCGGACCTGAGGGTCTGGCGGGCGTCGATCGTGTGGTGTGGCTCAGCCGAGGGTGAATTTCTCCCAGGTGCTGATGGTGGGGCCGTTGGCGATCAGTGGCTTGGACCCCGCGCCGTCGGCGCTGGCGTACTTGTTGTTGATGGTGGCCTTGAAGCTGACGGTGCCGTCGCTGTTGCGGACCATGGTGAACCGTTCCCAGGTGCTGGCCGTCGGGGCGTTCGCGATCAGCGGCTTGGTGCCGGCGCCGTCGGCGGACACGAATCGGTTGTTGGCACGGGCGAAGAGGGCGATCTGCCCGTTGCCGAGGTCGGCGATGTCGAACCGCTCCCAGGTGCTGGCGGCCGCCTGGCTCGCGATCAGCGGTTTCACACCGGCGCCGTCAGCCATCACGAAACGGCCGTTCACGTTGGCCTTCAGCGACCTGTTCGCGTCGACGACCGGCACCTGGTGGAACTTCTCCCACGTGCTGATCGTCGGCCGGCTCGCCGACAGCGTCAGAGCACCGCTGGGATCGGCGGTGGCGTACAGGCCGTTGCTCGCCTTGAGGCTGACGGTGCCGTCACCGTTGCGGACGACTGTGAACTTCTCCGAGGCACCGACGACCTGGCTCTCGGCGTTCAGTGTCCCGTCGGCCAACTGGGCGACGTAGCGGCCGTTCGCCCGTGCGACGAGGGCGGCCTGTCCGTTACCGGCGTCCGCCAGGTCGTACTGCGCGGACGCGGTCAGACCGACCTGGTTCGGTCGCATGGGCACGGCACCGACGTAACGGAGGTTGGACAACGCGAGCAGGCCCACGGATGCGGTCCGCCGCAGCATGCTCACCTGCTCGGTGCTGCTGCCGGACAGACCGTCGGTCCCCCTGGGGCTGACGGTGACGTCGTAGGTGCCCGGCTTGGCGTATTTGTGGGTGGCGACCGGAGTCGACTGGGTGACTGAGGTGCCGTCGCCCCAACTGAACTCGTAGAAGTTGATGGGGGTGAAGCCCGGCGTGGAGGCGGAGGCGTCCACCCTGACCGTGCTTGTGCCGAGGTCCACGGTGGCGTCGAAGGACGCCACCGGGTGTCTGACGGCCTCCGTGGTGCCACGATCGGCGTACGCGATCGGGCCGACGCCGGTGTTCGGCACGGCCGGATCGTCACGGCGTGGCTTTCCGTCGGTGTCGAGCTCCTGGTAGCCGGGTGCCGTCGAGTTCGCCGAGTCGACGTTGTCCCGTGCGTCCCACGTGTACCGGTCGTGTGCGGCCTGCCCGGAGACGGCGCGGAACTGGGTGAGGCCCATCCTGGTTCCGTTCCACGAGTAGCTGGTCGCGGACGTGGACTGGTGCCAGGTGTTGTTGTGATCGATCACGGTGCCGCTCAGCGCCTCGTCGTAGACCCCGATCTCGATCCCCTCGGAAGCCTGCGGATCGCAGTAGCCGGAGAAGGCGCCGTTGTTGCGGAGCACGTTGTTCTGCACCGAGACCCGGGACGACGTCCCGTCGACCCGGACGCCGCCCAGACAACGGTCCTGGATGTCGTTGTTGGCGATGCTCGTGCCCACGGCTCCGCGGTTGTGGATGCCGTATCCGATCCCGCCCCTGATCCGGTTGTTGGCGATCACCGTCGCGGAGGCGGTAGGGCCAACCGAGATGGCACCGCCTGAGAAGCCGGTGACATCGCCGCCGACGATCGTGTTGTGCGGCCCGTCGATTCGAATGCCCACGCCGTCATCGGCGGCGACGTGTCTCGGGTCGGTCGACACCGTCGTGTCGTCGATGATCACCTGGCTGGTGGACGCGTCCATGGTCAGTCCGCCAGCGAGTGCCGTCCCGCTGGCGATGACCTCTTCCAGCAGCGCCATCGTCACATTGGCGAGTCGGATGGCGGGCGCGGTCGCGACGTTCGCCATGGTGAAGCTGCCGCCCGAGATCAAGATGTTCGAGGCGTTACGCAGATCGATGGCGGGTACATCGGCTGACCCGCTGGAGTTGATTTCCTGAATGTAGATGTCGTGTTGGCCGTCGACGATCAGGCCCGCGGTCGGACCGACAAGTTTCACCGGTGTGCGAGGGTTCCTGGCGATGAATGAGATCGGCAATTCCGGTGTGCCGGAGCTGGTGACGGCGACGCGCTCGGCGTAGGTGCCGCCGTCGATAAAGACCGTCGTGCCGGCGGTCACCACGGCGGCTGCCGCACCGATGGTGCAGAACGGCGTGGCCTCGGAGCCTGGCCCCTGGTCGGAGCAGTTCGCGTCGGCCTGCTTGACGTACAGAATTTCGGGTTCGGCCGCCCGGGCGGATCCGCCGGTGGCCAACAGGGTGCCGCCGGTCACCGCGATCGCGGCGAGGCTGGCGAGGGGGGCTTTGAGCATTCGTGCCCTCTGTCGAGGTGGAGGAACCGGCTTCGCCGGAAGTCGGACGCCCACGATGATCGGCTACCGCCCGGTAGTACGGCGTCCCGGCCGACAAAACGGCCAATCAGCCCCAGCGCCACCCGTCCCGGCCTCCCGGCCGGGCGAGCCACCGGGTAGGAGAGAATGAGGCACGTGACGACGATCCCCAACGTGCTGGCCAACCGGTACGCCTCGCCCGAACTGGTCGCCCTCTGGTCTCCGGAGGAGAAGGTCCGGATGGAGCGGCGACTCTGGCTCGCCGTGCTCCGCGCTCAGCGCGACCTGGGCGTGCCGGTGCCGGACGGCGTGGTCGAGGCGTACGAGCGGGTGCTCGACCAGGTCGACCTCGCCTCGATCGCCGAGCGGGAGCGGGTCACCCGGCACGACGTGAAGGCCCGGATCGAGGAGTTCAGCGCGCTCGCCGGGCACGAGCACGTGCACAAGGGCATGACCTCCCGGGACCTCACCGAGAACGTCGAGCAGCTCCAGGTGCGTGCCTCGCTGGAGCTGATCCGCGACCGGGTGGTGGCCACCCTCGCTCGATTGGCCTGGCTGGCCCACGAGCACTCCGAGCTGGTCATGACCGGCCGCTCGCACAACGTGGCGGCGCAGGCCACCACGCTGGGCAAGCGCTTCGCGTCGGCGGCGGAGGAGCTGCTGATCGCGTACGAGCGGCTGGAGGAGCTGATCGCCCGCTACCCGCTGCGGGGGATCAAGGGACCGGTCGGCACGGCCGCCGACCAGCTCGACCTCTTCGACGGCGATGCCGACAAGGTGGCCGAGTTGGAGCGGCGGGTCGCCGAGCACCTGGGCTTCTCCCGGGTGCTGGACAGCGTCGGGCAGGTCTACCCGCGCTCGCTCGACTTCGACGTGCTGGCCGCGCTGGCCCAGACCGCTGCCGCGCCATCGTCGCTGGCCACCACCATCCGGTTGATGGTCGGCCAGGAGTTGGCGACCGAGGGCTTCAAGCCGGGCCAGGTCGGTTCCAGCGCGATGCCGCACAAGATGAACACCCGTTCCTCGGAGCGGGTGAACGGCTTCGCCGTGATCATCCGGGGTTACCTGTCGATGGTCGGCGAGTTGGCCGGCGACCAGTGGAACGAGGGGGACGTGTCCTGCTCGGTGGTCCGACGGGTGGCACTGCCGGACGCGTTCTTCGCCGCCGACGGGCTGTTCCAGACCTTCCTCACCGTGCTCGACGAGTTCGGCGCGTACCCGGCGGTGATCAACCGGGAGCTGGAGCGCTTCCTGCCATTCCTGGCCACCACGAAGATCCTGGTCGCGGCGGTCCGCCGGGGTGTCGGTCGGGAGGTCGCCCACGAGGTGATCAAGGAGCACGCGGTCGCGGTTGCCCTGGGGATGCGCGAGAAGGGCGCACCGGAGAACGACCTCTTCGACCGCCTGGCGGCGGACGGCCGACTCGGCCTGTCCCGCGCCGACATCGACACCCTGGTCGCCGACCGCAACGCCTTCGTAGGCGCCGCCCAAGCCCAGGTAGCAGCGGTAACAAGCCGAATCACCAAGGTGGTGACAGCCCACCCAGAAGCGGCCACCTACAGCCCACCCCCCATCCTCTAACCCGACCCCACCTTCCCCTGCCCCAACCCCCATGGGTGATCAAGAGGTTTGCGTCATTTTTGATCTCCCTGGTGACCGAAACCTCTTGATCAACAGAGGCAAGGGTAGGGGCGGGGCCTGGGATGAGTGGTGGGGTTATTCGCCGGTTGGGGTTTCGGCGGCGGTTCTCAGGTTGGGGGCGCTGGCCGGTTCGGCGATGCCGCCGGGAGATCCGGTGAAGCCCGCGACCTCCGCGGTTTCCGCCGCGACCGCCGGCTGGTCGGCCGGCATGACCTCGGGCATCTTGGGTACGGCCACCACGGCCGTCCCGTACGCGCAGATCTCCATCCACATCTCGCCGCAGTCCCGGCTGTCGAACCGCATGCCGATCACCGCGTTCGCGCCGAGCCGTAGGGCCTCCTCGCCGAGGCGGGCCACCGAGTCGGTGCGCCAGCGGGTGAGGTTGTCCGGGGCCATCGGGTCGTACGCGCCACCGCGCAGGTTCTTGACACCCTCGCGGTACGGGTTGCGCGTCCTGGCCATCGATGACACCACCTCACCGAGAATCTGGCGGATCTCGTAGCCGGGCAGTTGCTCTGTCGTCACGACCAGCACGGTTCCGATGCTGTCAGGAGTGGCGCGACCCGATCGTGTGCATTGTTCACCTGATCGGATGCTGCAAAACGACGCGGCGCGGACGGCCGGCACGTGGCCGACCATCCGCGCCGAGCGGGGCGCTAACCGTCACACACCGGCCACCGAGGTGATCCAGGCCCGGTTGTACGCAACGCTGCCGTAGTTCTGGATGCTCGATCCGTCGGCGGTGGAGGCGACACCGACCTGCTGACCGTTGTAGAACTGCGGGCCACCGGAGTCACCGCGCCAGGCGTTGCCGTTGATCCGGGTGGTGCGGATCGCCTGGCCGCCGTACGCGTCGGTGGCGCTGTTGCTGGTCACCCGGACGGTGGCGGTCTTCAGCACGGTGGACGCCGAGCAGCCGCTGTAGCAGGTCATGCCCCAGCCGTAGATCGAGTTCGTCGAGTTGATCGGCGGGTTGCTGCTGGCCAGGCTCACCGCGGAGGTGCTGACGGTGCTGGAGAGCCGCATGAGCGCGAGGTCGTTGCGGGTGTAGGTGGCGCTGACCGTGCGGGTGACCCCGCCGGAGGTGCGGTTCACGCTTCCGACGCGCACCGACATGGTGCCGCTGATGCAGTGCCGGGCGGTGAGCACCCACTGCGCGGCGATGACGCTGCCAGAGCAGGTGAACGAGCCGTTGCTGAGCACCGCGGCGGCCCAGGGCGCGGACGAGACGGTCTCGCCCCCGATGATGGGTTGCGGGCCGGCTGGGGCGGCGGACGCGGCGGACGTGACGCCGAGGGCGCCGACCAGCGCGGTGCTGAGTACGGCGAGCAGGGGGCGGATGCGCATCGGGGGGACTCCTTGGACGGGGCGGGCCCGGGATCGCCGGGTGCGGGTGGGGCGGCAGCGGGGGGTTCCCGCGAGCGCCTGAATCGACTTACGTCGATGTACAGTAGGGCCCGACGCGATCGTTATCAAGAATCTGATCGAGATTGGCCAATGTAACGATTCGGCCACCCGCTGCGCCGTGTATGTCCTGCTGAGGCCACCTGTAGCGCCTGACGGGCCACCCTGAGCGTCGGTAATGTCGATCACTGCCTGAACCGCACCCGGCCGGTGCGTCCGCGGCGATATCTGCCAGGTACGCTGGCTGCGCTCGCCCGTTGTGGGTCGGCACCCAACTGCGTACACAGTCAGGAGTGCCCAGTGCCTCGCGTCGTCGTCGACGTCATGCTCAAGCCCGAGATCCTCGATCCGCAGGGCCAGGCCGTCGCAAACGCGCTGCCCCGGCTCGGCGTCGGTGACGTCGCCTCGGTCCGGATCGGCAGGCGGATCGAGATCGAGTTCACCGGTGAACCGGACCTGGACCGCGCTCGGGAGATTGCCGACAAACTGCTCGCCAACCCGGTCATCGAGGACTTCACCGTCCGACTGGTCGAGGCCGACGAGACCGCGGACGCCCGCTCGTGACCGCCCGGGTCGGTGTGGTCACCTTCCCCGGCTCGCTCGACGACGGGGACGCGGCCCGGGCCGTCCGGATCGCCGGCGCTGAGCCGGTCCGGCTCTGGCACGGCGACCCGGCGCTGCACGGCGTCGACGCGGTCGTCCTGCCCGGCGGGTTCTCCTACGGTGACTACCTGCGGTGCGGTGCCATCGCCCGGTTCGCCCCGGTGATGGAGACGATCGTGGACGCCGCCCAGGGCGGTCTGCCGGTGCTCGGCATCTGCAACGGCTTCCAGATCCTGTGCGAGGCGCACCTGCTGCCCGGCGCGCTCACCCGCAACCAGCACCTGCACTTCCGCAACCGGGACCAGGTCCTGCGCATCGAGTCGGCCGGGACGGCGTGGACCAACGCGTTCCAGCCCGGCCAGGAGGTGCTCATCCCGGTCAAGAACGGCGAGGGCTGCTACGTCGCGGACACCGCGACGCTGGACGAGCTCGAAGCCGAGGGCCGGGTCGTCGCCCGCTACGTCGGCGGCAACCCCAACGGCTCCCAGCGCGACATCGCCGCGATCACCAACGCCGCCGGCAACGTGGTCGGCATCATGCCGCACCCCGAGCACGCGGTGGAGGCGCTCACCGGCCCTTCGCTGGACGGCCTCGGCTTCTTCACGTCGGTCCTCAAGCACCTGGTGGGGGCGCCGGCATGACCGGCGGCACGATCATCGGTCAGCTCAACCGTCGGTCTGGCGGGCACGAGCGCAGCGAGGAGAGGTCATGACCACCCATCCGGACCCGGTACGGGACACACCGGAGGCGTACTCCGCCCCGGCGCAGCCGGGCGAGCCGAGCCCGGCGCAGCCGGTCGCACCGGCGACCGCTCCCGCCCAGCCGACCGCCGCCGTCTGGACCGAGGGCGTGGACACCGTGCCGCGCGCCGGTGGCACCCCGGGCGAGCTTCAGCCGTACACCGAGCTGGGCCTGCGCGACGACGAGTACGACCGGATCCGGCAGATCCTCGGCCGCCGGCCCACGCAGTCCGAGCTGGCGATGTACTCGATCATGTGGAGCGAGCACTGCTCCTACAAGTCGAGCAAGGTGCACCTGCGCCAGTTCGGCGAGAAGGCCCCGCACAGCGACCGGCTGCTCGCCGGCATCGGTGAGAACGCCGGTGTCGTGCAGATCTCCGACGAGCTGGCGGTCACCTTCAAGGTCGAGTCGCACAACCACCCGAGCTTCGTCGAGCCGTACCAGGGCGCGGCGACCGGCGTCGGCGGCATCGTCCGGGACATCCTCGCCATGGGCGCCCGCCCGGTCGCGGTGATGGACCCGCTGCGCTTCGGCGCCGCGGACCACCCGGACACCGCCCGGGTGCTCACCGGCGTGGTCGCCGGCGTGGGCGGCTACGGCAACTGCCTGGGCCTGCCCAACATCGGTGGCGAGCTGGTCTTCGACCCCTCCTACCAGGGCAACCCGCTGCTCAACGCGCTCTGCCTGGGCGTGCTGCCGGTCAACCGGCTGCAGAACAAGGCCGCCGCCGGCCCGGGCAACGTTGTCGTGCTGATGGGCGCCAAGACTGGCCGCGACGGCATCGGCGGCGTGTCGGTGCTCGCCAGCGCGACCTTCGACGAGGGCAGCGAGGCCCGCCGACCCGCCGTGCAGGTCGGCGACCCGTTCACCGAGAAGCTGCTGATCGAGGCGTGCCTCGAGCTGTACGACGGCCAACTGGTCGTCGGCATCCAGGACCTCGGCGGCGCCGGCCTGACCTGCGCGCTCACCGAGACCGCCGCCGCTGCCGGCACCGGCATGCGGGTCTGGCTGGAGCGGGTTCCGCTGCGCGAGCCCTCGATGGACCCGCACGAGATCCTGGCCAGCGAGTCGCAGGAGCGGATGCTGCTGGTCGTCGAGCCGGACAAGCTCGACGCGGTGCTCAAGACCTGCGAGAAGTGGGGCGTCCTCGCCACCGCGATCGGCGAGGTCACCGCACCGGAGCCGGACGGCCGCCCCGGTCGACTGCTGATCACCTGGCAGGACCACCTGGTCGTCGACGTGCCGCCGGGTTCGCTTGTCGACGACGGCCCGGTCTACGCCCGGCCGATGCGTGAGCCGGCCGACCTGATCCTGCTCCAGGCCGACCGGGCCGAGACGCTGCCCCGCCCGGCCGATCCGGAGGCGCTGCGGGAGACCGTGCTGCGCATGATCGCGTCGCCGAACCTGGCCGACAAGACCTGGGTCACCGAGCAGTACGACCGCTACGTGCTGGGCAACACCGTGCTCGCCCAGCCGGAGGACGGCGGCGTGATCCGGATCGACGAGCGGACCGGTCTCGGCGTGGCGCTGTCGGTGGACGGCAACGGCCGGTACGCCCGACTGGACCCGTACAACGGCACCAAGCTGGCCCTGGCCGAGGCGTACCGGAACGTTGCGGTGACCGGCGCGAAGCCGATCGCCGTGACCAACTGCCTCAACTTCGGCTCTCCGGAGGACCCGGGCGTGATGTGGCAGTTCGCCGAGGCTGTGCGCGGCCTGGCGGACGGCTGCCTGGAGCTGGGCATCCCGGTGACCGGCGGCAACGTCAGCTTCTACAACCAGACCGGCGCGGCGGCCATCCACCCGACCCCGGTGGTCGGTGTGCTGGGCGTGCTGGACAACGTCGCCGACCGGGTGCCGATGGGCTTCGTGCCGCGCGCCGGTGGCGACCATGACCAGCTCTACCTGCTCGGTGAGACGAACGTGGAGCTGTCCGGCTCGGAGTGGGCCTGGGTGACGCACGAGCACCTCGGCGGTATTCCGCCGCAGGTCGACCTCCTGCGGGAGAAGGCGCTCGCCGAGCTGCTGGCCGAGGCGGCCCGCGTCGGTCACCTCAGCTCGGCGCACGACCTCTCCGACGGAGGCCTCGCCCAGAGCCTGGTCGAGTCCTGCCTGCGTCGCGGCGTCGGTGCCCGGGTCGCGGTGCCGGAGCAGTTCACCGAGGGCTCGATGCCGTTCGTCTACCTGTTCAGCGAGTCCGCCACGCGGGCGCTGGTCTCGGTGCCGCGCGGCCATGACAAGGCGTTCGCGGCGCTCTGCGCGGAGCGGGGCGTGCCGTTCGAGCTGATCGGCGTCACCGACCCGTCCGGTGGGGCGCTCGAGGTGCACGGTCAGTTCCGGATCGGCCTGGACGAGCTGCGCAAGGCGCACACCGAGACGTTGCCGCGCCTCTTCGGGGGCTCGGCGGCGGTCGAGGTGCCCGCGCCGGCCGCCGGTGTGGCGGGTGCGGTCGAGGCCGTCCCGCTGCCGGTCGCGCAGGCCGAGCCGCTGGACCCGGCCGAGGTGGTCTCCGAGCCGATCGCTTCTTCGGGTCCTTCCCCGGAGACCGGCGCGGTCGAGCCGATCGGGTCTGAGCGGCCCGGCGGGGCGTCCGAGTCTGGCTCCGGTGTCACCGAGCCGACGCCTGACGAGCGCTGAGGCGTTGACGGCCGCTGTCTACGGCCAACCCGGATCCGGTGCCCGGTTCGACTGGGGGCTGACCGGGGCCGCCGAGCTCGGTCGGGTCTGCGTGGCGCTGGTGGTGGTGGACGTCCTCTCGTTCACCACCGCCGTTGAGGTGGCGGTCGCCCGGGGGATGCGGGTGCACCCGTTCCCCTGGGGTGAACAGGCCGCCGAGTACGCCGTCCGGGTCGGCGCCACCGCCGCTGTCGGGCGGCGGCAGACGACCGCGGACCATCCGTGGTCGCTCTCGCCCGCCGCGCTGAGCAGCGCGCCAGTGGTCGCGGACCTCGTACTGCCCTCCCCGAACGGCTCCGCCATCAGCGCCGCCGCCAGCGCCACCGGCGTGCCGGTGGTCGCGGCTTGCCTGCGCAACGCACGCGCCGTCGGGCGCTGGCTGCACCGCCAGGGGTACGGCACGGTCAACGCCCCGATCGGCGTGATCGCCTCGGGGGAGCGGTGGCCCGACGGGTCGCTGCGCCCGTCGGTGGAGGACCAACTCGGCGCCGCCTCGGTGCTGGACGCCCTCTCCGGCGTACCGGGTGGGCTCTCGGTGGAGGCGGCCATGGCGCTCGCCGCACTGGCGAGCACCCCGGATGTGCCCGCCGCCGTTCGTGGCAGCATCTCCGGGCGGGAGTTGACCGAGAACGGCTTCGCCGCGGACGTGGACGTCGCCGTCCGGATCGGCGTGTCGGACGTCGTGCCGGTGCTCCACCAGGGCGTCTTCTCCGCCGCCTGACCGCGCCGCCGCGGCGGGTCTTGCAGCGAAACGGCCACCCGGAGAGATCCGGGTGGCCGTTTCCACGTGCTGTGGTGGGGTCAGTCGTCCAGCCAGTCGAGGCGGCGACCGCCGCGCTCGGTCGGTGGCGGGGTCTCCGGTCGGTTCCGCCCGGCGGGCTGGCCGTAGTCGCCCTGGTCGTAGCCCCGGTCGTCGTAGCCGCCGCCGCGCTGTGGTGGGGGCTCCTGGCCGTAGTTGCCGCCCTGGTCGTACCCGCCGGCGGGCTGGCCGTAGCCGCCCTGGTCGTAGCCCCGGTCGTCGTAGCCGCCGCCGCGCTGCGGCGGAGGCTCCTGGCCGTAGTTGCCGCCCTGGCCGTACCCGCCGGCAGGTTGACCGTAGCCGCCCTGGTCGTACCCGCCGGCCTCCGGACCGCCGTACCCCGCGGTCGGCTCGGCAGCGCGACCGCCGTACGGGGCGGCTTCGGGCTGGCCGTACCCCTGCGCCTGCTCCGGCTGGTAGACGCCGGTGGCGTACGGGTCGGCCGGGGCCGGGTACTGGGTGCTGTCGCCGGTGTACCGGCCGGTCGGCTCGTCGAACCGCTCGCCGTAGGCCGCTCCGCCAGCGGGAGCCGGCGGGTAGGCGGCGGTGCCGGCCGGGGCGTCGTAGTCACGACTGCCGTAGCCGCCGCCGGAAGCTGGCGCGTTGCCGTAGCCGGCACCGGGCGCGGCGCCGTAACCGTCACCGGCCGCGCCGGCGCCGTAGCCGCCCTCGGGGCCGGCGGGAGCACCGTAGCCGCCGCCAGAGGCGGGGGCGTTGCCGTAACCGCCCGCGCCGTAGCCACCGGGTGCCGGCTCGTCGCCGTAACCGGCGCCGCCCCAGCCCTGCTGACCCGCGCCGCCGTACGCCGGCGCAGGCGCGCCGTACGGGTCCGGTGGAACGTCGTCGACCACCGGGCGGTGCATCATCGTCGGCGCCTCGCTCAGCGCCGCGCCGCCGACCATGGTCGGGTCCGGTCCGCCGCCGGGACGACCGCCGACCACCCGGGTCTGGTCGTCAGGACCGCGGAACCCGCCCCGCGAGGGCGGCACCACACCGCCGCCACCGGCGGCCGCCGGAGCGTCGTCGTCGTCGCCGTTCTCCCTGCGCTTCATCCAGAGCAGGACGATCGTGCCGACACCGGCGGCGACCAGGAGACCACCCAGCAGGATGATCATGTACGAGCCGAGACCGCCGCTGTCCTCGTTGTTCGCGGCGTTCGCCGGAGCACCCTGGCTGGCTTCCTCGGTGGGCTCCTCCTCGGTGCCCTCCTCGGTCGCCTCCTCGGTGGGAGTGGCCTCGGGGGTGGCGGACGGGGTGGCGCTCGGCGTCGCCTCGGCCTTGATCGCGAGGCTGAGCCGCTGCCCGGTGATGGCCTGGCCGGCGCTGGCGTTCAAGGACTTGAACGCCTTGATGTTGTCGAACGACGCGCCCAGGTCGATCCGTCCGGGCGCGATCGGGCTCTGGGTGGTGCCGGTGAACCGGAAGTTGCCGCTACCGTCGCTCGTCGCGTCATAGCGGTGACCGGCGGTGTCCTGGAGAACCACGAAAGCGTTCGGCACGGCCTTGCCGTCCGCCTGCGCGACCACCTTGCCGGCGACCGACCGCACGGTCTGGTTCTGCGGCGGCGGCGGAGCGGCCTTGCCCTTCACGGTCAGCGAGACGGTGGCGGTGTCCGGGCCGGACTCGGCCTCGACGGCCACCGTGACAGTCGCGGTCGCGTCGCCAGCGTTGTCGTTGGCGGCGATCCTGACCAGCACCGACCCTGTCGGGTTGCCCAGGCCGCCGCCGGAGAGTTTGACATCGCCGCAACCACTGGCGCAGCTGACCCCCGACGGCAGGCCGGAGAGGCTGACCTTCGCCGACTCGTCGTTGTTACCCCCAGTGACGCGCACGGTGATTGTGGCGTCGCTGCCGGCGTTTACGGTGATTGAGCCGGGGGAAACGCTGACCTCTGCGGCCATGGCTGGTGTGGCGGGGACGGCGAGCAGAGCGCCGGCAACCAGCGCTACGACCACACCGGCCCGCTGCTTCCAGGCACGTCGGTGTGTTGACACGTCCACCGCCTTCCGGGCTGACTTCCCTCTGACCGGCGGGGCGCCGGGCCGGGGATCATCACGGTACGAATACGCCGTCGGCAACTATGCCTTGTCCGACTGCATGAGCGCGACCCAGGGCCAGCGTCGCGTGTCTGGCCTGGGGGTCGTATCGTCCCGTCGTGTCCTCTCCGCACAGTAAGTCCGCTGCCGTTACGGCCGCGTTGTCGGCGCTCGACGAGGGGCGTACACCCGAACGGCCGGTGTTCCGTGAGGCGGTCCGGTCGTTGTTGGCCGTCCTCGCGGAGCGCGCCCCCGGCCGATCGGTGGAGGTGCGCGTCCCACCATACGGGGCGATCCAGTGCGTACCGGGGCCTCGACACACCAGAGGAAATCCACCAAACGTGGTCGAGATGGCCCCGAACACCTGGTTGGAGTTGGCTACCGGCAGGGTTGGCTGGGCGGAGGCGGTCACCGACGGTCGCGTCCAGATGAGTGGCAACCGCGCGGACCTCTCGGCGTATCTGCCCCTCTAGTTGTCCCGATGTCCCACTCAGCGTGACGCAGAGCAGGGGAATCGTGACTTTCTGTATTGACGTCGATTCGCGTACACTGTCAGGCGATGACAGTGGTCCCGGCAGAGAAGTGTGGATCCGCCCGTGATCCCGCCCAGCCGGTCCAGACCAGCATGAGGGAGCGGTAGGTGCCCCGAGGCGACGGCCGGCTGAGCCACGACCTTGACCCCCAACGACCTGGCCCCCAGGATGCCTGTGGCGTCTTCGGCGTCTGGGCCCCCGGCGAAGAGGTTGCCAATCTGACCTACTTCGGCCTCTACGCCCTGCAGCACCGCGGCCAGGAGGCGGCGGGCATCGCGGTGAGCGATGGCTCGGGCGTGGTGGTCTACAAGGACCTTGGCCTGGTGGCGCAGGTCTTCGACGAGCCCACCCTGGCGAGCCTGCGCGGTCACGTGGCGATCGGGCACGCCCGATACTCCACCACCGGCGCGTCGAACTGGGAGAACGCCCAGCCGACGATCCGGTCGACCACCTCCGGCACGACCATCGCGCTGGCCCACAACGGCAACCTGGTCAACACGGCCGAGCTGGAGAAGGAGGTCGCCGAGCGCGGCCTCATCGCGGACGGTTCGACAAACGACACCTCCCTGGTGACGATGCTGCTCGCCAGCCGACCGGACCTGTCGGTCGAGGCGGCCGCGCTGGAGGTGCTGCCGCAGCTACGCGGCGCGTTCAGCTTCGTCTTCATGGACGAGTCGACCCTCTACGCGGCCCGCGATCCGCATGGCGTCCGCCCGCTGGTGCTCGGCCGCCTGGAGCGCGGTTGGGTGGTCGCCAGCGAGACGGCCGCACTGGACATCGTCGGTGCCAGCGTGGTGCGCGAGGTCGAGCCGGGCGAGCTGATCGCGATCGACGAGAACGGGCTGCGCTCCACCCGGTTCGCCGCGCCGGAGCCGAAGGGCTGCCTCTTCGAGTACGTCTACATCGCCCGCCCGGACGCCACGATCGCCGGGCGCAACGTCCACTCGGCGCGGGTGCAGATCGGCCGGCAGTTGGCCAAGGAGCACCCGGTCGAGGCCGACCTGGTGATCCCGGTGCCCGAGTCGGGCACTCCAGCCGCGATCGGGTACGCGGAGGCGTCCGGCATCACGTACGGCGCCGGTCTGATGAAGAACCCGTACGTGGGGCGCACCTTCATCCAGCCGTCGCAGACCCTGCGCCAGCTCGGCATCCGGCTCAAGCTCAACCCGCTGCGGGAGAACGTCCGCGGCAAGCGGTTGGTGGTGGTGGACGACTCGATCGTGCGCGGCAACACCCAGCGCGCCATCGTGCGGATGCTGCGTGAGGCGGGGGCGCTGGAGGTGCACGTCCGGATCTCCTCCCCGCCGGTCAGCTGGCCGTGCTTCTACGGCATCGACTTCGCCACCCGGGCGGAGCTGCTGGCCAACGGGTTGGACAACGACGGCATCCGGCGCTCCATCGGCGCCGACACGCTGGGGTTCGTTTCCCTTCCCGGCCTGATCGCCGCGACCGAGCAGCCGAAGACCCGGCTGTGTCGGGCGTGTTTCGATGGGGAGTACCCGATCGAGTTGCCGGCCGGCAACCTGATCGGCAAGCACGTGCTCGAAGGGGTGGGTCGACGCGTCGCCAACTCGGCGCCGGAGGCCCCGCACACCAACGGCTCGTCCGTCGCCACTCCGGGTGGCGTTACCGCAAACCGCCCGTAGCACCAACCGGCGCGGCCCGGCTACCGCCGGCGGCACCGAGAACCAAAGGGGAGAACCGTGACGCACGTGTCCGAGCGCAGCGGCGCAGGAAGCAGCCCGACCGGCGCCGGCGGCGACCGCCAGCCGTGGACGGGCGGTGCTGGCCGCCAGGCGCGCAAACGCTCGGTCTCGTACGCCGACGCCGGCGTCTCCATCGACGCGGGCGACCGCGCGGTGGAGTTGCTCAAGTCGAAGGTGCGGCAGACCCGCCGCCCCGAGGTGCTCGGTGACCTCGGTGGCTTCGCCGGCCTGTTCCGCCTGGACACGAAGAAGTACAAGAGCCCGATCCTGGCGTCCTCCACCGACGGGGTGGGCACCAAGCTGGTGATCGCCCAGCAGATGGACATCCACGACACGGTCGGCATCGACCTGGTCGCGATGGTCGTCGACGACCTGGTGGCCTGCGGCGCCGAGCCGCTGTTCCTGCTCGACTACATCGCCACCGGCGAGGTCGTCCCGGACAAGGTCGCCGAGATCGGCGCGGGCATCGCCGACGGCTGCCGCTACGCCGGCTGCGCGCTGCTGGGCGGGGAGACCGCCGAGCACCCCGGCGTCCTGCGCCCGGACGAGTACGACATCTCCGCGACCGGTGTGGGCGTGGTGGAGGAAGCCGACATCCTCAGCCCCGAGCGGGTCGAGGTGGGCGACGTGGTGATCGCCATGCGCTCCTCCGGCCTGCACTCCAACGGCTACTCGCTGGTCCGGCACGTGCTGCTGGGCGCGGCCCGGATGCGTCTGGACATCGTGATCGACGACTTCGGTCGGCAGCGGACCCTCGGTGAGGAGCTGCTCACCCCGACCAAGATCTACGCCAAGGACTGCCTCAAGCTGATCGCCGAGGCCGAGGTGCGGGCGCTGTCCCACATCACCGGTGGCGGCATCCCCGGCAACCTGGTCCGGGTGCTGCCCGAGCACGTCGACGCGGTGGTCAACCGGTCCACCTGGAAGCCGCAGCCGATCTTCGACCTGATCCAGACGAAGGGTCGGATCGACGACCACGACATGGAGTCGACCTTCAACATGGGCGTCGGCATGTTCGCGATCGTGTCCGCCGAGGACGCCGACCGGGCGCTGGCCACCCTGACCGGCCGTGGAGTCGAGGCGTGGCAGGCCGGCGAGATCATCGAGGGCACCGGCAACGTGCAGATGGTCGGTCAGCACACCCGAGGCTGATCACCCTCCGGTGATCGTACGGGCACCTGATCAGGGCTTCACCCGAGTGGCCAATGCCGCCTAGCCTGAAGGGCACCCTCAGGCTAGGCGGAGGAGGGCGATGGCTGCTCGGGGACAGTCGTTCAGCGGGATGCGCGGTCTGGCCGCCGTCCCGTCGTACGTCGTCATGCAGCCCACCACCCTCTGCAACCTCGACTGCGCGTACTGCTACCTGCCGTTTCGGGCCGCCGACCGCCGGATGCCGGTGGCGGTGGCCGAGGCGGTCGCGGTCGCGGTCAACCCCTGGGCGGCGAACGGTCGCTTCTCCGTCGTGTGGCATGGCGGCGAGCCCCTGGCCGCCGGTCGAGAGCACCTGGCCGAGCTGATCGCGCCGTTCGGGCCCGAGGTCGAGCACCACGTGCAGACCAACGCCACCCTCATCGACGACGAGTGGTGCGACTTCTTCGTCCGGCACGAGATGCGGGTGAGTGTGAGCGTCGACGGGCCCCGGGCGCGCAACGGCGACCGGGTCAACCGGGGCGGTCAGCCGGCGTACGACCGGATCCTGCACGGCATCTCGGCGCTGCGCCGTCGCGGTCTGCCCTTCTCCGCGTTGGCCGTGGTGTCCCGGCCGGAGCCGGGGCTCGCCACCGAGCTGTACGACTACTTCCTTGAGCTGGGCTGCGATGTGCTGGGCATCAACATCGAGGAGACCGAGGGGGTCAACACCCGCGACAACCGTCACGACCCGTTGGCGGTGTCCGCGTTCTGGGCGGAGTTGGTCGGGGCGTGGCGCCGGGAGCCCCGGATTCACCTCCGCGAGATCGAGTGGTCGTTGCGCTACGCCGCGGCGGTGCTCGACAACTCGGCGGACCAGGTGCTGCCCCGCCAACTGGACCCGATCCCGACCATCGGTCACGACGGCTCGGTGATCGTCCTCAGCCCGGAGTTGGCCGGTTTCACCGACCCCCGCTACGGCGACTTCAGCAGCGGCAACGTGCTGACGACCCCGTTGGCGCAGATCCTCGGCGACGCGGCGGCGACGCCGTGGGTGGGGGAGTTCCTGGCCGGGGTGGAGGCGTGTCGGGCGTCCTGCCCGTACTTCGGCTTCTGCGGTGGTGGCCATGCCGCCAACCGTTACTTCGAGCTGGGGCGTTTTGACGGTACGGAGACCGAGCACTGTCGCAACAGCAAGATCCGCCTACTGGAGGGAGTGTTGGAGCATGCCCGAGACCACGAGTCACCGGCGGCCTGAACGCGAAGCGGACGACCGAGTCACCGAACGGGTGCGAGACGCGGCGCCCGCGCTCGTCGCGCTGCTCCAGGAGGCCGAGGACGCACGGCGGCTGCGCTCGGAGGTGTCGGGCGGAGACGGCTCCAGCGCGGTCTGTGCCTGGAACCACTTCGAGAACATCCCGACGTTCTACAACTGGAACAATCGCCCGCGCTGAGGGGAGCCGTTGTCAGGGGCCTGTCGAGCGGCCGGATGGCTCCGGTCGGGCCAGGCCCCTGATCGTCGGCGACCGCACCTGCACAGGACGCGCGTGAGCACGCGGGGGTTACCGCGTGCTCAGCTGCGTCGAGAGGTCAGCGGGTCGGACGGACCCAGGGATCCGGATCGTCGTCCGCGTGATCCTCATCATCGTCGTCGACGAACTCTTTAGAGTCGTCGTCGAAGTGGTGCTCAGACTTACCAGCACCCGCCAGTTCGCGCTGCAAGGCGGTGAGGTCGGTGTTCGGGGAGTGGTACTTCAACTCCCGCGCCACCTTAGTCTGCTTGGCCTTAGCACGGCCGCGCCCCATGGCTCGACCCCCTCGCACAGAATGCGGGGCAGCCCGAAGGCGGGCCCCGATGACGTCAGGCATCTCTCGTGGCTCTTACGGTACATGGGGATGCCACCGTTCGGCACCTCGGGTTACCGTCAGCCGGCTCTGCGCGTCGCGTCGATCCGGCCGTCACCCAGTGTACCGGGTAAGGAGCGGAACGGTTAGCGCCCGTGACACCGGACAAACCGCATCAAAATTGACCCGGGCTCAGCTTACCCAGCTAGGCCCGACGTCGGGGCCCGGAGGCGGATCTCGTCGATCCGCCCCCGGGAACGGACCGCTCAGCGCAGGTGGATCGCGCGCAGCCGGCCGACGTCCGCCATTCGCCGCTCCGCCAGCCGGTCGGCGGCCACGGCCGGGGGCACGCCCTCCGCGTCAGCCAGGTGCAGGATCTCGCGGGTGGTGTCGTAGATCCGGGTCGCCCGTAGCTTCGCCCGGTCGAAGTTGAAGCCCTCGATCTCGTCGGCCACCTGGATGACGCCGCCCGCGTTGACCACGTAGTCCGGGGTGTAGAGGATGCCCCGGTCGGCCAGCAGCTTCTCGATGCCCGGGTGGGCGAGCTGGTTGTTCGCCGCCCCGGTCACCACCTTGGCGCGCAACGCCGGCACGGTGTCGTCGTTCAGAGCGCCGCCCAGCGCGCACGGCGCGTACACGTCGAGGTCCGCGGCGACCAGCGCGCTGGAGTCGTCGACGAGGGTGACCTGCGGGTGGTTGGTGCGTACCCAGGCCAGCGCCTTCGGGTTGACGTCGGTGGCGACCACCTCGGCGCCATCCTCCAGCAGGTGCCCGGTGAGGTACTTGCCGACCTTGCCCAGGCCGGCCACACCGACCCGTCGGCCTCGCAGGCTCGGGGTGCCCCACACGTGCTCGGCCGCGGCCCGCATCCCCTGGAAGACACCCCAGGCGGTGAGGATCGACGAGTCGCCGGCGCCGCCGTGCTCCACGCTGCGCCCGGTCACGTAGCGGGTCTCCCGGGCCACGACGTCCATGTCCGCCACGTACGTGCCGACGTCGCAGGCGGTGTAGTAGCGGCCACCCAGGGACTCCACGAAGCGGCCGTACGCGCGCAGCAGCGCCTCGCTCTTGATCTGCTCCGGGTCGCCCCAGATGACGGCCTTGCCGCCGCCCAGGTCAAGCCCGGCGAGCGCGTTCTTGTACGCCATCCCGCGGGACAGGTCCAGCACGTCGGCGAGGGCGTCGTCCTCGCTCGCGTACGGGTAGAAGCGGGTGCCGCCGAGCGCCGGGCCCAGCGCCGTGGAGTAGATCCCGATGATCGCCTTCAGGCCGCTCTGCTTGTCCTGGCAGAACACGACCTGTTCGTGACCGGTCGATATCGGGTCGTCGGTGCTCGCGAATACGCCCATGGTTGGCTCCTACGGTGGTGTGCGTCCTTGTGGGACGCGGACCTGGTGGACCCCGGCGGGGATGCTGCCGGTGTGATCGAGCCTAGTATCGGCTGCCCTGCGGGCGCTCGACACGCCACCGCCGTCCCACGTTGCGGCGCGCGTGCTCCGGCCGCTGAGCGCGTACGGGCGTGGTTCGTGGGAGGATCGCGCGGTGCCGTCGCTCTTCGCTTCTTACCTGCGCGTGTACGAACCGTTGGCCGCCTTCGACCGAGACCGGCAGAGCTACTGGCGCCGCTACGTCTCGGAGGGGCGCGCGGTCGCCCCGGTCGAGGGGCCCGGTCGGCAGCGGACGGCGGTGATCGAGGCGCTGGGCGCCGGCTGGACCCGGCTACCGGACCTGCCGGAGGAGGCGTACGTCCTGGAGACGGACGACGGCCTGCTGGTCTGCCCGTGGAACCTGCGCATCCGGGTCGCTGAGGCGGCGCTGAGCGCCCGGGACGGGGTGCCCTCGGTGCTCGCCGACGCCTTCGTGCCGCCGGTGCTCGCCGGGCAGGCCAGGGCGGTGGTGGACGACTGGCGCAGCGGCGCCCGGGTGCTGGAGCACGGGGTGCCCCGGGTGCACGAGCAGATCGCCACCTGGGGCGTACCGCTGCGGTGGTTCGTGCTCTTCGACCCGGCGGAGCGCGACCTGGTCACCCAGCCGGGCCGGCGGGCGCTGCGCTACCGCACCGAGATCTCCAAGGCTCGACGCCGCTCGTCGCGGGCGCTGTCCGTGCTGCGCAAGTCGGTGGGCGAGGCGCCGATCACCGAGGCGGTGGAGGAGGCGGCCCGCTGGCTGGAGGAGTTCCATCCGCGGTCCGTGGTGGAGCTGGACTACGGCGGTCTGGTCGACCTGCTCTCCGACGAGACCCTGGCCGCGGACGACTCGCCCGAGCTGGTCGCCAGCGGCCTCGCGGGGCTGTCCCGCGGCGAGGCCGAGGAGGCGTCGGCCGCGTACGACAAGTTGGTGGCTCGGTGGCGCGCAGTGCAGCTGTTGGAGCGGTGCAACTAGGGCATATCACCCTAGGAGCGCTCCCAAGGTGAGTTGCGCTCGTAGTTGACGCATCACGAACCGTGATCATGAGTCCGAATAAGGTAGTTTCTGCCGTGTAAAAGTCGTAAAAATCGGGCATGGTTCATCCGTCCGTCTAGGGACCTTCATCCGTTCGGCCCATGTCGGACATCGGGGACTAGCCGGACCATGGGAGACGCGTCGGCCGGCGGGACCCCGGCCGATGTCTATACATGTGGAGGAGTGACCGATGGCATCGCGAACGCACGAACCAGAGCCGCTACTCACGCCGGCCGAGGTGGCGTCGATGTTCCGGGTCGACCCGAAGACGGTGACCCGGTGGGCCAAGGCTGGCAAGCTCAGTGCCATCCGCACCCTGGGTGGCCACCGTCGGTACCGCGAGTCGGAGGTCAGGGCGCTGCTGCAGGGCCAGATCCCGCAGCAGCGGCAGGGCGACTGAGCCGGCGACAGTTTTTTACGTCAGGGGCGGTGGACCTCGGTCCGCCGCCCCTTTCCATGCCCGGCGAGCACGACGCCGGCGCCGGTCAGCGCTGCGGCTCGGTCAATGTCACCCGGATGCCGACCGTGCCGCCCTCGCCGCGACGCAACCGGCTGCCCAGCAGGCTCAGCCGGCCGATCAGGCGGTATTTGTGCTTGAGCAGGTCGCGGACCCGACCGGTGTCACCGCCGCCGTAGATCGTCGCGTGAGCCGGCACCTCAGCCCCGTGTGGCCGGCCCCGCACGTCGCACGGTGCCACTGTCACCTCGCCGTTGTGGCGGATCCGCTTCACCTTGCCGGAGTCGGCCCGGGTCCAGACCGCCAACGCCTCGCCGTCGCGTACAGACCAGACCGGGGTCGGCACCGCCCGACCGTCCTTGCGGAAGGTCGTGAGCAGGATGTACTTCTCGGCCGACAGCCGGTCCAGCGTGGTCACGCCGCCAGGATACGGCCGGCGCGGGCCGCTGAGTGGCCGGATAGCGTGAACGTCGTGACGGGTGAGCCTCTAATCGGTGACGTGATCGGCGAACTGCTGCGGGACACGCTCGCCGTGGCCACCGGAGTGGGCCCCCGGCCCCTGGTCGGTGGGCGACTGCCGCGACCGGTCATCGAGATCATCGAACGGGACGACGGTCTGATCAACGGCGCCCCGGCCGCGCACTACCTGGACGGGCCGGCGGAGTGGCAGCCGTACGACCACCGCGCGGTGGACCGGGCGCGCGGCGAGACGCTGGACATCGGCACCGGAGCCGGCCGAATCGCGCTGCTGCTCCAGGAGCGCGGCGTGCCGGTCACCGGGCTGGACACCTCCGCGGGCGCGCTGGAGGTGAGCCGGCGTCGCGGGGTCCGGCGAGTGGTGCACGGCACCGTGGACACGCACGTCGCCGACGGTCCGCGGTACGACACGTTTTTACTGCTCGGCAACAACCTCGGGCTGTTCGAGGGGCGGGAGCGCGCTCCCGGGTTCCTGGCCGCGCTCGCCGCGCTGGCCCGACCGGGGGCGCAGATCATCGCGCAGGGCACCGACCCGTACGGCACCCGCGACCCGCTGCACACCGGCTATCACGAGCGCAACCGTCGGCGCGGCCGGCTCGGTGGCCAGCTGCGGCTGCGGCTGCGCTACCGCGAGTTGAGCACCGAATGGTTCGACTATCTGGTCTGCTCGCCCAACGAGTTCGCCGGCCTGGTCCACGGCACCGGCTGGCGGCTCACCGATGTGGACGACAGCGACGCCCCCTACTACCTGGCCACCCTGCGCCTCGTCGACTGAGCGACGGCCCCCGCGCTCCGCCGGGCGGAGGGCGGGGGCCGCCGTACGTCTCAGACCTGGACGGTCGGGGGGAGCTGCTCGGGCGGGAGGCCGCCGTCGCCGTCGACCACCTCGTCCGGTTGGCCGTCCTCGTCGATGTCGACCATGGTGATGTCCACCTTGCCGTCACCGTCGGTGTCGAACTGGAACAGGTCCGCCTTGCCGTCGCCGTCGGTGTCCACCACCCACACGTCGGTCTTGCCGTCGTTGTTGGTGTCGGCGCGCAGCAGTTCGACCCGCTCGTCGCCTCGGGTCTCCACGGTCTCCCCGTCGGTGACGCTCTCCGGTGCCTGGCTCATGTCGATGCGGTCCTTCCCTCGGTTGACGGGCCGTCATTACCCGATCCGGCGCTCCCCCACGCATGGGCCGGGTCGTCGCGCTGTCTAGGGTCGCACCATGAGCGAGCGGAGCGGGCGGGACACCCGGGCCGGTGTGGCGGGGACCCCGCGCGTCGGCGGACGGGACAGGGAGGCGTGATGAGCGATCGTTTCGTGGTCGTCGGTGCCGGCACGATGGGGCTCGGCATCGCGTACGTGGCGGCCGGCGCCGGGCACGCCGTCGAGGTGGTCGAGGTGGACCCCGAGCGGGGCGCCGCCGCGCTGAACCGGCTCGCCGAGCTGTGGGAGCGGGCGGTGCAGCGCGGGAAGCTGAGCGCCGACGAGGCCGCCACGAACCGGCAGCGGGTGACGCTGCGCCCGACCCTCGCCGAGGTCGCCCCCGCCCCCCAGGTGATCGTGGAGGCGGTGCCGGAGCGCCTCGACCTGAAGCGTGCGGTGCTCCGGGACGCCGCCGCGCTGCGCCCGGAGCTGCTGGGCAGCAACACCTCCAGCATCGCCATCGGCGATCTGGCCGCCGAGCTGGACGCGCCCGAGCGCTTCCTCGGCCTGCACTTCTTCAACCCGGTCTGGGCGATGGCGCTGCTGGAGATCGTGGTCGGCCCGGCCACCGCCGAGGAGACCACCGCCGCGGCCGTCGCGCTCGCCGGTCGGCTGGGCAAGGACCCCGTCGTCGTACGCGACATGCCCGGCTTCGCCACCTCCCGGCTCGGGGTCACCCTCGGGCTGGAGGCGATCCGGATGGTCGCCGACGGGGTGGCCAGCCCGGCGGACATCGACAAGGCCATGGTGCTCGGCTACCGGCATCCGATCGGGCCGCTGGAGCTCACTGACCTGGTCGGCCTCGACGTGCGGCTGGACATCGCCCGCACCCTCCAGGCCGCGTACGGGGACCGCTTCGCACCGCCGCCGCTGCTGGTGGAGATGGTGGCCGCCGGGCGGCTGGGTAAGAAGTCCGGGCAGGGCTTTTACCGCTGGGAAGCCGGTGTCAAACAGTGAGCGCGAGGAGTGAGCTTGCGAGCCCCGCAGTCGCGAACGAAAGGTCGACTCAGTGAGCGGGTTACGGATCGAGGAGCGGCCGGACCGGTTGGTGGTCACGCTGGACCGGCCGGAGAAGCGCAACGCCATCGACGCCGACCTGATCGCCGAGTTGCACCAGGTCTGCGCCGAGTTGGAGGCGCGCCCGCGCCTGCTGCTGCTCACCGGTGGCGCGGCGGGCATCTTCGCCGGTGGCGCCGACATCGGCCAGCTCCGCGAACGGGGCCGCACGGACGCCCTCGCCGCGATCAACTCGGCCGCCTTCGCACGCATCCGGGCGCTGCCGATGCCGACCGTGGCGGCCGTCGACGGGCCGGCGTTGGGCGGTGGCGCGGAGCTGGCGTACGCCTGCGATCTGCGGGTGTGCACGGCGCGGGCGGTCTTCGGTCAGCCGGAGGTGCGGTTGGGCATCCTGGCCGGCGCCGGCGCGACCCACCGGTTGCCCGCGTTGATCGGTGAGGGCCGGGCCAAGGAGCTGCTCTTCACCGGCCGGCGGGTGGACGCCGCCGAGGCGCTGCGGATCGGCCTGGTGAACCGGGTGGTGGACGAGCCCGGCGAGCTGCTGACGGTGGCGCACGCGTTGCTGGACGAGATCGCCCTGGGCTCACCGTTGGCGGTGCGGCTGACCAAGCTGGCGGTGGACGCGCCGGCCGCCGCGCACCCGCACCTCGACCTGGTCAGCCAGGCGGTGCTCTTCGAGGACGAGGAGAAGCACCGTCGGATGACCGAGTTCCTGGAGCGCCGCCGGCCGCGCTGATCCCGCGTACCAAACGGCCGCACCCGCGGGAAGCCGGTGCGGCCGTAGTGGTTTCGGGTCCTGCCTACTGCCGGATCTGCACCCCGGCGTCGGCCAGGCCGCGGATCACCTGGGCGGACTCACCGAAACCGATGATGAGTACGGCGTCCGCGCCGAATTCCTTGATCTGCTTCGCGCCGCTGCTGAAGTCGACCGGGGCGGCCTTCGCGTCGGCCGGCGGCTCGTACGTCAACAGCTTGAGCCGGTCGTTGGCGATACCGGCCTTCTCCAGCTCGTCGCGGACGGTGCCCTGCAGGCCCTCACCGTAGGAGTCCTTGCGGGCGACGATGACGATCTTCTGTGACCCGTCGCGGAGGATGACGTCGGCCAGCGCCCGGCCCTGGAGGCTGTCCGGCGGGGCGGTGCGGAAGTAGAGGCCACCGTCCTCCACGTCGGTCAGGCTGCTGTCGGTGTTGGACGGGGAGAAGAGGATCTTCCCGGCCTGCACCACGTCCGGCAGCACCGCCCGGGAGATGCCCGAACCGCCCGCGCCGATGATCACGCTGACGCCGTCCGTCACGTGCTTGGCCACCGTGGCCTTGGCCACTGCCGGGTTGGTGCCGTCGTCGCCGTCCAGCCACGTCACCGGCTTGCCCAGTGCGCCGCCAGCGGCGTTGATCTCCCTGATCGCCAGCGCGGCGCCGGCGGCCATCGGCGGGTAGGCGATCGCGAGGTCACCGGTCTTCGGCAACAGGCCGCCGAGGATCAGCGGCTCCTGGTCGGTGTCGCCACCCGGGCGCTGCTTCTTCGGCTTCGGCGGCGTCTTGGTGCTCGCCGCCGACTCGATGCCCGCGCCGACGAACTCGGTCTTACCGTCGTTGATCTGCTGCCCGTCAAAGGTCAGCGTGGCGTAGCTCGCGGTGGCCGGCTCACCCTTGTCGGTGAAACCCGCCCGGGTCAGCGAGACGCCGCGGTACTCGATGTCCTGCCCGTTGCGGGCCAGCGCGAGACAGCTCGCCGGGTCTTCGCAGCGCTGCCCGTCGTTGGTCACGGCGACGATCTGCTTCGCGATGGCGGCCGGGTCGGTGCTTCCGGCCAGCTGAGCGGCGAGCACGGCGATCACCACCGCGTCGTACGTCTCGGCGGAGTACAGGTAGTCCGTCAGCGCCGGATTGACGGCCCGTAGCCGGCTCTTGAAGTCGTCGGGCAGCGGAACGAGGGGCGTGGTGCCCTTCATCCCGTCCACCAGACTGGCCCGTTCCTTCAACTCCGCGGGATAGGAGTTGAGCATGTTGCCGTCCGTGCCGTAGAGGCGCACCTGTTGGGCGCTCGCCTCCTCGGGCTTGTCATCCCCGCAAGCGCTTGTGGCGAGCAGGATCGTCGCGCAGACAGCCAGTGTGGCTATCCGCGAGCGGCGTGATTCGAACATGGTCGTCCTTCCTCCGGCGAAGGTCCGCTGCGCACATTAGCGTGCCGAGGCCGGCGGCGGGACCGTGGAGGTGGCGTAATGCGCAGGTAGCTCGCGTTGAACACGGACAGTGACGGTTGCGGGGGAAGCTTGACCGCCCGTCCTACTGTGCGCTGCGTGACCGACCTACCACAGCAGACGTTCGATGACGCGGCCGCCGTGCTCCGTTCGGCGCTGACCGGCGATGGAGACGCGGTGGTGGGAGCGTTCGACGCGGTCGTCGACCGGGCCGGCCTGAACGGCGCGTACGGCGTCGCCTGGTGCCTGGCCGCCACCATGCTCGGCGACGCGCCGGCGGCCAGCGGGGCGGCGCTCGACTTTCCGGGGATCGACCAGGCCGGGTACGACACCCGCTGGGTGGCCCGCTTCGTCAGTGCGTACGCCAATCGGGACGAACCGACCGGCGAGGCCCTGTTCGGCGCGGCGGCGGCCGATGGGCTGCTCCCCGACTGCCTGCTCACGCTCGCCGGTTCGACGATCGCCACCCTGCGCAGCCGCGCCGGCTGAGCGACCCCGCCGGGTGACGCGCCGGCAGGTCGCGGCCGGGTCGGCAGGTCGGGGCTGGGTCGGCGGGGGGGGGGGGGCGCGGGGGGGGGGGGGCCCGCCGCGCCCCCCGGGGCGGCGCGGCCCGGGGGGCGCCCCCCCGCGTGTGGGCCCACCCCCCCGGGGGGGCCCCCGGCCCCCCCCACGAGTGCCCC
>NZ_JBITGG010000029.1:0-80239 GCF_044456765.1 Micromonospora sp. NPDC050784 | reverse complement strand
GTGTTTTTTGGGGGGGGGGGTGGCGGGGGTGGGTCGGCTTTGTTGGTGTGGGGCTCTCGCCGCGCCCGGCGCCCCCCGGTGTGTGGGGGGGGGGGGGGCCCCCGGCCCCCCCCCCACCCGGAGAGCCGCTACTTCAGCGCGAGGGTGCGGGCGTCGGCGGCGATGACGCTGGCGACGTCCGCCGGCACCAGCTTGCCGGCCTGCCGGTCGGCGTAGGTGGCCAGCTCGGCGTACTGGGCGTGGGCCAGCTTGGTGGTCATCGCGGTGACGGCGGCCGGGTCCGCTCCCGAGGTGAGGATCAGGTAGCCGAGGCCGGCCTGGTTCACCGTCACGGTGAAGGTGCTGGTCGCGGTGGCGGTGCCCTCCGGCCCGATGGCCTCGGTGGAGATGGTGTGCCGGCCGGCGGTCAGCTTGGCCAGGTCGAGCTTGCGCCCGGCGGCCGACTTCTTACCGTCCAGCGTGACGGTGACGGTGTCCGCGTTGGTCGCGGCTACCGCGATCACCGGAGACTGCGCCCGGTCCAGCCGAGCCTCGTTGGTCGGCGACGTGATCTGCACGGTCGGGTCGGCGGAGGTTCGCTGGACGAACGCCGAGTTCCAGCCGACCAGCTCCGCCGCCCGGTTGGTGATGATCGCGTCGGTGCCGATCCGCTCCAGCCGCTGCCAGAGGCCGGCGGAGTCCATCGTCCAGGCCATCACGGCGACCCCGGCGGCGTGCAGTGGGGCGACGACCTCCGGCTTGGCCAACAGCGCGTTTCCGTCCGGGTTGTACGCGGTCAGGTGCAGCTCCTTCGCGATCGCCACCGGGTCGGCGTCGAGGGTGCTGCGGAGCAGGCCGAGCGGTAGCTCGGGGGCGATCTCGTAGGTGTACCTCAGGGCGTCGACCTCGAAGCTCTGGATGAAGACCCGGCCCATCATCTGCTCGTCCCGGATCACCTGGATGATCGTGGCGACCTCGTCGCGGGTGTGCTTGCCCTTGATCTCCACGAGCAGGTTGCCGCCCCGGGTCCGCAGGTCGGCGAGCTGCTCGGCGAGGGTGGGCACCCGCTCGCCGACGTACTGGGGGCCGAACCAGGAGCCGGCGTCGAGTGCCTTGATCTGCGCGGCGGTCAGGTCCCGGATGTTGCCGGTGCCGTCGGTGGTCCGGTCGACGGTGCCGTCGTGCAGGATGAACGGGATGCCGTCCTTGCTCGGCTGGACGTCGTTCTCGATCCAGTCGGCGCCGCCCTTACGGGCGATCTCCTGGGCGACGAGAGTGTTCTCCGGTGCGGCGGCGGACGCTCCCCGGTGGGCGATCACGGTGAACGGGCTGCCCTCCGGGCGGAGGTAGCCGTTCGGCGCCAGCTCGGTGACGGTGACGTCGTCGTACGACACGGTCGCGCCGTTGACGAAGAGCCCCTGGACGCCGTCGGCGGAACGCTGGAGGCTGCTGGTCCGCATCGCCTCCCGCCCGTCGAAGATCCAGCGGGCCTGGTTGCCGTGCACCTCGACGGCGACGCGCACGTCGCGGCCGATGCCGGCGGCGGACGGAGCGGAGGCGGTGTTCGTCACGACCCAGGCGTTGGCCGTGGTCCGCTGGGCGAATTCGAGCCCGTTGGCGGCGGTGGTGCCGCTGCGCATGGTGGCGATCCACCAGGGGGTCGCGCCACTGGCGGGGACGTCGATGCCGAGCGAGGCCCAGCGGGTGGCGGCCGAGACCGATTCGAAGCGCATGGTCGCCTCGAGGCGGAAGTCGTTCAGGTGTCGACCGAAAGTGATCTTGTTGTTGTCGCTGGAGCTGGCCGAGGTTCCGTAGAGTCGGCCGTTCTCGACCTTCCAGGCGCCGTCGACCGCGTGCCAACCGGCGGGCAGCGAACCGGTCGAGAAGTTCTCCGAGACGACGACGCTGCCCGCTTCGGCGGTGGCGGGCGACGAGGTCGCGACGGCGACCGCGACGGCAGCGCCGGTGACGGCGAGGGCGGCGACGGCGGCAGCGGCCCGGGTACCCAGGGCGCCGAGGCGCGACCCGGCGCGGCGAGGCGACGGTGGTGCGGGTAGGACAGTCATGGTCGCGACGGTACGAAGCGCGCCCGAACTGATGATCAATCAAGCATGGCTGCCACCGGAACGCCTGGTGTACGCGCTCGATCGGGGTGCACCCGGTTGGTCAGTTCGACAGGCCGGAGCAGGCGGCCCCGTCGATGGTGCACGCCTTGGGGGCGGAACCGGTCAACGATCCGTTGACCCGGAACGTCACCCGGACCGAGGCGTTGCCGGGCACCTGGCCGGTGTTCGCGTCCGGCACGAACGTCCACACCGCGCCGTCCCGGCTGGCCTGTGCTCCCTCGACCCCGCTGACTCCCAGCGACTCCCGGGGCAGGGTGACGACAAGCGTCCACTGCGGCGCCGGGACCGAGCCAGGATTGTTGATCGTCACGGTCGCGCCGTAGCTGAGCAGGGCGTTGTCCGTGATGGCGAAGTCGGCGCCCAGGGCCGCCGGGGTGGGTTCGGCGGTCGCACCGGTCGGCGTGGGCCGGCCCGACGACGCGACGACCGGTGGGACCGAGGAGGCCGAGGCGGGTGGGGAAGCGGGCGCCGCCGGGCTGGTGACCGCCGGTCGCGCCTGCGCACGGGGCGTACCGGACGGCGACCCGCCCACCTGCTCCGCCGGTGGCGGCGGGTCGAGGGTCACCGGTGTCAGCTTCTCCGGCGTCCGCAGCACCCCGACGACGGAGATGGCCGTCGCGATCAGCACCCCGAGCGCCGCGATGACGGCCACCCAGGTGGCCCGCGAGACGTCCTCCCGGCCGGTGAGCACCCGCCGTGTGGTCGTGACGAGGGCCACGATCCGATCCAGCAGGATGATCGCCACAGTACGGCGTGGCTGGGGTGGTGTTGCCGGCACTGCCTGTCTCTCCTTCAGTTCGTCGCCGGGTGGGTGCCCACGATCCGTCCGGGTCGCGGATGGCACCTACCCGGTCACAGAGCGCGGAGCCCGACGAGTATCGCCTCGAGCAGGTCCTCGGTCGGCAACTCCGACAGCATCGGCGGTTCGTGCGTCTCGATCAGCCCGGCCGCGAGCAGGTCGCCGAGCAGCACCCGGACGGTCCCCAGCGGAAGGTCCAACTCGGCACCGACCTCGGCCACCGACACTGGATGGTGACACAGCTCGACGATCCGCGCCTGTTCGGGGAAGAGCGGTGTGGGGGGCGTGACCCCCCGCCGGGCGACGACCAGCGAGATCAGGTCGAACTTGCCGCGTGCGGGCGCGGTGCGCCCCCCGGTCATCGTGTAGGGCCGGGCGACCGGGCCCGCGTCGTCGTCGTACCACGCCTCGTCAGTGGTGCCGCTGGTGTGCACCAGTGTCCCCGATCGTCACCGAGGAGGCGGGGCCCAGAGTGATCGGCAGGTGCCGCTCGGCCTGCCCCACGAAGAGCGCCACCTCGTACGCCATGTCACCGACCTCGACGTCGTCACCGGCGATCCGCACGGTGAGGATGGTCCCGTTCGGGATGGTGGCGATGAACAGGAACGCTCGCGACATCTGCACCACGATCTGGCGCAGCCGACCAGCGTCGCAGGTGCGGGTGGCGGCCAGCCCCAACGCGATCAGGCCGGCGACCACGCCGGAGATCTGCTCGGCCAGCTTTTCCCCCACCCGCCGCGACCCGCCGAGCGGCAGCCCGTCCGGCGAGAGCACCACGGCGAACTCCGCGCCGTGCACCCGGTCGACCAGGTTGTTCAGGGCGTCGGTCAGGCCGTCCTCGGTGACCACTGCAGACGTCATTCAGGTCTCCTTGCTGTTCTCGCTACTGGCAACTCGACCGTGTCGAGGCTGGTCCTGCCGTGTCCCGGGCCGGTCGGCCCGGGGTGGCGGACCCGCGTCGGCAGCGCGCCGTCGCCGCTCGGGTCGGGCAGGTCGGTGCGGGCCGGTGGGTACGGGGTGTCGGGTGGTGCGCTGGCCGGTGTGCGGCCGGTGTCGGTGACCGTGACCAGTTGGGCGGGCAGGAGCACGATCGCGGCCGTCCCACCGCGCCGGCTGGGGCGCAGCGAGACGTGGGCGCCGCAACGGCCGGCCAGTACGGCCGTCGCGTACCAGCCGGCGAGGCCCGCGGGCGGGCCGTCCGCTGGCGGCTGGCCGAGCAGGTGGTTCGCCTCGGCCAACGCGGCGGCGTCCAGGCCGGGACCGTCGTCGACGACGAGGACGGCGCACCCCTGCGGTCGTTGTTCGCCGCTGACCCGGACTGTGGTGTCCGCGCCGGAGAAGGCCAGGGCGTTCTCGATCAGCTCCGCCAGCAGGTGGATGACGTCCGTGACGGCCGGCCCCGCGAGCGACCAGGGCCAGTGCGGCGCGATCAGGACCCGGTGGTAGTCCGGCACCTCGGCGACCGCGCCGCGTGCCACGTCGAGCAGCGGCACCGGGCGTCGCCAGCGGCGGGCGGGTCTCGCGCCGGCCAGGGTGATCAGTTTCTCCACGTTGCGTCGGATCCGCGTGGTGAGGTGGTCGAGCTGGAACAGCTCGCCGTTCTCCTCGGTGGACCGCTCCCGACGTTGCATCCCGTCCAGCAGGCTGAGTTGTTCGCGCAGCAGGATCTGATTGCGTCGGGTCAGCCCCAGGAACAGCTCCCGCTCGGCGTCACCCCCCGGCATCGCAGGTTCCCTCGCTGGGGCCGGAGCGTCCTGCGCCGGCGCCGGAGGGTCGGCGTCCGGCCTGGTCAGCTCGTTGGTCAGACGTCGGACGGTGCCCGCCCAGCTCAGCAGGAGCACGAGGACGACGATGAGGCCGAGCCCCACCACGGCCCCGGTACGCGCGATGAGAATGGCGGCACCCGGTGTGGCCCGCTCGACGCTGCTGCGGGCGGTGCTCGTCACCAGTGTCTGCAGCGCGCCGAGGGCGGCGTCCGCCGCTGCCCGCCAGCCTTGGACGGTGAGACCGGCCAGGGCGTTGGTGCTGCCCGCCTGGAGCAGCAGCCGGTCCTCCAGGGCGAGCAGAGCCGCGAACTCGGGGCCGGTCGCGAGGCGCTGGTGCTCGTCCTGACCGGCGGGCGGAAGCCCGGCCGCGGCATCGGTGCGCGCGTACCGCTGGATGCTGACCAGTGCGGTCAGCCGGCGCCGCTCGTCGACGCCGAGCCGTGCCCCGGTCAGGGCCGCGCTGACCAGGGTGTCCTCCCGGGCGAGCAACTCCCGGGCGCGGGCCAGCGCGATCACCGCGCGGGTGTCGGCCGCCAACCCGCTCTCGTACGCGCCCCACTCGGGGCCGTACACCCGGAAGGCGACGTCGATGACCTCGTCGTACCCGGCGGTGGCCGTGGCCTGGTCGAGCTGCCCGGTGTCCACCTGGGACCGGGTCGTGCCGAGGCCGTCGAGCCGTCGGACCAGCTCGCCGGCCCGGTCGCGGACCGTGCCGGCGCTGAGCAGCCGAAGGTCGCGCCCCTTCGTGAACTCGCGGATCTCGGCGGCGGCCCGGTCGGTGCCCTGGCGGGCCCCGGCCAGCTCGGGCGTCGTCTGCCCCGCTTCGGCGAGCGTCTCGGCGGTGATCCGGCGTTCCGTCTGCAGGCTCAGGATCAGGCGGTCGATGGGCTGGCCCAGCGTGTCCGCCAGCGCCCGGACGCGCAGCAGGTCGACGGCATCCTGGGTGGACACGTAGGCCGCGTACGACCAGAGCGTGACCAGCACGGCGGCCAGCACGGCCAGCCTGGTCCGGATCAGCCGGACATCGTTACGGGTCATCGGCTCGTCCGCTGCGGCCACGGCTGCCCGGCGCTGTCGCTGGCCCGGTCGGCGACGAGGGTGCGCAGCAACGCCAGCAGCTCGGTGCGGTTGGCGCAGTTCAGCCGGTTGCGCATCCGCGCCACGTGGTGTTCGACGGTCTTGGCGGAGATGAAGAGCCGGTCGCCGATTTCCCGGTAGGTCAATCCGGCCAGCACCAGCTCGGCGACCTCGTACTCGCGGTCGCTGAGCCCGTGCTGGGTGGGGCCGGTGACCCGTGCCGTGCTCGCGCCGGTCGTCGGTGTCTGACCGGCGTGCCCGCCGGAGGGTCGTCCCTGCAACGCTCGGGCGCACTCCAGCAGGGTGGTCATCGCCCGCCGGTCCGCGGTGCGGATGGCGGCCTGCCCGGCGAGACGGGCGCCGTCCCAGCACAACCCGGTGTCGTGCAGTCCGCGGGCGGCGGCCTCCACCCGGGTCGGGTCGACATCCCCGCGGAGCACCTCCACCCAGCTCTCCGCGGCGGCGGCGACCACGGCCGCGTACCGGCTGTGACCAGCGGCGGCGAGCAACGCCGCGACGTGTTCGTCGGCGACCGTCGGCTCGCCGGTCAGGATGGCGGCGTGCAGCCCGCTCCAGTGCAACGGCACGCTCCACAGTGGTGGGTTGCCGAGACGGTCGAGCAGCGAACGCCCCTGGTGCAGGTACGGCTCCAGCCGGGCCAGGTCACCCAGCCGCGCGCCCGCGATGGCCAGCTCACCCAGCGGCAGCAGGGTGAACAGGTCGATCGGGTGCCGCACCACGGCCTCCAGCGCCTGCCCCCAACCCCGCTTGAGCGCCCCGAGGTCACTGTTGCGCCGGCCGATGCCCATCCGGATCGCGGCGGCGAAGAGCTGGTCGCGTGACTCCAGTTGCCGCCCGTCGAGCGTCACCGTGGCGAGGCGCTCGCCGGCGGCGTGGATCTCGCCACGGACCATCAGGATCCAGGCCTGCAACAGCCGATGGCGGCGGGCCATCAGCGGGCCGCCGACACCGGCGCCCAGGGCCCGGTGCAGCACCCGCTCGGCGATCTCCAGCTCACCGCAGTGCACCGCCGTCAAGGCGGCGAGGGCCGCTGGGCTGTCCGGCAGCAGCGCCGCTCGGCCGTCCGGCTCCAGCAGCGCGGCGGCCTGCACGAGCGCGGAGAGCGCGGCGGTCGGCGGGCCGGTCACGCTCTCCCGTACACCGTTGGCCATCAGTCGGGCGGCGCTGGCGTGCAGGGTGGGCGGTTCGCCCGCCGGGTCACCCGCCGGTGACTCGGTGGTAGCGGCCAGCTCACCGGCGGCGAGGCCGCCGACGATGGCGAACGCCGCCGCCGAGGCGCTGCCGGACCACCGGAACAGCTCGACGCTGCGACCGACGTGACCACGGTGGGCCAGGGCGGTGGCGGCGACCACGGCCGCCTCGGAGCGCTCCGGGGGAGCGGCCGTGGCCAGCAGCCGGTCCGCCAGCCGAAGCGCGTCGTCGAGGTCACCGGCGAGCGCGGCGGCGAGCGCCTGCCGCGCGTTGGGCGGCTGTCCGGCCGCCGTGGCCGCCGCGAACAGTTCGGCGGCGAACGCCGGCTCGTCGGCCAGCGCCTCGTCCGCCGCGGCGGCCAGGGTCGCGGCCGGGCAGTCACCGAGCGCGCCGACCGCGAGCAGGGAACGGACCAGCGGCAGCACCGCGCCACCACGAGCGAGCTGCAGCTCGGTGAGCCGGCGCCAGACCGCCGTCCGCTCGGTGGTGGGGCTCAGCGTCGCGACGGCCCGCCGGACGATCGGCGCGAGCCGGCCGTCGGCGCCGAGCAGCCCGGCCGCCCGGGTCGTGGCAATCAACTCGTCCACCCCGGCCGGGTCCCGACCCAGCAGCGCGCCGAGCATGCTCACCGGCAGCGCCCCGCCGGCCGCGACGGCGAGCAGCAGCCGTCGTACCGAGGTGGGCTGGACCTCCAGGTCCGGGTTGAATTCGAGGATGACCGACCGGGGTGGGTCGACCATCGCGCCGGTCCGGGTCTCCGGGCCGGCCAGGCCACGGGCCAGCCGTTCGACATCCCGGGGTACGCCGGCCGTCTGCGTGTGGACGAAGTCGACCAGATCGGCGGGGCGGCCCAGTTCGGGTGTGGCGGCGAGGTACGCGGCGGTCTGCTCCCGGGTGAACGGCGTGAGCAGCACGGCCTGCCCATCGCGTCGCAGGGCGTCGACCAGCTCGCTGCACGCCGCCGACCGCGGCCACGGGCGGTGGGCGACCACCAACCGGTGTCGGCGGCCGGCGACCAGACGCAGCAGCGCCTCGATCCGCGCGTCGTCGAGCAGGTGCGCGTCGTCGACCAGCACCACCGTGTCGGGGTCGACCGGCTCACCCGGCTCCGGAGCGATCGTGCGTACGGCGACCCCGGCGCGCTGGTGAATGCGCTCCAACTCGGCGAGGAGCGCGGTCTTTCCGTGACCGGCCGGACCGGCGACGCCGACGGCGAGTGGGCCGGTCGGATCCTGCGCGACCGTCTCCAGCAGCGCCTGCAACCCCTTGTCCAGGGTCAACCCTGGTGCGACGAGGTCATTCATGATCATTGGGGTCATCCTTCGCGTCCCCGGGTCCGGGCCAGCGCCAGGCGGGACGGCTTCGGCAGTTCCAGTGGGAGGACCCGGACCGGGGGCCGCGGTGGCGGATCACCCGGAACGGTGTGGTGGGGGCGGCGTGGTGCCGGCAGGCCGGCCGGCCCGGCGCCGCTGACCGGGGCCGCAACGCGGGCCGGCGCCGGTTGGCGAGGGCGTGGTGACACCACCTGACAGGCGGCCATCGCCGCCCCGGTGGCGGCGGTCAACTGGGCGTCCGGCTCCACCTCGACGGGCACCGGGAGGGCCGCGCTGATCAGCTCGGTGACGAGCGGGACCCGGGTGGAGCCGCCGGCCAGCAGAACGCCGTCGAGCTGCGCCGGAGTCAGGTCGGCACTGCGCACGGCCCGGAGCAGGAGGTCGACGGTGGCCTGCACCGTCGGGCGGATCATCGCCTCGAACTGTGCCCGGGTCACCGGCACCCGGGCCGGGCCGCTCGGCAGGGTCAGCACCACGTCGGCGGTCAGGTCGACGGTCAGCACCCGCTTGACCCGGTCACACTCCGCGCGCAGCCCGCGCAGCGCGGCCTGGGCCCCGCGACGTCCGGTCGCGGCCAACTCCCGGGCCAGCACGGTACGGGAATGCTCGGCCAGCGCCTCGTCGAAGTCGGCGCCGCCGATCGAGTCGAGACCCTGCGGGGTGCCGAACGTCTCGTACGTGCCGCGCGCGGTGCGGCGCACCAGAGCCGCCTCGAAGCTGTTGCCCCCCAGGGCGTAGACCACGGCCGTGCTGCCCGCGAACCCGCGAGCGGCGTGGCTCTCGGCGACGGTGACCGTGCGGGGCAGCAACGTCACGTGCCGTAGGCCGAGGGCCGACAGTGCCCGATGCAGCACCTCCCTTCGGTAGGGGCGCCACCCCGCCGGGTGGCTGAGCACGATCGCCTCGGCCGCCCCGCCCTCGAGGGCGTGGACCCGCTCCACCACCCACGCCGCCAACTCGGCGGTCAGGGTCTGCGGCGCGCACGGCTCGCCGCCGAGGAGCACCGGCACGTCGTCGCCGATCCGGTGGACGAAGTCGCGGGTGGTGCGGCTGCCGTCGTCGGTGGCGGGCTCGCCGACGTGCAGCGAACCGTCCTCGGCCAGGCAGAGCACCGACGGCATGAGAGGCGAGCCGGCGCTCAGCGGGACGGCCTCGGGACGTGTCCAGGTCGCGCCGCGTCGTCGTGCGACCGCGGCGGCCGTGTTGCTGCTTCCGATGTCTATCCCCAGGACGTACGGCATCGTCTCTGTCTCTCCCCGTGAGTCGGCCGGTCGGTGGCGATGGCGTCGGCTGCCCGACGACCCACCCCCGGCGAACCCCGCGGGCTCCTACGTTCGTACCAGAGATCAGTCCCTGGTCGGGACCCTAATCTCGTCGGGACGGTTTCCCCCTGTCCCCCTAACGTACGAGGTGGCGGAGCCCCTAGTTCAACCGGCCCGGATGCGGGCTCAGCCCCGATGCCCGGGGGTGGGCCCCGGCAATAGCGTCTTCACTGTCGACGTACGACACCCCGCCAATGCCACATCCGAGGAGAACCGGCACATGGACTCGCAGCAGACGCTCCACGACTTCGTGCTCGACCTACTGACGAACCCGGACGCGCGGTCGGCCTTCGACCTCGACCCCGAGGGTGCGTTGCG
The DNA here is from genome assembly GCF_044456765.1 of Micromonospora sp. NPDC050784. Taxonomy (NCBI): domain Bacteria; kingdom Bacillati; phylum Actinomycetota; class Actinomycetes; order Micromonosporales; family Micromonosporaceae; genus Micromonospora; species Micromonospora sp. NPDC050784. Next base: position 70,306 of record NZ_JBITGG010000029.1, on the reverse strand, counting down.
GGGCGCCGGGCTCACCGACATCACCGCCGCGGACGTGCAGGACGTCGTACCGCTGGTCGTCGACTACGCGCCGGGTGCGGGCCTCGCGCCGTTGACCTCGCCGGTCGAGCAGCTCGGGCTGGACCCGCTGCTCACCGACACCACCGACGTGGTGGGTCAGCTGCAGAGCGTGGCGCAGCAGATCAGCGTCACCAGCTCGCCCAGTGGGCTGGACGTCAAGGCCGGCGTGCTCGGCGCCATCGCGGTCGACCCGTCGACCGCCGCCGCCGGGGTCACCGTTCTGCCGGGCATCGGTCTGGGCATCGGCCCGTCCGGCCTCGACACCGACCTGGCCGGTGTCTCCGACGTGGCGCACACCCTCGACGCCGACGTGGTGCAGCCGGTGGACGCGATCGCGGACCCGGTGCTCGGCGACGTCACCAGCACCGTCGGCGACCCGACCGGTCTGCTCGGCGGCACTGACTCGAATCTGATCGGCGGCGACCTGACCGGTGGTGTTCTCTCCGGCACCCACGGTCAGCTCGGCGGGGTCGTCAGCTCTCTCGGTGTCGACGACACCCTCGGCGGGCTGGGCCTCGGGCACGGCGACGGTCTCGTCGGCGGCGTGGTCCCGCCGCTCGACGTGCCGTCGACGGTGGGCGGCGTGACGCACCAGGTGGACAGCCTCCTCCCCGGTGTCACCGACACGGTCGGTGACGTGACCGGTGGGGTCACCGACGGTGTGCTCGGCGACGACTCGCACGCCTCGTCCGATCACGGGCTGCTGGGTATCACCGGCGGCCTGCTCTGACCTGGATTTCCGGTCGGAGCGGAGGGCCGGATCGTCTCGGGCGATCCGGCCCTTCCCGGTTCCACATCCGGTCCCTCTTGATAATTAAGCCGAAATCCGCACACTTGGTGCGGTGATGGCCGGGATCTGGTTGGACGTGCTGGACGAGATCGCCCGCACATGCACTGCACACGGGCGTGGTGACCTACTCCAGACGGTGCGGCAGAAGCGTGCGCAACTGCTGGACCCGACGCTGCGTGTCCTGGTCATCGGCGAGCCGAACCAGGGCAAGAGTCAGCTGATCAACGCGATCATCAACGCTCCGGCCTGCCCGGTCGGGGACGGCCGTACGACCGTCCTGCCGACCGTGGTGCAGCACGCCGAGGCCCCCACCGCGGCGGTGGCGCAGTCGCCGCCACCAGCCCCGGGGCACCCCACCGGCACCGCCGCCGCGGTGACCGTCGAGCGGACCCCGGTGGCGCTGAACCAGGTCGCGGCGGGGGTGGCCGGCCTGGTCGGGCGTCGGCCGGGCGGTGGCCCGGCGTACGTCGAGATCGGACTGCCCCGCGCCCTGCTGGGTGCCGGGTTGGTGCTGGTGGACACTCCCGGCACCGACGAGGTCGCCGGTATCGGCGCCGCCGCCTCGGTCGCCGCGCCCGCCCGCGCGGACACCGTGCTGTTGGTCACCGACTCCACCCGGGAGTTGTCGGTCGCCGAGTTGAACATGCTGCTGCACATCATGCGTTCGCATCCGAACGTGATCGTGGTGCAGAGCAAGACCGATCTGGTTGCGGACTGGCGTACGGTCGCCGAGCGCAACCGGCAGCACCTGGCCGAGGCGGGCGTCCCGGCGACGCTGATCCCGGTCTCGGCGGCGCTGCGACTGCGCGCCGCTGCAACCGATGACCGTGGCCTCAACGCCGAGTCCGGTTTTCCCGCGCTGATCGCCCGCCTGCAACGCGACCTGGCCGGCAAGGGCGACCACCTGGCCCGAGCGGCGGTGCAGACGGTGGCCCGGACGGTGGTGGAGCAGTTGGCCGCGCCGCTGCGCGCCGAATTGGCGACCCAGCAGGCCGAGGAGCAGTCCGGGCCGATCTCCCGGTTGCACGCGGCGCAGCGCGAGGTCGACGAGTTGCGCCGGTGCTCCACCCGGTGGCAGAACACGCTGACCGACGAGATCACCGATCTGCTCGCCGACCTCGAGTACGACCTGCGCGACCGGACCCGACAGATCCTGCGCGCGGTGGACGAGGCGTTCGACACCGCCGACCCGTTGGTCGCCTGGGACACCTTCCAGGACTGGCTGGAGAGGAGCCTGGTGGAGGCGGCGGAGGCGAACCACGAGTGGTTGATCCAGCGCTGTGACTGGATCGCCCGGAGGGTGGCCGCCAACTTCGACCGGTACGGCTACGACGTGCTGCCGCCGTGGTCGATGACGATGCCGGACGACATCGGCGAGCGACTACCCGAGCTGCAACGGCCGACGATCGACCGGTTCACCACCGGCCAGAAGCTCTTCACCGGCATGAAGGGCTCGTACGGCGGCATGCTGATGTTCGGTCTGGCGACCACCCTGGCCGGCATGCCGATGATCAATCCAGTCTCGGTCGGCATCGGGGCGTTGTTCGGCGGCAAGAGCATCCGCGACGAGAGCAAGCAGTTGCTCCGTCGCCGGCAGGCGACCGTCAAGACGGCCATCCAGCGGCATGTCGACGACTTCTTCGTCCGGATCATCCGAGACTGCCGCGACGCCGCCCGGCAGGTGCAGCGGATGCTGCGCGACCACTTCACGGGGTTGACCGAGGAGCTCCAGGAGGCCATCGTGCAGTCGTTCCGCAGCGCGAAGCAGGAGGCCGACACCGATGCCTCCCTGCGCGAGCAGCGGCAGCGCGAGATCCGGTTGAAGATGACCCGGTTGGCCGCGGTGTACGAGCAGGCTCAACAGTTGACTGGTGCCCGGTCCGCCCCGTTGCTGCTGGAGCCGCAGGCATGACGGTGGGGGTGCGCCTGGACGAGGCGGCGTGGGGGTTGCTGCACCAGGCCATCGAGCTGTACCAGGACAATCCCCGGGCCGTCGCAGAGCTTCGGCATCAGGTGGCCCGGTTGGAGCAGCCGCTGCGGATCGCCATCGTCGGCCCGTGGCGATCGGGCAAGTCGACGGTGCTCAACGCGTTGATGGGGGAGGAGGTCGCGCCGGTCGAGCGGGCGGACGGCGCCTTCACCTGGTACGAGGACGGGGCCGCGCCGCGCGCCACCGCCTACCCGGTCGGGCAGCCACCGCAGGAGTTGGCAGTGGTGAAGTCGGCGACCGGGCTGCGGGTGGATCTGGGCTGGGGTGCGGGGGACGTGCGGGACATCGTGGTGCGGTGGCCGACGCGGGCGCTGCGGCAGATCACGCTGATCGACACCCCGGCGGTCACCGGAGGAGCCGAGCAGGGTCGGGTGCCGGTGTTGGAGCGGGTGCTGCGGGATTCGGACGCGGTGTTGTACCTGACCCGCGACGGTCGCGACAGTGACCTGCGGGTGCTGGAGTCGGCACGGGACAGTGCCGTCGGGCAGTCCGCCGCGGTCAACGTGATCATGGTGCTGTCCCGCGCCGACGAGACCGGCGGAGGCCGGATCGACGGTCTGCTCACGGCGCGCCAGCTCGCGCGCCGGCACTACCGCGACCCGAGGGTGAACGCGCTCAGCGTCAACGTCGTGGCGTGCAGTGGAATGATCGGCCTGGCGGGCCGGATGCTCGGCGAGTCGGACTTCGCCGCGCTCGCGACCCTGGCCCAGGTGCCCCGGGCGGAGCTGGACGTCCACCTCATCTCCGCCGACCGTTTCCTCCGCGGTGAGCTGCCGGTGCGGCTGGATACCGAGGTGCGCGCCGCGCTGCTGGGCCGGTTCGGGGTCTTCGGTGTCCGGCTGGCGGCCACGCTGGTGCGCAGCGGGTTCGACAGCCGGGTGAAGCTCTCCGCCGAGTTGATCCGGCGCAGCGGTCTCACCGAGCTGCGCGAGTCGGTGACGCGCTGTTTCATCGATCGCCGCGACGCGCTGAAGGCCCGGTCGGCGCTGGCCGCGGTGGAGGCGCTGCTGCGGGCCGAGCCGACCCGGGGGTCGGCCGAGCTGGTCGGCGCGGTGGAGCAGATCCTCGCCGGTGCGCACGAGTTCCGGGAGCTCCGCCTGTTGGTGGCATTGCGGAACACCCGGCTGGGGTTCGACGCGGAGCTGGCCGCCGAGGCGCAGCGGCTGGTCGGCGGCGACGGGGTGGGCCTCGCGGCTCGGCTCGGTGTCGAGCACGAGGCCGACGTGCGGCAGCTCTGGGAGGTGGCCTCCGACGCGCAGTGGCGGTGGCGGGACCGGGCGGAGGATCCACTGCTGCCGCTGGCGCAGCGGCGCGGCGCGCAGGTCGTCGTCCGCAGTTGCGAGGGGATGATCGCCGAGCTGGTCGCGGGCGGCCGCTGAGCGTCGTCAGATCGCCGCTTCCGCGGCGGCGGCCGATGGTCGTCCCCGGGGTAACGGCCTATGACACGCCTGAGGGACGGCCGTGGCGGCCGTCCCTCGCACGCGTCGCGCCGGGCTCAGCGCGGTTCGTACGTCTGACAGTCCGCGATGTCCTGGCCCGGGCCCACCCTGATGGACGGCGCGTGGCACTCCAGCTCGGCGTTGTGCTGGCAGTCGGCCCGCTTGCAGGCACCGACCTGGGCGATGACGCGGTCCAGCCCGCCCTTCGCCGAGGTGTCGATGAACGTGGCGCAGTTGGCGTTCTGCTGCCCGATGGTGATGGCGAACGCGTGGCAGCCGTCGTGGTTGTAGCCGCAGTCGGTGACCGTGCACTCGTGCACCCGCGGCATCTCCAGCATGTCGGTCATGGCGATCTCGCTTCCGTCGGTGGTCACTCCCATACCCGGCCTCGACGGGACAACTCCCCACCAGCTATCTGTTTTGGGAAGATTCGCATAGGCCAGCCTCGCCTAACCGCCCTTCCGCAGGTGGATCGCGGCCCCGAAAACCGTTATTCGATCTCACTCCGTACGGTCGTGCCTGACCTGCGGAGATAACGCTCTCACGGATGGTGGGAGAGAGCTTGACGCGCCCGTGATCCGGACGCAACGATGCATTTACATATCTCGTCCCACCACCGCCAGGCGTGATCGGCGCACGCCGTCCCTCGCACCGCGAAAGGACCCCCACTGTGCGCAGATCCCTGAGATCGTGGCTCGGCCTCGCGCTGAGCGCGATCCTCGTGGCGGGCGGCATCGTCGCCGCGCCACCCACGGCCAGCGCCGCACCGTTCACCGTCCTGGTCTTCAGCAAGACCGCCGGATTCCGGCACGGTTCCATCACCCCGGGCATCGCCGCGATCCAGCAACTCGGTGCGGCCAACGGCTTCACCGTCGAGGCCACCGAGGACGCCGCCCAGTTCACCGACGCCAACCTGGACCGGTTCGCCGCAGTGATCTGGCTCTCCACCACCGGTGACGTGCTCAACGCCGCCCAGCAGGCCGCGTTCGAGCGCTACATCCAGGGCGGCGGTGGGTACGTGGGCGTGCACTCCGCCTCCGACACCGAGTACGACTGGCCCTGGTACGGGGGACTGGTCGGGGCGTACTTCGCCTCGCACCCGGCCGAGCAGAACGTCACAGTGAAGGTCGCCGACCAGGTGCACCCGTCGACCGCGACGCTGCCGCAGCGGTGGAACCGGTTCGACGAGTTGTACAACTACCGCACCAACCCCCGGGGCAACGCGCACGTGCTGGCCACCCTGGACGAGAGCACCTACACCGGCGGGAGCATGGGCGCCGACCACCCGATCTCCTGGTGCCAGAACTACTCCGGCGGTCGAGCCTGGTACACGGGTCTGGGGCACACCGACGCGTCGTACACCGAGGCGAACTTCCGGCAGCACCTGCTCGGCGGCATCCAGACGGCCGCCGGCGCGGTCGACGCCGACTGTGGTCCCACCGTCACCAGCAGCTTCCAGCAGGTGGAGTTGGCCAAGGGCGCGGCCGAGACCGGCGAGCCGATGAGCCTCACCGTCCTACCGGACCGGGGGGTTCTGCACACCTCCCGCAACGGCGTGATCCGGCACACCGACGCCGCCGGCAACACCAAGATCGCCGCCACCCTGCCGGTCTACACCGGCGACGAGGAGGGTTTGCAGGGCATCAAGGCCGACCCGAACTTCGCCACCAACCGCTGGGTGTACGCCTACTTCGCCCCACCACTGAGCACCCCCGGCGGTGGTGCGCCGGCCACCGGCACCCCGGCCGACTTCGCCGTCTGGGACGGCGTCAACCGACTGGCCCGCTTCACCGTGAACGCGGACAACACCATCAACCTGGCCAGCGAGACCCTGATCCTCAACGTGCCGACCAGCCGGGGCATGTGCTGCCACGTCGGCGGTGACATGGACTTCGACGCGGCCGGCAACCTCTACCTGTCCACCGGTGACGACACCAACCCGTTCGACTCGGCCGGCTTCACCCCGATCGACGAGCGGGCCGGGCGCAACCCGGCGTTCGACGCGCAGCGCACTTCGGCGAACAGCAACGACCTGCGCGGCAAGGTCCTCCGGATCAAGCCGAGCGCGGCCGGCGGCTACACCATCCCGGCCGGCAACATGTTCGCCCCGGGCACCGCGCGGACCCGCCCGGAGGTCTACGCGATGGGCTTCCGTAACCCGTTCCGGATGAGCGTGGACAAGGCCACCGGCATCGTCTACCTCGGTGACTACGGCCCCGACGCGGGCACCGCCGACCCGAACCGGGGACCGGCGGGCAACGTCGAGTTCGCCCGCATCGACCGGCCCGGCTTCTACGGCTGGCCGTACTGCACGGCCCGCAACGACGCCTACAACGACTACACCTTCCCGTCCGGACCGTCCGGGGCGAAGTTCAACTGCGCCGGCGGGCCGGTCAACAACTCGCCCAACAACACCGGCATCACCCAGCTGCCGCCGGCCGTCCCGGCCTGGTTGCCGTACGGCGGCTCCGGCTCGCCGCCGGAGTTCACCGGCGGTGGCCTGTCGCCGATGGGCGGGCCGGTCTACCGGTACGACCCGAACAACACGTCGCCCGTGGCGTTCCCCGAGTACTACGACGGCACCTACTTCGCCGGTGAGTTCGGTCGCCGCTGGATCAAGAACATCAAGCTCGACGCGTCCGGCCAACCGCTGAAGATCAACCCGTTCCCGTGGACCGGCACCCAGGTCATGGACATGGAGTTCGGCCCGGACGGCGCGCTATACGTGCTCGACTACGGCACCGGTTGGTTCAACGGCGACGCCAACTCGGCGCTCTACCGCATCGAGTACGCCCGCGAGGGCAGAGCACCCGTCGCCAAGGTGTCCGCTACCCCGACCAGTGGCACCGCGCCGCTGACGGTGGCCTTCTCCTCGGCCGGCACCCTCGACCCGGACGGCGATCCGTTCACCTACGCCTGGGACTTCGACAACAACGGCACCACCGACTCGACCGCGGCGAACCCGAGCTTCACGTACACCACCAACGGGACCCGCAGCCCGACGCTGACGGTCCGGGACACCACAGGCAAGACGGCCACCGCGAGCGTGGTCGTCACGGTCGGCAACAGTGCCCCGGTGGTCACCGTGAACACCCCGTTGAACGGGCAGACCTTCACCTTCGGGGACGCGGTGCCGTTCTCTGTCACCGTCACCGACGCCCAGGACGGTGCGATCAACTGCGCCCGGGTCAAGGTGAACTACGTCCTCGGTCACGACTCGCACGGGCACCAGCTCGGCAGCGCGCAGGGCTGCACCGGGGTCATCCAGACCTCGGCCGACGGCGAGCACGACACGGCGGCGAACATCTTCGGCATCATCGACGCCGAGTACACCGACCTGGGCGGGGGTGGCCAGCCGGCGCTGACCACGCACACCCAGGCCGTCCTGCAACCACGGGTACGCCAGGCCGAGCACTTCGGTGACTCGTCCGGCGTCCAGGTCGTCGCCGGGGCGGCGGGGCACGGCGGCGCGGCGGTCGGCTACGTCGACAACAACGACTGGATCTCGTTCCGCCCCTACAACCTGACCGGCGTCCAGTCGTTCAGCGCCCGGGTCGGCGCACCGGCCGGTGGTGGCGGCACATTGGAGTTGCGGGTCGACTCGCCCACCGGGCCGCTTGTCGGTTCGACCACCGTCGTGGCCACCGGCGGGTACGCGAACTTCGCCACGGTCACCGGCGGGGTCACCGCCCCGACCGGCACCCGGACCCTGTTCCTGGTGTTCAAGGGCACCGGCCCGTACTTCGACATCGACGAGTTCACCCTCTCCACGAGCCCCGGCGGTCCCGGTCCTGACCCGGACCCCGACCCGGAGCCGGGCGCCAACCTGGCCCAGGGCAAGCCGGCGCGCGCGTCCAGCTTCGAGGGCGCGTTCGGCGCGGCCAACGCTTTCGACGGCGTGGCCGGCACCCGGTGGGGCAGCGCCTTCGGTGACCCACAGTGGATCGACGTGGACCTCGGCGCCTCGTACGCCATCAACCGGGTCAAGCTGACCTGGGAGGCGGCGTACGGCAGCGGATACCAGATCCAGACCTCACCGGACGGGGTCAACTTCACCACAATCCGTACGGTGAGCGGTGGTGACGGCGGGGTGGACGACCTGACCGGGCTCAGCGGGTCCGGCCGGTACGTCCGGCTGCTCGGCACCGCCCGGGGGACCGCCTGGGGCTACTCGCTGTTCGAGTTTGAGGTGTACGGCGGCACCGGAAGCCCGACCGGCGGCAACCTGCTGCTGAACAAACCCACGTCGACGTCGAGCAACGAGGGGGCCGACGTCTCCGGCGCCCAGGCGGTCGACGGCAGCCTCACCACCCGCTGGTCGAGCACGTTCTCCGACCCGCAGTGGATTCGGGTGGACCTCGGCAGCGCCACCGCGATCGGCCGGGTCAAGCTGAGCTGGGAGGCGGCGTACAGCAGCGCGTACCAGATCCAGACCTCGAATGACGGCACCACCTGGACCACCGTGAAGACGGTGACCGGGGCCGACGGCGGCGTGGATGAGCACACCGCGCTCGGCGCCAACGGCCGCTACCTGCGGATCTACGGCACGGCCCGGGGCACCGGGTACGGCCACTCGCTCTGGGAGTTGGAGGCGTACGCCAGCTGAACCACCACCGATGACGTGGCCGGCACGGGAATCCGTGCCGGCCGCGTCCGGTGGGAGACCCGTATTGCAGGCACAGATTGTCGGCATGTGCTGCTGCGTGTGGCCGAGAGTCCACTTCGGGAATTTCCCCTTTCCGGTGCTGACCGCGTTGGCCCAGGCACGGGTACGCCGTCATCTCCGGTGAGCCCGGGACGCCACATCCCAGAGACAAAGGGCTGCGCCCGCTGGCTCCGATGAGCCAGCGGGCGCGGCCTTGCTGATCTGATCGGGTAAGCGACGCATCGCTATCTTCTGCGTGACCTCACCGATCGGGGTGCCTAGGTGTTGATTCCTCGGCCATCAGCCCGTGCAGTTGGGTACTGCCGGCGCGCTGCCCACGCAATTGTTCGGCGTGTTGGCGCTGATCGGGGAGTTCGTGGTGGTCATGGTGCCACCCTGGCGATACACACCACCGGCGGTAAGGAGCTCGTGGTTGACCGTAACTGCGGTCTGGGTCAGCGTGGTCGCGGTGGAATTGAGCGCGGCGATTCCACCGCCGCCGAGCGCTGCGCTGTTTCCGGTGATGAGCATCGGGCTACCGGATACGCCGCTGGTAGTCAGAGTGCCTCTGCGACCGTTGTAGATGCCGCCACCACTCAGCAGCGCGGAGTTGTTGACGACCGGGCTCCGGGTGAACGTTGCGGCCGGCGCTGTGCCGGTGCTGGTGTCGACGTTGGCCAGGCCACCACCGTCGAGCGTGGCCGTGTTGCCGTACAGGCTGCTCCTGGTCAGAGTGACCGCACCTCGGTTCAGGATGCCACCGCCGCTGCCGACGACACTGCCGTTGGAGAACGTGATCTCGGTAGTGAGGGTGAGCTTGCCGGTGACGCTGACCTCCGCGATCCGGAAGGGCAGCAACGAAGTGCGCGTGATCGTCGCCGGGCCGATCATCTCGATGGGCGTGGTGATGACCGGCAGCGCGTTGCTGAGCCCCCCGTGCGGGAGGGTCATCTGGTAGGTGCAGCCCGAGGCGAGAACAAGGGTGTCGCTGGTCGCGGTGGAGTTGGCCTGGGTGACCGCCGCGACCAGAGCGCCCTGGCTGCACGCCACGGGAATGCTGATGGCCGACGCTGCGGGAGCGAAAATGACCACGCCTCCGGCGACGACAGTGGTGCCGATCAGGGACTGGATGCTAGTACGGATACGTCGGATGACGTCTACTTCCCTGAAACAATAAGGAGGATTCCGCATGGCACGGGGCGCAGAAGATGGAGTAGCGCAGCTGACGCCTACCACGCTGCGGAGTGATGCATCTCAACGAAAGGCGCTCGGTTTCTCAGTCCCGGTGGAAGTTCCGTGCCGATTCGTTGCTGAGATGACCTTCACGAGTCTACTGTCGACTGAACCATAACGTCAAGTTTTCATTTGGATACTTCGAGAGTTGTCGAGTCGGCTGTTGGGGTCTGGCCAGCGAGAATGGCGTTTTCGGTCCTTGTTTACGGACGTTTTCGACTCTGCGTCGATGGCAAGAATCAGAATGAATCTTTCCCCGGTCGTTGCGGCGAGTGCCGCTAACTCTTTAAGCGTTGGAATCGGCGCCAGTAGATGATGGCGCAGGCCAGGCGAGGAAGGCTTCGTGGATCTCCCAGCGGAGCCGTGTCCTTGACCGCGTTGGGCGATGACCGAGGTGATGCCCCTGGCGCGAAGTTGTCGGCGGCAGCAGCCGCAGTCGTAACCACGGCCGGCGTACAGCCGTTCCGGGCGAGGCCGGCAACCCGCCAGCACTGACCTGCGGCGACGTCAGTCGTCGGCGACGGCCACCGGCTCCGAGCCGATGCAGCGCAGCTTCAACTCGTACTCCCGGGCCGCCCCCTGGAAGGTGACCTCGACGTCGTCGTCGGGGCCCCGGTCCACGTCGCGGACCCGGTAACCCTGCGCGGGCGCCCAGGAGACGAGGCGTACGCCGCCAACGCCGCACTCGGCCACGGCCGTGCCGCCGTCGGTGGCAAACCCCCGGCGGGCCCCGGAGTCGCCGCTCGGTGCCGCGCTCGACGCGGCCGGTGCGGTGCTCGCCGTGCCTGGCGCGGCCGAGGCGGTGCCCGTGTTGCCGGTGGGCGCGGGCTGGGGTGAGGCGAGCGCCCGCTCGATCTCGGCCGCGCTGCGCACTCCACCGGGGGTGCCGGTGAGGCTCTCGCCCACCAACCGGATCGCGCCCAGGCCGATCAGGGTCGCGATGGCGGCGGTGGCCACCCACCCGGTGGCGACGAGGATCGAACGACGGCCCATCCCCTGACTATCCCCGATCCGTCCTTGTCGTTGGCACAACCGAACGCTAAGGCGTGGTTAACGTGCGCCGCACTGCCGGCGGTAGCGGTTAGCCTGCCAGCTGTGGCCCGCCTGCTGCTCATCGAGGACGACCTGACGATCCGTACCCCGCTGATCCGGGCCCTGCGCGAACGCGGCCACGCGGTGGCGGCGGCCTCGACCGCGATGGCCGGGCTCCGCGACGCGCTGGAGGACCGACCCGACCTCGTCGTGCTCGACCTGGGCCTGCCCGACCTGGACGGCCGCGAGCTGCTGCGGATGCTGCGCGCGGTCAGCTCGGTGCCGGTCATCGTGGCCACCGCCCGCGACGACGAGACCGAGATCGTCCGGGTGCTCGACGCGGGCGCCGACGACTACGTGGTCAAGCCGTTCACAGCGGCGCAGCTCGACGCCCGCGTCCGGGCGGTGCTGCGGCGGGGACCCTCCGGTGCCGACGGGCAGGACCCGACGCTCGTCGTCGGCGGACTCCGCGTCGACCCCCGGGCCCGACAGGTGACCCTCGACGGCGTCGCGGTCGAGCTGACGCCCCGCGAGTTCGACCTGCTGCACCACCTCGCCGGCCGACCCGGCCAGGTGGTCACCAAACGTGAGCTGCTCACCGAGGTGTGGCAGATCCCGTACGGCGGTGCCGACAAGACCGTCGACGTGCACCTGTCCTGGTTGCGTCGCAAGTTGGGGGAGAACGCCCAACAGCCTCGCTACCTGCACACCGTGCGCGGTGTCGGGGTACGTCTCGAAGCCCCGGTGGCGCAGCCGTGAGGGCGCGTCTCGCGCTGCTGGTCGCCGCGGTCAGCGTCCTCACCCTCATCGCGTTCCTGGTGCCGTTGGCCCTGCTGCTCCGCACCGTCGCCGAGGACCGGGCCACCGTCCGGGCCACCGCCGACGCGCAGAGCCTGGTGCCGGTGGTCGGCACCGCTGACGCGGCGACGATCCGACTCACCGTGGAGCAGCTCGCCGCGGAGTCCGGGCGGCCGGTGAGCGTCTTCCTGCCGGACGGCACGGTGCTCGGCGCCCAGACACCGCGTACGCCCGCGGTGGCCCTCGCCGCGCGCGGACAGAGCCTCACGGGGGAGTCGGCGGCCGGCCGCGAGGTGGTCATCGCCGTGCAGGGTCGGGCGGACGGCACCGGGGTGATCCGGATCGCGGTGCCGCGGCACGAGCTGACCGCCGGGGTCACCCGGGCCTGGCTGGTGCTGGCGCTGCTCGGCGTGATCCTCGTGCTGATCGGGCTGTTGGTCGCCGACCGGCTGGCGCGCACCCTGGTCCGGCCGATCAGCGACCTCTCGGCCGTCTCACACCGGCTGGCCAACGCCGAGCTGGACGCCCGGGTCACGCCGGTCGGCCCGCCCGAACTGCGCGAGGTGGCCGGCGCGCTCAACCACCTCGCCGCCCGCATCCAGGTGCTCCTGGTGCAGGAACGCGAACAGGTCGCCGACCTGTCGCACCAGCTGCGTACGCCGCTGACGGCGTTGCGGCTGGAGGCGGAGTCGTTGCGGGACCCGGACGACGCCGCCCGGATCACCGCCGCCGCCGACGGGCTCGAACGCGCGGTCACCGGGCTGATCCGGCAGGCCCGGTGGCGGCACACACCGGCGCAGCAGGCCTCCTCGGACGCGGCGGCGATCGTCGCCGACCGGGTCGCGTTCTGGTCGGTGCTGGCCGAGGACACCGGCCGCGCCGTCACCCTCGACCTGACGCCCGGCCCCCTTCCCGTCGGTGTGGCCGCCGACGACCTGACGGCGGCCGTGGACGCCCTGCTCGGCAACGTCTTCGCGCACACCCCCGACGGCACACCGTTCGCCGTCCGGCTCGCCCGCGAGGCCGGCGAGGTGGTCCTCACGGTCGCCGACGAGGGCCCGGGCATGCCCGCCGGGGCGATCCGGCGGGGCGCCAGCGCGGCCGGGTCCACCGGCCTCGGCCTGGACATCGCCCGCCGGGCCGCGCAGGCCGCCGGCGGTCGACTGGAGGTGCGGGCCGACCCGGGCGGCGGTGCGCGGGTGCTGCTCCGGCTCGGACCTTCGACGTCGCCGCGGGACGCATAGCCGCTGCGGTGCCGGGTAGCTGCCAGTCATGGCGCGGTATACGAAACCCGAGCTCAGAGAGCAGATCAAGGAAGAGGTCAAGGCCTCCGACAAGGGCGGCCGACCGGGGCAGTGGTCGGCGCGCAAGTCGCAGCTGGTCACTCAGGAGTACAAGAAGCGCGGCGGCGGATTCCTGGGCGAAAAGGACGAGCGGCAGAAGTCACTGCAGCGCTGGGGCAACGAGAAATGGCAGACGAAAGAGGGCGACACCCGGGCCCGCAAGGACGGCACGACCAGTCGCTACCTGCCCAAGAAGGCCTGGGAGGAGATGTCGGAGAACCAGAAGCAGGCGACCGACACGAAGAAGCGCGAAGCGTCCCGAACCGGCAAGCAGTACGTCGCCAACACCGGGCCGGCCAAGCGAGCCCGTCGGGATGCCACCACGGCCGGCCGGATGTCGGAGATGTCGGTCGCGGAGGCGGCCAAGCTGGTCCGTGGCCTCGACACGCGACAGCTCAAGACCGCGCTGCGTAACGAGCGTGCCAGCAAGGACCGCAAGACGCTCGTCCAGCGGTTGGAAGCCGAGCTCAACCGGCGCGGCTGACCCAGCCCTCGAGCGCCTTAACCCGGCCTTAGCCTCCGGACAGCGCGGTGCTATCCCGAACTGGCCGATCCTCGGAGTCGACAACCGAGGAAAGGTGGACACCACGATGAAGCGCACCAATCTGCTTCTGGCGTCGGTCGGCGGGTCGGCGGTGCTGGCGGTGGCCGGGGTCGCGCTCGGCGTCACCGCCGCGAACGACTCACGGACCGGCGGCACCGCACTCGCCGCGGCAACCGTCGCGCCGACGGCCACCGACGCGCCGGAAACCACCGGTTCGCCGTCGGCCGGCACCCCATCGGGTACGCCGTCGGCCGGCACCCCATCGGGTACGCCGTCGGCCGGCACCCCATCCGGTACGCCGTCGACCGGCAGCGCGCCGGCGGGTAGCGCGGTCGACGAGAAGCGCGCCGGTGAGATCGCCCTCGCCAAGGCCGGTGGCGGTCAGATCGTCGAGGTCGAAGCCGAGCAGGAGCACGGCCGGCCGGTGTGGAGCGTCGAGATCGTCGCGGGCGACACCGAACACGAGGTGGACGTCGACCGGGACAACGGTTCCGTGGTCAAGGCCGAGCAGGAGCCGGTCGACGACGATGACAACGACGCCGACGACGCGGACGACGACGACAAGGACGACGACAACGACGACGACGACGACGACTGACCGAGGGCCGCTGCCCACCCCGGGTGCTTCCCGGGGAGGGGCGGCGCGTTGTGACGCGGTGGTCGGACCGTCCTTCCTGGACGGCTCGGCCACCGCGTCCGTCTGCGGCGCGCGCGAAGCGTCAGATGGCGACGCGTTGCTCCTGGACCGTCGGCTGGTCCTGGGCGAACTGGGTGCGGTACAACTCGTGGTAGCGGCCACCAGCGGCGAGCAGGTCACTGTGTCGGCCACGTTCGACGATGCGCCCGGCTTCCACGACGAGGATCTGGTCGGCCGCCCGGATGGTGGAGAGCCGGTGCGCGATGACCACACTCGTCCGACCGGTCAGGGCCTCGGCCAGGGCGTCCTGCACCGCCGCCTCCGAGGTGGAGTCGAGATGCGCGGTGGCTTCGTCGAGGATGACCACGCGCGGACGGGCCAGCAGCAGTCGCGCGATGGTGAGCCGTTGCCGTTCGCCGCCGGACAGGCGGTATCCGCGCTCACCGACGACGGTGTCCAACCCATCGGGAAGGCTGCGGATCAGGTCGTCGAGTCGGGCCCGCTGGAGCACCTCCCACATCTCGTCCTCGGTCGCGTCCGGCTGGGCGAA
The DNA here is from genome assembly GCF_044456765.1 of Micromonospora sp. NPDC050784. Taxonomy (NCBI): domain Bacteria; kingdom Bacillati; phylum Actinomycetota; class Actinomycetes; order Micromonosporales; family Micromonosporaceae; genus Micromonospora; species Micromonospora sp. NPDC050784. The sequence continues at coordinate 55,245 of NZ_JBITGG010000029.1, read as the reverse complement.
CGCCAGGTTGGCGCGGATGCTCTCGTGGAAGAGGTGCCCGTCCTGGGTCACCACGCCCAACGCCGTCCGGATCGACTCCGCCGACAGTTCGCGTACGTCGACGTCGGCGAGCTTCACCGCGCCGTCCTCGACGTCGTACAGGCGAGGCACGAGCTGCGCGATCGTGGACTTGCCCGCCCCGGACGAGCCGACGAGCGCCACCATCTGCCCCGCTTCGGCGCGGAACGAGACCCCGTGCAGCACTTCCTCGCCGCCGCGCGTGTCGAGCTTCGCCACGTCCTCGAGGGACGCGAGCGACACCTTGTCCGCCGAGGGGTAGCCGAACCGGACCCCGTCGAACTCGACCGCGACCGGCCCGTCCGGAAGGGGCCGGGCGTCGGCCCTGTCGAGGATCAGCGGTTTGAGGTCGAGAACCTCGAACACCCGCTCGAAGCTCACCAGCGCGCTCATCACCTCGACCCGGGCGCTGGCCAGCGATGTCAGCGGTGCGTAGAGGCGCGACAGCAGCAGCGCGAGGGCGACCACCGTCCCGGCGTCGAGGCTGCCCCGCAGGGCGTAGAGACCACCCAGCCCGTAGACCAGGGCCAGCGCCAGCGAGCCGACGACGGTGAGCGCGGTGATGAAGACCCACTGCAGCATCGCCGCACGGATGCCGATGTCCCGGACGCGACGTGCCCGCGCCGCGAACTCGGCGGACTCCTCGGCCGGCCGCCCGTACAGCTTGACCAGGGTGGCACCGGGCGCGGAGAACCGTTCCGTCATCCGGGTGCTCATGGCCGCGTTGTGTTCGGCTGCTTCACGTTGCAGCTGAGCGAGCTTCGAACCCATCCGCCGGGCCGGGAGAACGAAGATGGGCAGCAGGACGAGGGCCAGCAGCGTGATCTGCCAGGAGAAGGTGAGCATCACGGCCAACGTCAGCATCAGCGTGACGGCGTTGCCGACCACACTCGACAGGGTGTCGCTGAAGGCCCGCTGCGCGCCGATCACGTCGTTGTTCAGGCGGCTGACCAGCGCACCCGTGCGGGTCCGCGTGAAGAACGCCACCGGCATGCGCTGAACGTGGTCGAAGACAGCCGTCCGCAGTTGGACGATCAACCCCTCACCGATGCTGGCGGAGAGAAATCGCGTCACCAGACCCAGCCCGGCTTCGGCGAGGGCGATCACGGCGATCAGGACGGCCAACCGGATCACGACGCCGCTGTCGGCGCCGTCGACGATCGCGTCGACCACGCGGCCGGCGAGAACGGGCGCCGCCACCGTGAGGACAGCCGTCACCACACTCAACATCAGGAACCTGATGATCAAGGCGCGGTGTGGCCGTGCGAACCGCGCGATCCGCTTCAAGGTGGCGCGGGACAGCGGTCGCTCGTCCTGCGCGTTCATCGCGTGGTGCAGGGACATCCACGCGGTAACTTCCATGCTCATGCCTTACCTCCGATACGGCAGGCTAGGACCTCACCCGAGCTTGAGGTCAAGTCAACGCGCGGGCTGCTTCATGTCGGCGCGGATCCGACCGAACACACCACGCGGGTCGAGCCGTGGGGGCGGTCAGTGATCTCGATCATCGGAGCTGCTCTGCCTCCCTCACCGACGGGCGAAGACGAAGCCACCTCGGACGCTCGGGGCTTGGCGATGCGACATCTCCGCCTCGACAGTGAAGCCGGAAGCATCCAACCAGGTCGCGACCCGGGCCGGTGACCGACGGTGCACGTAGACGTTCATTGGATGCCCGCCGTAGCCCTCCGTCTTGAGCCTGCTGCCGTCGCCTGCGTGGAAGCCCAGCAGCAGGGCTCCGCCGGGCCGCAGCACCCGAAAGAACTCGGCGAAGACTGTGGGGACCTCGTCGTCGGGGATGTGGATCAGAGAAAACCACGCGAGCAGGCCGGTCAGGCAACCATCGGCCAGTTCGAGAGCAGTCATCGAGCCGACCTCGAACCGTAGGCCGGGGTGGTCCTGCCGGGCCACCTCGATCATGGCGGGCGACAGGTCCACACCGAACGCGTCCAGGCCGATGTCGTGCAGATGGGCGGTGATCCGCCCCGGACCGCACCCGATATCGGCGACCGGCCCGTTCCCCTGGGCTCGCACCAGTTCGGCGAAGAGCGCCAGGATGCCCCGCTGGAACGGCTCGTCGGCGATGACGTCCCGCAGCAGGTCGGCGTAACTGACCGCCACGGTGTCGTACGAAGTCCTGGTGTCGTCGAGCCAGCCGCGATCGCGCATGCGATGCACGATAACCCCGGCGTGGAGGCGGTCACCGCCTGCGTTGGCGCCGCCGCCGGGGCCCTCGCCGAGCCTGAGTTGATCGCGGCGCGGTGACGGTCACAGGCCGGCGTGCATGGTCAGGCTCTGCCGTAGGTGGAGTTTCGGCCTGGACCCGACGACCGAGCCGACGACCTCGCCCCGACGGAACACCAGCAGCGTCGGCAGGGACATGACTCCGTAGCGCCGGGTGGCCTGCGGGTTGTCGTCGGAGTTGAGCTTGGCGATGGCCATCCGGTCGCCGAACTCCCGCGCCAGCTCGACGAGGCTCTTCTCGATCATCTTGCACGGCGGGCACCACTCCGCCCAGAAGTCGACCACGACGGGCCGGTCGCTGGCCAGTACCAGCTCGGCGAACGTGTTGTCGGTGACGGTGGTCAGGGAGCTGACGCTCGTTTCCTGGGGCATGTTTCCTCCCGGTGCGCGATGGCGTGGGTGAGCTGCGTGTGCAACTGCTGACGGACCGCTCCGAGCCGATCGAGGTAGTCGTCGACCTCGGCGAGCTTGCGTCGCAGCACCAGCACGGAATCCGGACAGACGTCGCCGGACGCGTTACCCGCTCGTAGACAGGCGACGAACGGACGGACGTCCTCGAGGCCGAAGCCGACGTCGAGCAGCGCCCGGATCTCCCGGACGACTCGCAGCTCCGCCTCGTCGTAGACGCGGTAGCCGTTCGCCGAGCGCTGCGGGTGTACCAACCCGTGAGCTTCGTAGTAGCGCAGCGTTCGGGTGCTCGTGCCTGCCCGTTCCGCCAGCTCGCCGATCAGCATCAGACCTCCTCGACCAGCCCGTCGCGACCACGCTAGACCTTGTCGTCAGCGTCAAGGCAAGCCTGCTCCCGGGTCCGAGCACGACTCAGGGCGCCGCGAGGCGGCGCCCTGAGCGTCTGTGCGTCAGCCGATGCGGAACTGTTCGCCGTAGACGGCGAACACCAGTGGGGTGTTCAAATTGAAGTTGCCGTTGTTGAGGAACACCCGCTGGGCCGTGTCGACGCGGGAGGTGTCCGAGTGGGCCTCCTCCTTCTTCATCTCGATGACCCGCTCGTCGAGGAAGGCGTTGAGCCAGGTCCGCTCGTCGCCGCCCTGGGCCGGCGGCTTGGCCCGGTTCAGGGCCCGGCTGCGGATCTGGCGCATGCCCTCGTACCCGTGCATGACCGCCGCGTCGTAGTAGGCGAACTGACCGAGTGCCCGGACCTGGTCGTTCTTGCCGTCGCGTACCGATGGGTTGAAGTAGACCCGGTCGCGTTCGGCCTCCTGGGCGGCCTGGAAGACCGGGTCGGTGGCCGCGGTCCGCCAGTCGCGCGGGAAGTTGGGGTCGAGGCCGGCGTGCGACGAGGTGCCGTTGACGTTGCGCAGCGCCGGCAGGTAGCCGGCGAGCACGTTGCCCGGCTTGGTGCGGGTGTACGCCTCGACCAGTTCGAGCATGTCGCCGGTGCCGGAGCAGAAGCCGATGATGCCGGCGGTGTAGCCTCGCCCGTCGCCGATGTCCTCGATGTAGGAGAACTGCGCGCGCCAGTCGAGCGAGGAGTTCTCCGCGGCCGAGACGAGCTGCATGGCGACGTTCTTCTTCGCCGGGTCGTCGAGGTTGGTCCCGCTCGGGGTGGTGGGCGTGGGCGTGGGGGTGCTGCCGCCGCCCGGCAGGGTCCACTGCTGGTTCGTGGTGCCACCGCAGGTCCAGATCTGCAACCGGGCGCCGTTCGCGGTGCTCCGGTCGGTGACGTCGAGGCACTTGCCGGAGCCGGAGTTGACGAGCGCGCCGTTGCTGGCGGTCCACTTCTGCGCGCCGCTGTTGTTGCAGTCGTACAGCTGCACCTTGGCGCCGTTGGCGGTCGACGCGGCGGTGACGTCGAGGCACTTGCCGAGGGCCCGGATCGAGTTGTCGGTGTTGCCGACGGTCCACGTCTGGGCCGCGCTGCCGTTGCAGTCGTAGAGCTGGACGGGCGTGCCGTTGGCCGAGCTGGCGCCGGCCACGTCGATGCACTTACCGCCGAGGCCGGTGATCGGGCCGGCGGCCGCGGCGCTCGCCGATGGCAGGCCGTAGCCGACGGCGGCGACGCCGACCAGCAGGGTGCCCACGACGTAGGCGGCTGTTCTCTTGTGAACCATGGTGTTCCTTGGGGACGGGGCGGCGGGCCGCCAGCCGGTCGGTGGCCCGGCGCGACGGTTGGGCCCCGGCGGGCACCGCGAGCATCAGGAAACTGTATTAACAGATACCAGTACGTCGATTCCTCGTCAATCGCCGACCGCGAGGCGTGACGGTGCCTGTTCATCCCGTCGTTGGCGGGACGTACCTGCCGGTGGCTATCGTCGGGCCGTAACTGATCTACGGGCCGGTCCATCGGAACCAGCACCGTCCGACGGACAGAAGATGGTCATGGAGTCGAGTCTGCGCGCTCGGGTGCGAGCCGGTGACCCCGGCGCGTTCGCCGAGCTGTTCGACAAGTACGCGCGCTCGGTGTACAACCACGCGTTCCGGCTGACCGCCGACTGGGCCACGGCCGAGGACGTCATGGCCGCCACGTACCTGCAAGCCTGGCGTTCCCGGGAGCGGGTCACCGAGGAGGGCGGGTCGCTGCGTCCCTGGCTGCTCGGCATCGCCACCAACGAGGCCCGCAACCACACCCGCAGCAACCGCCGTTACCGCAGGGTGGCCGCGGCGCTGCTCGCCACCGACCTCACCCTGCCCGACCACGCCGACGAGGTCGCCGGCCGACTCGACGACAGCCGACGCATCGCCGCCGCGATCGACGCGCTGGCCCGGCTGCGCCGGCCCGAGCGCGAGGTGCTGACCCTGTGCCTGTGGGAGGGCCTCGACTACGAGTCCGCGGCGGAGGCGCTGGGTGTTCCGGTCGGCACGGTGCGCTCCCGGCTGTCGCGGGCCCGCGCCCGGCTCCGCACCCTCGTCGACGCCCCGCAGCGCACCGCGCGGCCGCCGATCATGGACGCCGCGCTCGTGCGGGAGGGCAGCCAGTGAGCGCGCCGGACCCGGCCGAGTGGGCGGAGATCGCGCCGCACCCCGGCGATCACGACCTGCCGGCGGGCCGACACGAGCTGCACCGCAGCCGCCTGCTGACGGCGATCGCGCAGCAGCCGCGTACCCGAGGAAGGGCTTTCGTGCCGTTGCGGCCCGCGCTCGCGGCGGCCGCGGTGGTCCTGGTCGCGGCGGGTATCGGCGGCGGGCTCGCGGCCCGGTCCGACGACGAACCCCCGGCCGCGCTCCCGTCATCCGAGACGAGCCGCCCGGCCGCTCGGCCGGCGCCGCCGAGCCCGGCCGCCAAGAACCGTGGGTACGGCACGGTGCGTCAACTCACCGACACCGCCGACCTGGTGGTCCGCGGCGAGGTGGCGTCGGTGGCGGACGGGCGGGCGGTCTACCGGGTGGCGGAGGTGCTCTACCGCGCCCCGGACGCTCCGGTGCCCACGGAGATCACGGTGGCGGCGGAGGTGTCCGGGACAGCCGGTCGGCCGACCGTCCTCTACCTGGGCCTCGCCGACCCAGGTGCGCGCGTCTACCGCCCGCTCGGCGGCGAGTTCGGGATCTTCGACCTCGCCGGGGAGACGGCGACCAGCCGGTCACCGGCGATGTCGGTGACCGGTCTGCGCACCGAGGACGCCACCGGGGCGGGTCGCGCGTTCGTCACCACGCTGGCCGAGCTTCGGCAGCTCGCCCGCGAGCGGCGCTGAGCCCCGGCAAAGCTGAGACCGAGAGACTGAGTCCGAGAAAAGAATGGAACTCAGTGCCCGGGACGCACAGATAGAAGGCGTAAGCAGTGCCGCGTTCCGAGCGAGACGACCCGGGACGGCACCGAGACGCGAGGAGCGTTCCATGGCAGTCGACAGTCGCCGTACCCGGCCTCTGTGGGCCACGGCCGCCGCCGTGCTCGCCGCGGCGGCGTTGTCCGCCTGCGGCAGCGGCGGCGACGCGGCCGCAGCGCCCACCCCGAGCAGCGCCACCCCGAGCAGCGCGGCCACGCCGACCGACGTCGCGCCCCCGCCGATCAAGGGCAAGCTGCGTGGGTACGGCACCGTGCGGCAGCTCAGCGAAACCGCGGACCTGGTCGTACGCGGTGAGGTCGAGGCGGCCGGATTCCGGGTCGACGAGGTGCTGCGCGCGGCGACCGGATCGACGGTGCGGGCCGGGGCGCGGATCACGCTCGCCACTCTGCCCACAGGTGTGCCGGACCTGGCGAACATGTCGACGCTCGAGGCGGGCCAGGTCGTGGTGCTCTACCTCGCCCAGGACCCGGCGGCCCCGACGTTCCGGACGCTCAGCGGCGACTTCGGTGTGTTCGACCTGAACGGATCTGGCGCGGAGGCCGTCGCCACGACCCGCTCGCAGACCATGGCCGTCAGCGGGCTGAACGCCGAGGACCCGGCCGCGTCCGGCCACGGTTTCCGCACCACCCTCGGCCAGCTACGCGCCGTCGCCGCCCAGGCGAAGTAGGACGAGTGGGAACGCGGACGGCACCCACCGACGTGCCGTCCGCGTGGTCACTGCTCCCGGTAGGTGGCCAAGTCGAAGTCGGCGTGTACGCCGTCGCCGCCCAGGTCCTGCACCCACAGGCCGAGGAAGGCCCCGGTGAAGCCCCACGCCGCCGGCTCACCGTCGATGATCAGCGCGGCGTGTTCGTCGGACAGGATGGTCGCGTCCAGCTCGATTGGCAGCCGCTGCCAACCGGCGCCGAGGTCGTAGTCGAAGCGCACCGCCGGCCCGTCGAACACGGCCCGCAGGCCGACCCGGGTGACGCCGCCGACATCGATGGTCAGCTCGGGGTACGCGGTGCGCCGCCCGTTGTCGGAACTGAGCAGCTCCAGCACCGTCCGACCGTCGTCGGCCCGGGTCAGGTAGAGGTGGTGCCAGTTGAGGGTGTTGTAGTAGGCGGTGATCCCGGCGAGCTGGCGGTGGTCGGCCGGCTGAAACTCCACCACGGTTTCCAGCGAGCACTCCATCGCGCCGACGCGTCGCCCGACCAGGCTGGGTGCCTGTCGACCGACCGGGGACTGCCCGCCGTGGACCCGCAGGTACGACGGGCGGGTGTGCAGGTCGACCCAGTCCGGGGTGGCCGGTCGGCGCAGCGTCGACCAGCACCGGCCCAGCTCGGGGGCGTCGAAGTGGTCCGTCTCGGGTTCCGCCGGCCATGGGTGCGCGGGCAGTTCGGGTGCGACGACCTCATCCGCGGGCACCCCTCCGGCGATCCGCGGCCAGCCGCCCGACGGCCACTCGACCCGCTGGATCGCGGTCTCCCGACCCAGCACGCAGTTGCCCAGCGGGGAGTACGGGCGCCCAACCAGGTGGGCCAGGTACCACTCGCCGCTCTGCGTGCGGACCAGGCTGCCGTGACCCGCCTTCTGCAACCGCAGCTCGGGCCGTCCGAAGGAGGTGAGCAGCGGCCCGTCCGGGTCCACCTCGTACGGTCCGAACAGCTCCCGGGACCGCGCCACGGTGACCTGGTGCTCCCAGCTGGTGCCGCCCTCGGCGGTGATGAGCCAGTACCACCCGTCGTGGCGGTACAGGTGCGGACCCTCGGTGACCCCGGCGGGGGAGCCGGTGAACAGGATGCGGGGGCTGCCGACCAGACGGCGCGCGGCCCGGTCGTACTGCTGGATCTCGATGCCGCCGAAGCGGTCGCGGCCGGGTCGCCAGTCCGCGCTCATCCCCAGCAGCCACGTGCTGCCGTCGTCGTCGTGGAACAGCGACGCGTCGAACCCGCGCCCGTGCAGTTTCACCGGGTCGGACCAGGGTCCGGTGATCTCCTCAGCGGTGACCAGGAAGTTCTGCGGATCCCAGTAGCCGCTGGCGAAGCTGGCCACGTCGCTGTAGACGAGGTGGAACTGACCGTCGTGGTACGTGAGGTCGGGCGCCCACACCCCGTTGGAGTCGCCGCATCCGCGCAGGTCGAGCAGGCGCCGGTCGGTGATGATCCCGCCCAGGCTGCGCCAGTTCACGAGATCACGCGAGTGGTGCACGAGCACGCCCGGATACCACTCGAAGGTCGAGGTGGCCAGGTAGTAGTCGTCGCCGACGCGCAGGATCGACGGGTCCGGGTGGAAGCCGGCAAGGACGGGATTGCGGATCGACCGGGTAGCGGTCGCCACGTTAGCGATGTCGGTCGACACGAGCGCTCCTCTGGGCGGGCTGGCGGTAACTTCCGGAAACTCGCGGTCCCCGGCCATTGAAGGTTGCGCCTACGTTAGCCGGTCTTTTCGCAATAGGACAGAGGTATTGACCGTTGCGGCAACAGCTCGTAGCGTGCCGGCCATCGATCGGTATTACCGGCTAAGCATCGAAAGTTTCGGAGATCCACAGCTCCCCACCCCGCCGGCTCAGTCGGCGTCCGACTACACCGTGAGACAACGCACCACCGCGAGCAGACCTGAAGTTTCCAGCAGGACGCAGGGGGACCGTGGGCATGGACAACGGCCGAAACGTCACCATCGCCATGATCGCGCGGTTGGCCGGCGTCTCCGTGCCCACCGTCTCCCGGGTCATCAACGGCCGCTCCGACGTCGCCGCCGACACCCGGGAACGCGTCGAGGCGCTCCTGCACCGGCACGGCTACCGCCGCCGGTCACCGGCCCGGCGCACCGACGCCGCCCTCATCGACCTGGTCTTCAACGACCTGGACAGCCCATGGGCCGTGGAGATCATTCGTGGTGTGGAGGACGTCGGCCAGACCAGCGGCGTCGGCACCGTCGTGTCGGCCATCCACTGGCGCATCTCCTCGGCCAAGCAGTGGCTCGACAACATGCGTACGCGCTCCACCGAGGGAATCATCTTCGTGACCTCAATGGTGAACCCACCGTTGCAGGCCGAGCTGCGCCGGCTCCACCTGCCGGTCGTCATCATCGACCCGGCCGGGGTCGACCCGCAGGAGTCACCCACCATCGGCGCCACCAACTGGGCGGGCAGCCTCAGCGCCAACCAGTACCTGATCAGCCTCGGCCACCGCCGCATCGGCTTCATCGCCGGCCCGCCGCACCTGATGTGCAGCCGGGCCCGGTTGGACGGCTACCGGGCCGCTCTCGGCGCCGCCGGTATCCCCGTCGACGACGCCCTGATCCGCCCGGGCAACTTCTACCACGAGTCCGGCTTCACCGCGAGTACGCAGCTGCTGGCCCTGCCCGATCCGCCCACCGCCATCTGCGCCTCCAGCGACCAGATGGCCCTCGGCGTCTACGAGGCCGTCCGCAAACGGGGCCTGCGGGTGCCCGACGATGTCAGCGTGGTCGGCTTCGACGACCTGCCGGAGGTGCGGTGGTGCTCCCCACCGCTGACCACCGTCCGGCAACCCCTGGCCGAGATGGGCATGCTGGCCGCGCGTACCGTGCTGCGCCTCGCCGGCGGCGAGAGGACCGAGAGCCCCCGGGTCGAACTCGCCACCGAACTCATCGTCCGCGACAGCGCCGCACCACCACGGTCGTGAGCATCTTCAGCCGACGCTGTTCAGGACTGACGTCCGCGGCCCGGGCCTTCGTCCGGGCCCATGCGGCGCTGGTAGGAGTCGATAATGGCCTGCCCGGTAGGGTCGCCGTCACCAAGGGTCGCGGTGGTCGCCTCGGTGAGCCTCTTCAGCAGATCGGCGTGGGCGGCTCTGGTGGTCGCCATGATCTGGCGGGCGGTCTGGGCCGAGGAGTATTGCCGGATGCGTTCATCGAGCCGCAGGCCAATCAACAAGCCGCTCGCGTTGACGGTTACCTCGACCGAACGATCGGGGCTGGTGGCGGTGCCGGTGAGTGCCTGCACCTGCGTGGACAGGGCCTTTGCGCGGGCGGCCCGATCAGCAATTGATGTTTCCCACTCATCGAGGCGGCGCCCTGCGGCGTCCAACGCGGCTTCGTCCGCCCACATGCCGACCCCCGGTGACATCGGCGGCCATCACCGCCTGGTCAGCGCCACGTTACCTCGACGCGCAACGCGTCGTCGACGCCCGTCTCCCGGCGCCCGAGGTGCGCCGGGTCCCGACCGGAGAGCAGATCCAGCGCGGCCTTCAGGCAGGCGCCGTTCTCCCGGGACGAACTGAACCACCACGTCTGGGCGTACCGCTTCGCGCTGTCGTCGCCCACGCCGTTGGCGTCGATGCCGAGGCGCCGGCACAGCGCCACGGCGCGCGGAAGATGGAACGACTGGGTCACCACCGTGGCCCGCCGCACCCCGAAGATCCGCTCGGCCCGCGCACACGAGTCGTACGTGTCGAAGCCGGCGTAGTCCGGCACCACCTTGTCCGCCGGTACGCCCCGCTGCACCAGCCAGCTCCGCATCGCGGCGGGCTCGTTGTAATCGGCGTTCATGTTGTCGCCCGACACCAGGATCGCCCGAACCTTGCCGGCGTCGAACAGTCGCCGCGCGATCTCCAGCCGGGCGGTGAGGACGGGCGAGGGCGTGCCGTCCGCGTCCACCTTGGTGCCCAGGACCAGCGCGACCGGTGCGTCCGGCACCTCGGCCTCGCCGTAGAGGTGGCCCTCCGCGGTGTCGCGGATCCACGTGACGCTGGCTACCGTGCCGCCGGTCAGCGCCACCGCCCCCACCACGAGCGCGAGGACCGTTCGGCGGACCAACCGCCGGTGCTCCGCGTACCAGCGCTTGGCCGCACCGAATCGTCCCCGCATGCCGCAAGGCTATTCGGCCCACGCTCACGTCTGTCGTCGGCGTACACGCGAAGCATCCCGAGCAGCAAACGAAGACCGTTGTCTATGGACAATCGCTCACTGTTAGCGCTAACGTGACGGACAGTCGTCGACACTCGAACAATCTCGGGCGGCTGCGACGGAGCTGTCGCCATTGACCCGAGACGTGCTGGACGACGATCGTGGCGTGGGGCGGGTGGCACGTGGCCGGCGCGAGACGGCCCGAGACCACCACCGGGCGACCCGCGCGCCGCGCGGCCGAGGCATGAACGGCCACCGGAATTCCAGGGCACCGCGGCAGCCGGGACAGTCGTGCGACGACAACCGGCCCGCTCACCTGCCCAGCGCACGCGGCTGAGCAGGGCCCACACCTGGGCCGCCCTGATGACGACCGTCGGCACCCGCCCTGGCCGCCGGGTGGCGTCCCGCTGTTCGGAGTCCGGGCCCGAACAGCGGGACGCGCACCCGCACGAGCAACCGACGAGGTGCGCCGCCGACGTCGGTCACCGGGTCAGCTTCGAGTCCACCGCTGGCTGTTCGTGCCGTTGCACGTCGACAGGACCGCAGGGGTGCCGTTGGCGGTTCCGGCGGCGTTGGGCGTCAGGCACAGGCCGGACTGCACGCCGGTGACCGTGCCATCGGTGTTGACGTTCCACTGCTGGTTGGTGCCGCCGTTGCAGTCCCAGATGATCACCCGGGTGCCCGGCGAGGTCCCGGCACCCTCGGCGTCCAGGCACTTCGTGCCATACACCTGGAGTTGTTTCGTGGCCGTCGACGTCCACTGCTGGTTGGTGCCGCCGTTGCAGTCCCACAACGTCAGCTGGGTGCCGTTGGTCTGCGACCGGGACGGGACGTCCAGGCAGCGGTTGGCGCCGGTGTTGCGCAGCGGCGCCGACGTACCGCCGGGTGGCGGCGTGGTGGGGCTCGTGGTGTCGAAGCCGAGGAACCGGATGGCCTGCGCGGCGTCGAAGGGGATGGAGTGGCCGTACCCCTGGAAGCTGATCGCCTCGACGGGCGCCGTGCCGCCGGTGCCCCCGTAGCGGGTACGGGTGGCGCTGGTCTGCGGGGAGTCGGTGAAGCTGGGGGTCTGCGACACGCCCTGCACGTTGGTCCACTGCTTGATCTGCTCGCCGAAGTTCACGTAGCTCAGGGTGGTGTCCGTGGTGCCGTGCCAGATCTGGAACCGGGGACGCTTGCCGGTGTAACCGGGGTAGGCGTTGCGGACCAGGTCACCCCACTGCTGCGGGCTCCTGACGATCCGTCCGCCGGAGCACTCGCTGTTCCACTCGGCTCCGTTGGTGGTGGCGAAGCACCCGAACGGCACCCCGGAGGAGCTGAAGCCGGCGTTGAACAGGTCCGGGTAGAGGCCGACCATGACGTTGGTCATCATGGCGCCGGAGGAGAAACCACCCACGCCGATCCGGTTGGCGTCGACCGGGTAGCGGCTCCGGACGTAGTCGACCATGGACTTGAGGCCGACCGGGTCGCTGCCGCCGTCGCGCCGCAGGGCCTGCGGTGACGAGACGTCCCAACACTTGCTGCTCCGGGTCACCGACGGGTAGATCACGATGAAGCCGTAGCGGTCGGCGAGGGTGCTGAGCCCGAAGCCGCTGTGCACCGCCGGACCACTGCCGGTGCAGTAGTGCAGGGCGAGGAGCAGGGCCGGTTGGGCCGCGACCCGGTCCGGCACGTACAGGTGCATCTGCAGGTTCGTGGGGTTGGTGCCGAAGTTGGTCACCTGGGTGAGCGTCGCGGCCGACGCCGGGGTGGCGACCGTGAGCACGGCCGTCACCGTCGCCAGGGCCGTGACCAACGTGGCGGCCAGCAGCGCGATCCTTGATCTCATCGGCGGTTCCTCTTGTCGTGAGTCGGGGACCCGGCGTGAGCCACGGACACTGATCGCCTCGCATCGACTGTGAGCGATAACATGCCGTTCGTCAAGCTGTAACGTATGACGTCTGTCGATCTCATGTCGAGCGTTCACGTCTTCCACTCGGTGGGGAGTAAGTGCCACAATGAGGGCGGCGCTCAAGCGGTCACCGCTGGGCCCGGGGGAGGGCCTTCCGCAGGAAGCGGACGGTGGGCACGAACCCGGAGGCCGTCTCATGACCCATCTGCCAGACGCTACTGCCATCTCCGGCGTGGTCGATCTGCTCGGCGGCGTGCTGCAACTGGCCGCCGCGGTCGTCACTCTGCTGGCTGCCGTGAGTGTCCGTGGGCGTCGTTCAGGGCGCGGCGGCCGCGGCGAAGACGACGTTTGACGCACCTTGAGATTGTCGGACCGACAGTGCCATTGTGGTACGTCGATGAAGAGCCGCGCGCGGGGCTGACGTCCGTCCACTGGGCAACCGGGATCCAGGTGTGATCTCCGGAGGACGGTGACACAAGCGACGGACCAACGGTCGGTCGTCCGCGAGTTCGCCCGTCACCGCGTCGCACCCTGACCGGCCGGGCGGCTCATCTGCGCGAAGGAACCCCGCCCATGCGTAAACCGAAGACCCGAGCAGCACTCCTGACGGGCCTGCTGCTCGCCGCGAGCGCCCTCGCCGGCGTCGATCCAACCACCGCCAGCGCGGCGGCCGACCCGGTCACCGTGACCGTCAACGCCCGCGCGGGTCTGGCGACCGTGCCGGACACCGCTCTCGGCGTCAACCACGCCATCTGGGACGCGAACCTCGGCACCGCCGAGACGTCGGACCTGCTCAGGGCTGCCGGCGTGCAGATGATGCGCTACCCCGGCGGCTCGTACGCCGACATCTACCACTGGAAGGACCACACCGCGCCCGGCGGCTACGTCGCGCCCGGGACCGACTTCGACACCTTCATGGCGGGGGTCCGGCGCGTCGGCGCGCAGCCGATGATCATCGCGAACTACGGCACCGGCACGCCCGCCGAAGCCGCCGACTGGGTGCGGTACGCCAACGTGACCAAGGGCTACGACGCGCGCTACTGGACCGTCGGCAACGAGAACTACGGCAACGGCCACTACGGGTCCGCGTGGGAGGCCGACGATCACCCGGACAAGAGCGCGACACAGTACGCGAGGCTGGTCGTCGAGTACGCCGACGCGATGAAGGCGGTCGACCCGAGCATCAAGGTCGGAGCGGTGCTGACCATGCCGGGCAACTGGCCGGACGGAATCACCGCCGGCAGCGACCCGGGCCCGTGGAACCAGACCGTGCTCTCCATCGCCGGCCCGAAGATCGACTTCGTGGACGTGCACTGGTACCCAGGCGGCACAGCCGCCGAGTCGCTGGCCCGCGTCAACCACCTCCCCGACGCGACCTACCTGCTGCGGCAGCAACTCGCCCGGTACGCCGGCGCGAACGCCGACCGCATCGGCATCAGCTTCACCGAGCTGAACGTCGACGCCGGCCGGAACACCCAGCCGGCCGCGCTCTTCCTGGCCGACGTCTACAGCGGGCTACTGGAGAACGGCGTCTTCACCGCCCAGTGGTGGAACGTGCACAACGGCATGGGCACCGTGACGCAGGTGGCCGGCCAGACCGACTACGGCGACTTCGGGATGCTCTCCAGCGGCGCGTGCAGCGAGGACGGCTCGGTCTGCCAACCGCCGCTGAACACACCGTTCGCGCCGTACCACGGGCTGAGCATGATGAAGCTCTTCGCGAAGACCGGCGACCAGTTCGTTCGCGCCGGCACCGACGAGCCCCTGGTCACCGCCCACGCCGTCCGCCGTGCCAATGGTGACCTCGCCGTGCTGCTGGTGAACAAGGACCCGGCCAACGCTCACCCGGTCACCATCGACTACGCCGGGTTCACCCCGTCGACCGTCGCGCCGACGGTCTCCACCCTCACCAACGGCGCCACCGGCATCGCCACCAGCCAGTCCGGCTCGGCGACCAGCCGGACGCTGCCGGCGTACTCGTTGACCACGCTCGTGCTGCGCCCGGCCGGCGCGACCGCCGGACGGCCGTCGGCACCGGGTCAGCCGACCGCGAGCGGCGTCACCGACCGCGCCGCGACGATCACCTGGCCGGCGGCCACCCCGGGCGGCAGTCCGATCGCCAAGTACGAGGTGTACCGGCAGCACGGCGCGGTCAGTGAGCAGCTCGGCGAGACGGCGACCACCTCGTTCACCGTCGACAACCTCGTGCCGGGCAGCAGGTACACCGTCAACGTGCTGGCCCGCGACACCGCCGGACGGGTCTCCTGGGCCTCACCGCCACTCACCTTCGCCACCGGCAGCCCCGCCGACAGCCCGTGCACCGTCCGCTTCACCACCAGCAACGACTGGGGCAACGGCTACATCGGTGGCGTCGAGATCATCAACAACGGGGCCAGCCCGATCAACGGCTGGACGCTCACCTGGACCTGGCCCACCGGCTGGCAGCAGGTGAGCAGTGGTTGGAGCGCCACCTGGGAGCAGGTCGGCACCGCGGTGCGGGTCACGCCCACCACCGACAACCGGCAGATCGCCGCCGGCGGCACCGTGAGCGCCGGCTTCGTCGGCGCGTACGGCGGACCGAACGTGCTGCCCACGGCGTTCACGCTCAACGGCACCGTCTGCGCCACCGGCTGACCGATTGGCCAGGGGTGTCGATGGTCAGGGCGGCTCGGGGTTGGCCCCTGACGCGATCCCCGAAGTGTGTGATGCCTGTGGGTCATCAGGATGACTCACAGGCATCACGCTCGTCCGGGAAGAGCCGGCCCCCACAACAGCCGCCGCAGTCAGAGCTCCTGGCGCATGATGACCGTGGCCGAGCCGGTGTCGTCCGCCCACGGGTCGAGCACGAGGGTGTACGTGCCGCCCTTCGGCAGCGGACCCGTCTCGAACCGCCCCGTCCCGCCGATGACGCAGCCGCTTCCCACCGCGTCGCCGGCCGGGCTGTTCAGGAGCAGAATCCCGCACCGGTCGGGCAGGCTGGCGGCGGTCACCTCGACGATGATGCGACGACCGGCGTCGGCGGAAAACCGCAGCCGACTCACCGCGCCGGGCCGGCTGACGGTCACGGTGGCGGATCGACCGTCGGTGACGGTGTCGGCCTGCTCGTCGGTGGCGTCGCGCAGCCGAACGTCCGCCGAGCCGGTGTCGGTGGAGGTCCCGTCGACCTCCAGCACGTACCGGCCGCTGGCCGGCAGGACGAACCCGTCGACGTACCCCTGGCCGCCGATCACACAGCCGCTGGTCACCTGTTCGCCGGCCGGGTCGCGCAGACGCAGCAGGTTGCACCGGTCGGGCAGTGTGGCGTCGGTGACCTGGAGGAAGACCTTCTGGCCGGCGCGCCCGTCAAAGGCCAGGCGGCTGACCGCCCCCGGCTGGGCGAGGGTCACCCGGACCGCGGGCCCGTCCAGCGTGAGCGTCCTCTCCTCGTCGGTCACCGGAACGACCCGCACCGTCGCCCGGCCGAGGTCGGCATCCCACGGGTCGAGCACCACCTGGTGGTCGCCGGTGGCGGTCAACGTGGTCGTGTCGATGAAGCCGACGCCGGAGATGACGCAGCCGGTGGCCAGCTCACGGCCCTGCGGGTCGAGCAGCAGCAACACGCCACAGCGATCCGGTACGGTGGCGGCGGGCACCTCCACGAAGATCTTCTGGCCGGCCCGGCCCGGCACCTTCATCGCGGCCGTGGTGCCGGCCCGGCTCACCTCCAGGTCGACGTCACCGGCAGCGGGCACGTCGCGCTGCGCGCGGGCGGCGTCCTCGGCGAACGCGACCTGCCCGGTGAGGCCGACGTCGAGCACACAGTCGGCGAGGATCTGCGGATCGGTGACACCGGCTCGCCGGCAGACGAGTTCGGCGGTGGCCCGGTTGGGCAGGTCCCCGACGGTGGGCAGCCGGTCCGGGAAACGCCGGTCGGTGAACGTGCCGGTGTTCTGCCCCGGCTCGTAGTCGAACAGCGAGCGTTGCGCCTCGACACGCCAACTGTCGGAGAAGCCGGGGTACAGCGCCTCGAACGCGGGCGGCTGCGCCAACCGCTTCCCGCCGCGCACGGTCAGGTCGTCGCCGCGGTCACCGTCATGGTCGCCGAGCAGACCCTCCAGCGTCCCGGCCCGTGCGGTGGGCGCGCTGACGCTCACGCTCAACCCCCACACCCCGATCGGCTGCGCGGTCAGCCGAGCGCCGTCCGGCCACTGCACGGTCACCGTGCCGTCTCCCCAGGTGGTGACGGTGCCGCCGCGCGGCAGCTTCGTCCCGTCGGGTGCGGACACCGGCGCGGCGCCGTTCACCCGGACCGCCGGGCCGTCGGGTGTGACGTACACGCCGACCCGGTCGCCGGCCACCCGAACCGCGACGGCCGAGTTGACGGCCACCACCGAACTGGCCGGGAACATCGTCTGTCGTACCTGGACCTCGAAGTCGTCGCTCGTCGAGCGGGTCAGCACGAACTCCCCGGCGGCCTGGAAGTCGTAGCGCAGACCGTCGTAGGTGAGCAGGTGCGGGTCCCCGTTGCTGTTCGCGCACCGGTAACCCTTGCCGATCACCGAGATCGAACAACCACCACCACCGGGTGGTCGGGGCTTGGGCTGGTCGCAGTCCTTGCCGTTCGACGGCAGCTTCATTCCACCGTACGACGGGCGGAGCGGCACGCCGACCGCCTTCCGGTACGCGTTCTCCGCCAACACCGCATGCACCTCGTCGGGGTCCACGGTGCTCGCCTGTTGGCCGCCCTGTGTGCAGAACTGGCCGCGGTCGGTGTCGTTCACCTCGTCAAGGGCGTGGTTCATCTCGTGGATGAGGGTGGCGCACTGGTCCTCGGTGAAGCCGGGACCCTCGTCGTCCAGCTTCCGCCCGTCGTTCTCCGGCACCCAGTTGATCTGCACGTCGCTACCCGGGACGTACGTCGTGGTGCTGCTCTCCGAGCCGAAGATGGGCCTTCGGACCTGGATCTTCTTTCCCGAGCGTTCGAGTTCTTCGAGCACCTTGCCGTTGCCGGAGCTGCGAATCTGCCCGACGCAGCCCGCGTACTCCGTTTGCAGGTCAGAATTGACGCTGACCACGGCGGACGCCGCCTGGGGGGCCACGAGCACCAGCACGCCTGCCAGAACCAGACCCGTCCGGATCACGCGCATCCCGGTCATCCGCCCCTCACCTCGAACGCGACGGCGCCCTGCTCGGCCGTCGCGGCACAGGCATCCGCCGGCACACCCCGCAGCGGCGCCCGCAGGTAGCCCAGCACCAGCCGGTACGCCCCGGGCTGGTCGACCGGCCACCAGGTGACGGTGGCGCCACCCCGCCCGTCCGGCGCGGAGGTGGTCAGCGCCGCGCCGACCGGGCTCTGCGGGTCGCTGCCCAGCGTCAGCTCCACCGACCCGCGCGACGGCACCCGCACCAGGTTCTCGACCAGGTACGCGGTGAAGTCCCGGTAGTAGGTGGCACCGCCGACCGCGGGTGCCACCGCCGTGCCGTCGCGGGTCAACGACATGACCGTCACCGCCCCGTCCGGCACCCGGCTCAGTTGACACTCGGCGTCGCGGTTGTTGACCAGCTTCAGCCGCAGGCTGATCTGCTCACCCACCCGGTACGACGGTTGCGCGGCGCTGACGGTCAGGCCGACGGTCGCCGTGCCGCCGGTCGGGGCCGAGGACGGACGCGACCGTCTGCAGCCGACCGTGGTGGCCATCAGCAGCAGGGCGAGACCGCCGGCGAGCGCCGCTCGACCCGCCGTCCCTACACGGGGTACGCCCATGGGCCGCGAGCCTCCTCCGGGTGCCGACCGTCGTCGTCGGCGATTCCGGCCAGCCTGCGCGCAGGGTGCCGTGAGCGCTGTCGTGATCCGGCCCGCAGGATGTCAGCTAGCCGACCCGAGGGGCCGGAAATGGATCATCCTGGGCGTTGTACAGACGCGAGGGCTGAGGTCAATCCACTACCTCTATTCGGATCGGTGTGCCATCGGGCAGGTTCTTGATCTGATGCCAGATTTGCCCGCCGACATCCCAGTTTGTTCTGCCGTGCAGAAGCTTCAGATTACTAACGTCGTCGGCGCCGCCGAGTTGCAGCTCCCACACATGGTCGGGCTGCTGCTTGCGGAGTCGGGCAGCGAGGGCGTTCGCCATCTTCTTGTCGTGGGGCCAGTACTTGTCGAAGATCTTCTGCCGGATGCGCTTCTTGTAGTCCGCGGTGATCTTCTTGTCCCGGCCGACCGGGTTCGCCTGCTTGAACAGCTTGCCCTCGTCGCTGAGCTTCTTCAGCGCGTTCATCTTCCGGTCAAACTGGCCGCGGGCGTGGAACGGCCTGCGCTGCACCTTGATCGTGACCTCGGGCAGGTCGTTGTTGCGCACCACCGGCGTGGCGGGGGGCTTTTTCGCCTTCGGCTTCGCGGTGCTCTTCTTCGCCGGCTTCCCGGTGGTCTTCTTCCCCGACGTCCGGAGGCCCTTGCCAACCTTTGGCTTACCCGCGCCGCCTCGTCGCGTCGAGCTCTTCGGCGCCCTGCTACGCGTCGGGGCTGGTTCAGTAAGCCCGGAGTTCGACACACCCAGCCGCATGCCCGCAGCTTGAATGGCCTTCACGCAGAGGGCGGCGGCAACTTCGTACTCATACTTGGCCTGCAGAGCGGAAGCCCGGGCTTTCCCGCGTTCCTCCGCGCAGAGGCGCGCGTTTCGAGCGACAGCGAGAGCCTGCGAGCGGACCGGTTCGCGCAGCGGTGCCGCGTACGACTCGTCCAGTCCATACCAGACGCCCGGACCGTAGGTGCGCATGCCGGTCAAACCGCAAAACTGTTGAAGCAGACCCCGGTACTGGCTCTCAGCCGTCATTCCGATTCGCAGCGCACTGCGGGACCGCACCTGCAGCTGAGTCAGCTCGTTGGCGAACGCCGACAGGGCCGTGGCACAGGCCAGGTAGGCATCGGCCAAAACCTTCGCCTCGCCGGGTAGTCGCCCGAGCTCGCGATCGATTTTCGCGGCGTAGTTGCCCCGCAGCCGCATGCTGCCGCTGTTTGCCGCGACGGAGCGGAGCCGTGCCGTGTGCCCGTTGATTTCCACCGCGCGGCGCTGCGAGGAGGTCGCCATCGCCTGAATCGAGGCTGGCGTGCCCGGGGTCGGATCGCCGTCGTATATATCGAGTACGTGCCAGTCGTCCATGTCGGCCGGTGATCAGCCGTTGATGCCCCCGGCCAACCTGGCGTCCAGATCCTGGTGCTCGCGTACGACGCCGACCAGGAACGACGACATGCCCTCCAAGCCACCGATCATGTTCTGGGCGCCGGTGGTCCACTGCTGGTAGGAATCCTGGAAGCGGCCCGAGGCCAGTTGGGTGCGGAATTCGCTGTTGACCAACTGGTCGA
The DNA here is from genome assembly GCF_044456765.1 of Micromonospora sp. NPDC050784. Taxonomy (NCBI): domain Bacteria; kingdom Bacillati; phylum Actinomycetota; class Actinomycetes; order Micromonosporales; family Micromonosporaceae; genus Micromonospora; species Micromonospora sp. NPDC050784. The sequence goes on along the minus strand of NZ_JBITGG010000029.1, from coordinate 35,111 downwards.
TCATCGCCTTCAGGGCGGTCAACTTCTGGGTCATCTCCTCCTGCCCGGTGCTCAGGGTCCGGGCCGCCGACTGGAGGCCCTCGTAGCCGACGCTGACGTCACTCATCGATCTTCCCCTTCGGTGGTTGGTTGCTCGCCAGCTGGCCGCTCAGCGAGCTGTCGAGCTGTGCGTGGCTTGCCACCACGTCGTTCAGCAGGTCCGCTGCGGCACCCACGGCGATGGTCAGGCCACTCTGGTGTCGCATCGCGGCCTCGGTAAATCCTTTGAGAGCCTGGTCGACATCTCCAGAGCCAGTCGTGGAAGATGGCCCGGTCTGCCGTCGAGACGAATCGAATTCAGCCGTCAGGCTCCGCAGTTTTGCTGCGGCGGCGAGCACCGCGTCCCGATCGAAGCCAAAACTGGTAGCCATGCCCGTGACCCCCTGAAGCCGTGCTCACATCGATCGCGACCAGCCGCGCTGCCCGCTTGAGCGGGACGTGCCGAACTGGTCGAGTCCTTTGTGGACGGACATCGCTCCGGTGCCGGTCGGAGTATCGTACGCACCGACTGTAGTGGTCGATGGCAAGGAGCGCGACAGTGCCGGATTCCCAGCCGTCGCAGCGGCTCGTTGTGGGGCGTTACCGGTTGGAGAGCATTCTCGGCCGAGGCGGCATGGGGGTGGTTTGGCGAGCGATCGACGAGCTGATCGGACGTACCGTCGCGGTCAAGGAGATCCGCGCTCCAGCCGGGCTACCCACCGATGAGCGTCGGCTGTTCGGTGAGCGGGCGCTGCGGGAGGCGCGCACTGCCGGGCGGATCAACCATCCGGCGGTCGTCGCGATCCATGACCTCGTGCCGGCGACTGACGACGACGAGGCCGTCTACATCGTGACGGAGTTGGTGGACGCTCCCACGCTGGCCGACCTCCTGGATCGGGAGGGAGCTCTGCCACCCGCCCGGGTGACGGCAATCGGCATCCGCGTGCTGGACGCACTCAAGGCCGCGCATTCGGTCGGGGTGGTGCATCGCGACGTCAAGCCCGGCAACATCATGGTTCTTCCGGGCGACGAGGTGAAGCTTGTCGACTTCGGGATCGCCCAGGCGGCCGGGGACGCTCGCCTGACCCGGCACGGGATGATGGGCTCGACGGGGTATCTCGCGCCGGAGTTGTTCCACGGCAGCGACCCCACGCCCGCCGCGGATCTGTGGTCGGCCGGAGTGACCCTCGCCCAGGCCGTGAACGGTGAACTTCCGTTCGAGCGGGCCTCCACGGCGGCCACTCTGCACGCCGTTCTGTACGGCGACATTCCGGCCGTCGACTGCGAGGAGCCGCTGTCCACAGTTGTCGCCGGTCTGCTCACCCGCGACGTGGCGCAACGGCTCACCGTCGAGCAGGCTCGTGACCTCCTCGACGTTCCGATCCTGGCGCGTGCCACCGGTCAGCGGGACGACGCCATTCCGGTGATGTCGGGTGGGCCCGACCGATCGGCCCCGGAGGGTGGCAGCCCCGCGCCGGAGGGCGAGGCATGGGAGCGGCAGCCCACCACCATGCAGCCGGACGGGCCTGCTCCACCCCGCCAACGATCAAGCGCTGCCGGGTCAGGGGCGCCGTCGACGGGGGTGAGCTTCCAGGTCGTCGTGCCGGAGAGGGTCCGCAGGGCCAACGTCGCCGTTCGGGTAGTCCTCATCGGCCTCGTGCTCTGGGCGACCGTGCTTCTCATCAACGTGCTGACGACGATCGACGTGCCCGTGTGGACGGTGTTTCCCGCCTTCCTGGCGGCGGGGGTGGCGGGAGGATGGGTTGCGCTGAGGGTCGTCGACCCGCCGCACGGACCCCTACGCGTGGACTCCCGGACGGTGCGGATGAGTGATGCTCGTCGCAAGGCACACGAACTGCTCTGGGAGCATGTCGCCAGCGTCACGGTCGGGCCTGGTGACAGTTCGTCAACCGTCCGCTCCCGGCTCGGCATCGAACTAACAAGACGCGTACCCGAGTCCACGCTGAGTCGCGCGAGGGCCGTCGGGCTTCTTCGAGAGCAGGGCGACCGCGCCCCGGTCTGGATCATCGGCGACCTCAACCTCAGCCCAGCGCACACAGTGCGCACACTGCGCCCCGTCGTCCCGAGTCACGTCCGGATCGTGGGCCCGGCCGGCGAGGTCGTCGGCTGGCCTTCGCGGGCCTTTCGGCCGCTCGGTCGTCGTCTGCCGGAGGTGGTGCTCTGTTTCGCGCTGCTGGCGGCTCTCGTGCTGAGCGGTCACCTCTACACGTACCGCCAGCAGGCGGCGATGGCGGCTTTCGCCGACGATCCGGTCAGCGCGGTGGCGTTCAGCCCCGACGGCACCACGCTCGCGAGCGCGAACACCGCGACGTTCAGCATCACCTTCTGGAACGTCGCCGACCACAGAGCCGTGGCTGTCATCCCCGGACACACCAAGAAGATCAACGTGCTGGCCTTCAGCCCGGACGGAAAGACGCTCGCCAGTGGCGGCGAGGACGGTGTCGTCAAGCTCTGGAACGTCGCCACTCGCCAGAACGCGTCCACGCTGCCCTTCGGCGAGACCCAACGGGTCTCCGACCTGCTGTTCACCCCCCAGGGGACCGGCATCGTAGCCGTCGGCTCCGGCGACGCCAAGGCATGGCCGTCACTGTCCACTGGCAAGCGCGTCGACCTGCCCGACGAGGAGAGGTACGTGGAGTCGATCCGCCTCAGCCAGGATGGCCGGGTGCTGGTGACCCTCGACCGCAAGGGGTCGGTGCGGGCCTGGGAGACCGCCAGTGGCCGCAGCGCGGGCCGCATCGACGGACCCATTGCGCCGTGGTCCGAGGTGTCCGCCGACGGGGAGGTGCTGATTCACGCCTCGGGCTCGGGCCAGATCCTGGCCACCCTGGTCGGTGAGGCGGGGCGCCCCAGCGCCACGGCATTCGGGCCGGGGGATCTCTTCGTCACCGTCCGTTGGGACGAGATCCGCGTCTGGCGGACGACGACCGGCCGGACCGTGCACGTGTATAAGGCGGGGTTCTTCCCCACGGACGAGTGGGCCTCGGACGTGGTGGCGCTGAGCGCGAGCGGTGCTGCCGCAGTGGGCGGAGACGAGGGACTGTGGGTATGGACGTACGGCTCGGGCAGTTGAGGGGCTAGCGGTGATCGTGCGCATGACCGTGCGGGACGTCGGCACCGGGGTCGCGTACGACGTCGAGGTGACCGCCGCACCGGCCGCCAGTGTGCGGTCCCTGCTGGCGGCGCTGCCCGTACCCGTGGCTGACCGCCGCTGCTTCGTCGGTGCCGTACCGTTGGATCCGGCCGCCAGCCTGTCCGACAGCCCTCTGCTGAGTGGCTCGGTGATCAGCGTGGGTGGGCCCGGGCAAGTCGGTCGCCTCGTCACCGACGGAGCGGTGGGCGTGCTGGAGGTGGTGGACGGTCCCGACGTCGGCTTGGCCGTCGCCCTGCGGCCCGGGGCCCACTCGGTGGCCCGCAGTGCCTCGGCTGCGCTGCCGCTGCGGGACGCGGACGTCTCCCGCAGTACGCACGCCCTGCTGGAGGTGTCCGCCGACGGCAGCCTCATCGTCACGGATGCCGGGTCGAGCAACGGCACGTGGGTGGACGGCGTCCGGCTCACTGGCGAGTCCGCGGTGTCGTCGAGCAATGTGCTCCAGATCGGCGGGAACGAGCTGCGGTGGACACCCCTTCCCGCTGGCGCACGACGACTCGTCCGTGCCCCGGATGGTCGGGTCGACTTCGACCGTGCCTTCGCCCGCGCCCCGGTGATCCCCAGCATCGACGTGACCATGCCGGTGCCACCGGTGGTGACGCGGGGTCCCTGGGCGGCCGGTTTTCTGCTGGGTGGCGCCGGGTCGGTGGGGGCTGCACTGTTCACCCAGACGCCGATCCTGCTGCTCGGCGCGGCGGTCTCGCTCGCGGGCTTCCTCCTCAACCATTCGGCGCAGGAGAAGCAGGACAGGGAGCGCGAGGCAGAGTTCACCAGGGCGAGAAAGGCCGTCGAGTCGACGATCGCGGCCCAGGTGAAGGCCGAGCGACGGTTGCGGCAGGCGCTCGCCCCGAGCCCCGTCGAGATCTCCGAAGCGGCCACCGGAGTGCGATCCGGCCTGTGGACGCGGCGGACGGGCGCCCCGTACGCGCTGGCGTTGCGGGTTGGTGTCGCCGACGAGCCGGCGTCGGTGACGGTACGCGGCGAGCCCTGGTCGGGTTTCCGCACTCCGAAGCTGTCGGCCGTTCCGATCACCGTGGACCTGGGCGCCGTCGGTGTGCTCGGCGTGACTGGCGCCGACGGGCCGGTCCACGATGTCCTGTGCTGGTTGCTCCTGCAACTGGCTACCCTTCGGGGTCCCGACGATCTGCGGATCGTGCTGCTCAGCAGCGATGACGCGACGAATCTGGCCTGGGCGCACTGGTTACCGCACGTCGACGCGGGCGACACCGCCCCCTTCCCGTGCTGGATCGGCAACACCACCGCCACCCGCGCCGACCGGGTACGCGAGTTGCGTACCCTCGTCGCGACGCGGCGCGCCGACCGCGGCAACCAGCAGTTCGAGGATGTGGTCGTCGTCCTCGACGGCGCGTTGGCACTGCGGGACCTGCCCGGCATGGACGAGGTGTTGCGCGACGGGCCGTCGGTCGGTGTCTACCTCATCTGCGCCGACCGGCACAGCATGAACGAGTGCCGGGGTCTGATCGAGACGTCCGGAGACTCGGCGCGGCTGACCCGCAGCCCGGATGGCCAGGCGCTGACGGTGCGGGTCGACCGGCTGGACGCGGCGACCGTCGAGCGCCTGGCCCGGGCGTTGGCTCCGATGCGCGACCGGGCGACACTCGGGGCGGCCCAGAACGCCATTCCCGGGGCGGTGCGCCTGCTGGATCTTCTCGACCTCGGGACGCCGACAGCCGCCGACGTTCTCGCGCTGTGGGAACGGGGTCGGGGGCCGCGCACGCGTGTGGTGCTCGGTGCGGACGCGACGGGCCCGGTGCACGTCGATCTGGCTGGTCAGGGCCCGCACACCATGTTGGGCGGTGCGACGGGCGCCGGTAAGAGCATCCTGCTGCAGACCCTTGTCACGTCCTTGCTGCTGGCCAATCGGCCGGATGAGCTCAATCTGGTGTTGGTCGACTTCAAGGGCGGCAGCGCCTTCCTGCCCTTCGAACGCTGCCCGCACGTCGTCGCCCTCATCCGTTCCACCGGCGAGACTCCCGCAGACGTGTTCGACGACGCGGCCGCGGCTCGGGTGCTCGCCTCGATCCGGGCGGAGGTGAGCCGCCGGGAGTCCGTGCTGGCCCGCTACGACGGGGAGATCGACCGGTACTGGCGAAGGCGCCTGGGCGGCGCGGACCTGCCGCCGCTGCCCCGGCTTGTGTTGATCTTCGACGAGTTCGGGCGGGTGCTGGACGCCTCGCCTGATTTCATCAAGGAGTTGGTCAACGTCGCCGCGAAGGGGCGGTCGCTGGGCATGCACCTCGTGCTGGCCACGCAGTCACTGCAGGGCAAGCTCTCGCCCGAGTTGAAGAACAACGTGTCGCTGCGGATCAGCCTTCGACAGAACGAGCCTGCGGACAGCATCGAGGTCCTCGGAGTCCCCGACGCCGCCACCATCCCGGGTGTACTGCGTGGCCGCGGCATGATCCTGTGCACCACCGCGGAGACCCGGATCCCGCAGCCGTTCCAATCCGGCTACCTCGGCGATTCACCGCCGGGAGGTGGAGCCGCCCCGGCCGTCGTCCGCGTCCTGAGCCCGACCGACCTCGGTACCCCTCGACCCACCGCTGCGCCGACGGTCGACGCGGGGCCCACCGACCAGGCCCTCACCATCGCGGCGATCGAGGACGCCGCAGGTCAGTCCGGGCTACCGGCACCCTTCCGGCCGATTCTGCCCCCGCTACCGGCCAGCCTGACGGTGGACGAGCTGCCGTCCCGGTGGACCGTCGCTGTGCCAGACACCGCCGTACCCTTTGCCTTGGCCGACGACCCGGCAGGCCAGGCCCAACCGGCGGAACTCCTCGACCTCGCCGGAGTCGACCGACTCCTCGTCGCCGGTGGCCCGCAGTCCGGACGGACGACGTTCGCCCGCACCCTGATCACCGGCCTGGCTGCCCGCTTCCGGCCCGATGAGGCACACCTGTACGTCGTCGAACGGCACCCGGCGGGCCTGGCCGAGTACGCCGCGTTGCCCCACTGCGGCGGGGTCTTCTCCCCAGCGGAGCCGGACCGGATCCGCCGTCTGGTCACGTGGCTCGACGAGGAGGTCCAGCGCCGCACCACTACCAGGCCCCCGCCTGATGAAGCGCACCCGCACATCGTGGTCGTCGTGGATGGCTGGGAACACTTCGAGGACCACGGCGACCCCGCCTTCATCGAGACGTCCCTGGTTGCCACCCTGCGTGGCGTCATCACCGCGGGTAGCCCGCTCGGGGTGCACGTCGTGGCGCTCGGCGGCCAGGACATGCTCACCCACCGGCTGCCGACCCTCTACAACCGGCGGCTACTCCTGCCTTTCCCGAAGGAGGAGACCCGGCGGATGCAGCTGCAGAGCGGTATGGCCAGCCCGCCGGTCCTGCCCGGGCGGGCCATCGACGCCGGCAGCGGCCGGCACGTGCAGGTGTGCCTACCCACGGGGTCCGCCAGTGCAATCGCCGCCAAGGCGCACGACACGCCGCCGCACCGACTGCCCCGACGTTTCCCAGCCCTGCCCACCCGCGTCGACCTCGCCGCGCTGGGGCCGAACCCTGCTGCGGTCGGTCAGGGTCGGTCCACGTGGATACCGCTGGGCCTCGGCGGGCCCGACACCACCACGATCGGCGTCGACCTGTTCGGGGCCGGCCCGCACCTGATGCTGGTTTCCGGGGCCGGTGGGACCGGCCGTACGACGGCAGCCGCCACGGTGGTCCACGCGCTGCTCCGGCGCGGCATCGGCGTACTCGCCGTCGCGCCGCCGCAGTCGCCGCTGCCGGGTTTGCTCCCCGACGACCCCGGGCTTCGGGTGTACACCGGTGTCACGATCAGGGACGTCGACCTCCGCGAGGCCGTCGCGGCGTTCGGCGACGAGCCGTACGCGGTGGTCGTCGACGACGTCGACCGGGTCACCGTGCTGCCCACCGAGCAGGGTTTCGCGAGCAGCCCCACGTTGCTGGACGACCTCATCCATCCGGCCGCCCGTGGTCGGCGGGCACTGGTCGTCACCGCTGACGCCGCACCCTTGCTGACCGGTTTTCCCAGCCCACTCACCCGCCTCGTCAACGCCGTGATGATGGCCGGGACGCGTCTCGTGCTGGCCCCCGGCAACCGGATGACGGCGGTGGCCCACAACATCACCCTGGAATCCGACCAGTACCTCACCGGCCCGCCGGGGCGCGGCTACCTCTCCGCCGGCCGTGACCCGCTGCTGGTCCAGGTGGCGGCAATCGGCTCACCCGCATCTGCCGCGGCGGCTTGACGAAGCCGTGCTGGATCGCGGTCGCCATTTTCGCGGTGATCGGCGTCTCGCCGGGCTTCTCCGCCCGCCGGGGGAGGGACGGCACCAATGGTCGAGACGCTATGGAGCTGATGTCGCGAACGATTCACTCTCTCGCCCCGCCCATGTGAATCGTTTACGACATCAGCTCGACAGGCGCCCCCCCACTGCTGACACCCTAGGGCGGCTTGGTCGTCACGGCGATCGCGTCGAGCCGTCGGCCGGGGGCCGGGGCCGGTGTCCCGATCGGTGAAGCGTTGGTGCCGAAGCGCCCGCCCCCAGCCGAGGGGACGGGCGCTTCGCGGTGCGGGGTCGGTCAGCCCACCACCGACCGCAGAGGCACCTTCGCCTCGCGCAGCTCGCGTACCAGATCGCTGGCGAACGGGTGTTCGTCGACCTGGAGTCCCTGCGGGTTCGGGATCACGACGTACGCCGAGCCGTTCTTCGCGGACGCCTGCGCGTCCGTGGTGAAGCGTTCGACGATCGCCCGGGTGCGGGGTAGGTCGCCGGCCGCCACCTGGATGGTGATCGGCCGCCACCCGCCGCCCAGGTCCGGCGTGACCGGCGCGGCGGCGGCGCTGGCGCGCGCCGCGTCGACCCCGGCGGAACGCCGGGCGTCGGGCGCGGCGGTCGTCGGGTAGAGCAGCGCGTTGGCGACCAGGTGCAGACCATTTTCGTTGTACGCGCGGAAGAGCGGATTGAACGCGAACAGCACCGCCCGACCGGCGCCGGTCGGCTCGTCGACGACGGCGGCCGTGCCCTTCAGCGTCTCCGCCCCGACGGTGTAACCGTTGGCCCAGAACGTGTCACCGGTCGGGTAGGTGAGCACGTTCGTCCCGGTGGTGCTCGGGGTGAGGATCGGGTCGCTGTTGTTGAACTCGAAGTCCTCCGCCGGGCGACCCAGCGCCACCGGGCTGTCCTGGTCGACGTCGACGCGCAGGTGCGAGCCGATCACCAGGTAGTCCGCCGGCTTGGTCTTCTCCGTGGTCGAGGTGAGCCCGGCGGCGCGGGCCACCCGGGTTCCCTCGTTGCGCAGCCCGAGGTAGGTGTGGCCCTGGCCGATCCAGGCGCGCAGGTTGGCCTGCCCGGCGGCGGTCAGACCTCCGGTGGCGCTGCTGCCGTCCGGCACCAGCAGCACGGTACGCCCGGTGAACGCCTCGGTGTTGTCGTTGATGTCGGCCGTGGTGACCGGTTTCAGGTCGAGCCCCCACCGCTTGCCGAGCACGTAGCGGGCCTCGCCGTGTGAGCCGGAGGTGGTGGAGATGCCGGTGCCCTGGAACAGCCCCACGTCGGGCAGGTCGAGGCGGGTGCCGGTGGGCCGACCGCCCGGGGTGAGGGTGACCCCGAGGGATTCGGCCATCTCGTCCACGGTCCGGCTCACCTTGGTCGCCGCGATGGCGACCCTACTGGTCGTGAGGTCACGGACCAGGGGGACGCCACGGCCGAGCAGACTGAAGGTGAACTCCGCGGCGGCGGCCGAGTCGAGCGGGTACGTGTACGAGCCCCAGGGCCACGCCGCACCGGTGCGACCGCCGGAGACCTTGCGGACCAGTTCGGCCCTCGGCCGGACGGTGTCTCCGGTGTAGATGGTGTTGATGCCCATCAGCAGCGGGTTGCTCCAGGACGACACGTCGTAGAAGTACGGGAAGGGGACGTACGGGTCCTCGCCCATGATGGCCTGGATCCAGTGCTTCTGCGGTTGGTCCATCGGGATCCAGTACGCGCCCTTGGGCACTGTCACGTTGGTGGCGCTGCGCCCACCGAAGACTCGGGCGGTGGGCACCCGGGTCGCCTTCTGCACCTCGTACACCTCGACGTCCATCCGGCGCAGCCGCTCGACGAGCTGGCGGACGTCGGCGAGCTGCCGGTCGGGCAGCAGGAAGTACGAGCGGATGGTGAGGTCCGGAACCGGGAACTGGACCTCGTTGGTGGGTTGCACCACCTCGTTCGGCTCCAGCGTGCCCGCCCTGCCCTGGGCGAGCGCGTCGGTCCAGATGTCGAAGTAGCCGTCGAGCACCTCGCGCTTGTTCGCGGCGGCCCAGCCGAGCGTCGACCACTGGGTGTTGAACTGCTGCTGGACCCGGTCGGCCACGGCCGAAGCGCTGCCCTTCTCGTACGTCATGCCGGCCGCGCCGAAGCCGGTGGTCGGCACCGTGTCGCCGTAGCCCATGAAGAACATGTCGTACGTGTCGTAGTTGAAGTAGCACTCGGTGGTGACGGTCTCGTCGCAGGCCCCGTTGAAGCCGAAGCCGGCCTTGTTGGCCTCGCCGATGCGGTTGATCCAGTCCACCGCCTCACCGGCGATCTCGTGGTGGATCGGGTCGGCGTTGGGCGGGAAGAAGTACTGCCGGCCACCCATCTCGTGCGCGTCGATGAAGACCTGCGGCGGGTAGCGGCGCAGCAGTTCGAGCTTGCCGTCGGTCTCCTGCTGGGTGCGGGCGAACCAGTCCCGGTTCAGGTCGAAGCCGAACTCGTTCTGCCGGCGGGTCGCGTCGCGGCCGTCCGGGTTCTGGGTGGGGACGATGATGGTGACGAGGTTGTCGTTGCGCTGGGCGACCGCGCAGGACAGGCCCGCCGCCAACTCGTACAGCGTCCTGAGCGCCGCGTCGGCGCCGCTCTTCTCGCCGCCGTGCACGTTCGCGGTGACCCAGACGATGGCCGGGCTGTCCTTCGCCGTCCGGGCGGCCGTTCGCGCGCTGGTCCGGCGCGGGTCGCGCAGGTCCCGGACGTCGTCGGCGATCTCGCGTAGCGCGGCGGGCCGCACGTGGCGCTCGTTGGACACCACCGCGTACGGCAACGGCTGGCCGAGCACGCTTGTGGTCATCACGCCGGTGACGACCCGGTTGGAGGCGCGGTCGACGGCCCCGAGGTAGGTCCGGACCTCGTCGTTGGTGACGACCCGTTCCTGCCCCGCGCCGAGCGGGAAGCCGAGCACGTTCTCCGGGCTCGGTACCGTGCTCAACCGGGCGGTCGGGTCGTCGCTGCACCGGGAGGGCTGGGCGGCGCTCGCGGCCGGTGTGCCGCCGAGCAGGGGAGTCATGCCGAGCAGGAGCGTGATCGTGGCGGCGCTTGCCAGCAGCCTGGCGGAGACCATCCGGAACGGACGTATCGATGGGGCCATGAGTCGTGTTTCCCTTCTGGGGAACAACCTCGCAGTGGCCGGAGCCTATGAACCGTCGATACGGCGGTCAAGGGTTGATCGATATTGCCGACTACTCGGCGTGCCTGTTCCGACGCGGACTGGCAGGATGGTGTCGTGGGCTTGTCATCGTCTGGGAGGAGGAGACGTGCCGGAGATGATCACGCTCTCGGTCCATCCGGATCTTCCGTCCGCCGATGCTCGGCGTTCGCTGGCGTCCTGGCTGCGCGCTGAGGATCGGCTGCGGGAGGGGGTGACCACGACGTCCCCCGGCGAAATGTCGGCGGACCGCGCGGACGTCCTGCGGGTGGCGGCCAGCGACGCGGGCACCGCCATGGTGCTGGTGCAGGCGATCGCCGGCTGGCTGACCCACCGCCGCGACGACGTGACGGTGAAGCTCACCCGGCCCGACGGATGGTCGGCCGAGGTGGACGTACACCGGGCTCGGGACATGGACCAGGTGACCGCGCTCATCGAGGCCGCGGTGCGCGCGGTGACACCCGCGCAACGGTAACCGGCCCGCCGCCGGCCGAGAGGTCGGCCGGCGACGGGCCGGATGCGCACGTACGGCTACCAGGTGGTCAGGCCGATGCCGATCGTCTTGGTCAGCGTGGCGTTGTCGTCGTCACCGTCGAGCGACCAGATCATGGCGCCGGCCAGACCGGCCCGTCGGATGTAGAGCGTCTTCTGCAACACGACAGCCGGGTCGTCGTACGTCCAGAGCGTCGTACCGTCGAACAACCAGGCGTGCCCGGCGCGCAGGTCGCGGTGCACGGTGTAGCCGTTACCGGCCAGGGTCTTCAGCTTCTTGTAGTCCTCGTACCCGGCCTCGAAGGTGGCCGGCGCGGGCCCGGTGGCCGGCTGGAACAGGCCGTTGCCGTCGCCGGTGATGCCGGTCCAGCCGCGACCGTAGTAGGGGATGCCGAGCACGAGCTTGTCCCGCGGCGCGCCACGGGCGATCCACCCGTCGATGGCCACCTCGACGGAGAAGTCCGGGTTGTCCGGGGCGCCCGCCGGGACGCGAAGCGCCGACTGCTGGTTGGCCCGCGCGTCCCAGCCGCCGTGGAAGTCGTACCCCTGCACGGTGGCGAAGTCCAGGTACTTGAAGATCTTGCGACCCTCGTAGCCGGCGTCCATGGTGGCCGGGCTGGCCGGCAGGAACGCGGTCAGCGGGTGGTGCGCCCGGGTGGTGCGCCCGTACGCGTCGAGCTGCCGGCGGAACTCGGCGAGCAGCTTGGTGAAGTTCTCCCGGTCCTCCGGGCGGATGACGTTGCCGGGCTCACCCTCCCAGTTGGGCCACTCCCAGTCGAGGTCGATGCCGTCGAAGACGCCGGCCGCGGCACCCGGGCCGCCGGCGGCGCCGTCCCCGCCGGGCAGGTTGCCCTTGAGGTAGAGGTCGATGCAGGACGTGACGAACGCCTTGCGGGAGGCGTCGGTGCGGGCCGCGTTCGAGAAGTACGTCGACCAGCTCCAGCCGCCCAGCGAGATCAGCACCTTCAGCTTGGGGTGCTTGGCCTTGAGCTTGGCGAGCTGGCCGAAGTTGCCGTTGAGCGCCTGGCCCGGCGCGTCCGCGACGCCGTCGACGCTCTCCTCGGCCGGGACGGGTCGCTGGTAGTCGGCCCAGGCGTCGCCCTCACCCGGACCACCGTCCAGGTAGCAGCGGCCGTCCTCGCTGACGTTGCCGAAGGCGTAGTTGAGGTGGGTGAGGCGGCTCGCCGCCCCGGAGGTTTCCAGCTTCTTGACCGGGAAGGCTCGGCCGTAGATACCCCACTGGGTGAAGTAGCCGACCCGGTGGTAACCGGTGCTGCGCTGGTGGTTGCCGCCGGCGCTGGCGGCGGTGGGCGGAGCGGCGGTGACCAACAGGGTCGCCAGGGCGACGACGGCGGTGAGACGGCGGTGGCGGAATGATCGCATCGGCACACTCCCACGAGACATCAAGCAGAATTAGTAAAGAGACTTATCTGATTGATGAAGTTAAGCCGATCACCGTCCGGGGTCAAGGGCCACCGCCCTGGCGCCCTGACGGGCTGCCGTCGGGGCGTCAGGGCGGGCGGCGACGTCAGCCGACCTGGTCGTTGTCCTTCTGCGCGCCCCAACCGTGCCAGCGGTCGATCTCGATCAGGGCACTGACCCGGGCACGGTCCCGGCGTGGGTACGCATTGCCCGTGTAGTGCTCCGACAACCGGTCGATGTCCGCGAGGCCCTCGTCGGCGCGCAGCTCGGCGACGTGCCCGATGATGCTGACGTGGGTGTACCAGCCGGCCTCGTCGAGCACGGTGAGCGACACCCGGGGGTCGTTGCGGACGTGCTCCAGCCGGCGGCGGCTCTCGTCCATGTTCACCAGGATCCGGCCGTCCTCCCAGAGGTACCAGGTGGCGGCGGACACCGGCTGGCCACCGTTGCGGAGGGTGGTCATGACGGCGGGGTTCGGCTTCTGGAGCATGGCGACCGCGGCCTCGGGAAGCGGTGGCTTGGACATGAAGTCTCCTCGTCGCGACAACGTTTACCCCTGCACGTTACGCACCCACCCGCCCGATCGCGCTCTGATCGCGATCGCGGCGCGGCGGGCCGGGCCCACCCGGCTGCCGGGCTGACGCAGCCTGCGGCGAAGATGTGGTCATGAGCAATTCCGCACTGCCCAGGCGGGTCGTCGTCACCGGTGCCACCGGCAAGCTCGGCCGTGCCGTGGTCGCCCACCTGCGCGCCGTGGGCGTCGACGTGTTGGCGGTGGACCGCGCCGGCGGTCGCGACCCGCGCGACGTGAACGGCGAGTTCCTGCTGGCCGACCTGACCGACTACGGGCAGGTGGTAGAGGCCTTCACCGGGGGCGCCGACGAGCACGCCGGCGGCGTCGACGCGGTCGTGCACCTGGCGGCGGTCCCGGCCCCCGGGCTGATGTCGAACGCGACCACCTTCGCGAACAACTCCGCCGCGACGTACAACGTGTTCGCCGCCGCCCGGGCGGCCGGAATCAAGCGGGTCGTGTGGGCGTCGAGCGAGACCGTGCTCGGGCTGCCCTTCGACACCCCGCCGCCCTACGCGCCGATCGACGAGGAGTACGCGCCACGGCCCGAGTCGACGTACTCGTTGAACAAGGCCCTGGAGGAGGAGATGGCCCGGCACTTCTGCCGGTGGGACCCGGAGCTGGTCATGGTGGGCCTGCGCTTCTCCAACGTCATGGACGTCGAGGACTACGCGCCGTTCCCCTCGTTCGACGCCGACCCGCAGCTGCGCCGGTGGAACCTGTGGGGCTACATCGACGCCCGCGACGGGGCGCAGGCCGTCGAGCGCGCGCTGGCGCACAACCAGCCCGGCGCCGACGTCTTCATCATCGCCAACGCCGACACCGTCATGACCCGGTCCAGCGCCAGCCTGATGGCCGAGGTCTATCCGGGCGTCGAGATCCGTAAGGAGCTGGGTGAGCACGAGACGCTGCTCGGCATCGACAAGGCCCGCCGGGTGCTGGGCTACGAGCCGCAGCACTCCTGGCGGGACCACGTCGACCTGCTGTAGGTCAGCGCGCCGCCTGGTAGGCGCGGCCGACAGCGGTGGCGGTGCTGCCGTTACGGAACAGGCCGGTCTGGTCCTTGTCCGTGGCGGGCAGGCCGAACCACGCGTACCGCTGTAGCCAGGACAGGCCGCCCAGCATCCGGGTCGCCGCGGTGAGGAACGCGGCCTGCTGCGCCTGGCTGGGAAAGCGGACACCGTTGGAGAAGTCGATCAGGGCGAACTCGGTGAGCCAGATCGGCAGCTGGTACCGGTCGTGCACGGCCTGCAGGTACGACTTGAGCTGGTTGACCGCGTTGGCGGTGGTGAAGTCGCCGCCGTACCAGTGCAGGGCGATGAAGTCGACGCGGTAGCCGCGCTGCTTCGCCCCGGCCATGAACCGGTCGAGCCATTCGCCCGGCCGGTCGCCGCCCCAGGCCACCGCCGGGCTGCCCAGCGGAAGGCCGGTGGCCTGCAACTGCGGCCACAGCTCCAACGCCTGCTCGACGGTCATCTCCGCCTGACCCTTCAGGTCCGGCTCGTTGAACCCGAGCAGGTAGCGGCCGTTTTTCTTGGCCTGTTGCAGGTTGGTGGCGGTGACGCTCTTCGCTCCCCAGATCATCGGGACGAACTCGGCGCCCTTCGGGCTGGTGACGCCCGAGTGGGCCACGTCCCAGGTGTAGTACCAACTCGCCCCGGAGTTGGCCAGCGCCTGGCTGACGCCGTCGAAGGTCCACACCCCGACGCCCTTGCGCTTCGAGGTCGCTACCGAGGCCGCCGGGGCGACCGGCCGCCCGGTTGTCGGCTTCGCCGTCGGCGTCGGCGTCGGAGCCGCCCCCGTCGGGCTCGTCGGGGCGACGGGGGTGGCCGTGCTGGCCGCGGCGGACGTGGGGCTGGTGGCCAGCGCTTCGTCGATCCCTTGCGGGGCCGCCGCGGGGGCGGGCGCCGGCCCGGTGGGCTGCATCACGACGACCACACCGGTCACCAGGACGGCGACCACGGCGGCCACGACGAGCGGCCACAGCACGCGCCTCGCGCCGCCCGGGAGGCGGCCGCGCAACCCACGTCGGGATTCGGCGTGGACGCCCCGACTTCCCCTCGCGGCGTCCGTTGCACCCTGACCGGTTGTGCGCATCGTCTCGACTCCTCCGTGTGGTCGCATCGCTACCCGATGCGGTGCTGGCGGGAGTCCCCGCCACCACCTTCCCCTCAGGAGACTCGCCCCCCGTTCCGGGATAACAGTTTCTGCCCGGGTCGGCGGCCGACGCACCGCGCCGGATCACCCCTGCATGCGCGTCAACGAGCTGGCGGGGTCGCGGGCTGTGCGTCCACCGTGGCGAGGCTGGCCAGGTAGTTCCTGAGCATGAGCCGGGGACGTGCGGCGAGGAGGAGGATGACGAGGCCGAAAGTTTCCGGGTCGACCTCGCCACCGGACACGACGACAACGACGATGACGCCGACCACCCAACCGCAGAAGGCGAGCACGACGAGGGCGGGCGTGGCCCAGCGCCGGTTGAGCAGTGCGGTCGCGGTAGCGATGACCATGAGCAGGCAGCTGAGGGCACCCACTGCGCCGGCCGTGAACGTGGGGTCGCTGGCCAAACCGCTGCCCGGCTCGTCCGTGACGACGAGATAGACCAGGACCGAACACACGGCGCCGATGGTGAGGAAGAAGAACAGGCCGAGGACGACGCCGTTGCGGGCCATCCGCGCGTCGAGTGGGTGGCGGTTGAGGCGAATCATCAAGCGCCCACCCCGCGTGCGGGACGTCGCCTGACGTCGACGAGCATCACCGAGCGGTGATTGTCGAGAGCGTCGCTCACCTTCGGCACCGTGACACCGTACCGCCGGGGAGTCACCTCGTGGAGTCCACTCGGCGAAGAGCGGGGCGGCGGTCGATGACCGCCGCCCCGCCGGTCGGTCAGACCGTGATGCGTCCGGCGCCGGCACCTGCGGCGACGCTCGCCTTCACACCGCTGGCGGCGTCGAGTTGGTAGGAGTAGGGGATGGCGGCGACGTCCCCGGCGCTCTCCGGTGCACCGGAGTTGACGAAGATGTTGTCGCGCTGGACGAGGTCGCCCGGGCCCGATTCGGCGTAGCCGACCGCGGTCGGTCGGGTCACGTTCTCGAAGTAGTTGCCCTCGACGAGCACGCCCGCGCCCATCGTGGACGCCACGCCGTAGTCCGCGCCGAAGTAGTAGTTGTTGAAAACGTGCACCGGGTCACCGAACCGGACCCGGGGGTGCCGCTCCTTGCTGCCGTCGAACCAGTTGTGGTGGTAGGTCACCCGCAGGTGACCGATGTCGGCGGTGAAGCCGTCGTCGTGGCCGAGCAGCATGCTCTTGGTGTGGTTGGTGACCCGGTTCCACGAGACGGTCACGAAGTCGGACTCCCGCTTGATGTCCAACGCGCCGTCGTAGCCGCCGTCGAAGGTGTTGTGGTCGATCCACACGTTGCGCGAGTTCTGCACGTTGACCGCGTCGTCGTCCCAGCCCCGAAAGGTGAGGTTGCGGATGATGACGTTGGTGGCGCTGCTGACGTTCAGGCCGTTGTCCAGCGTGGCGTTGCCGACGCCGAGCACGGTCTTGTTGGAGCGGACGTCGTTCATCTTGTCCGGCATGGTGAGCGAACCCTGCACCCGGATGATCAGCGGTGCCGCCGACTCCAGGGCGTCGGCGAGGGCCGGGCCGTCGGAGACGGTGACCGTCTGGCCACCCGCGCCGCCGGTGGTGCCACCGTTCTGGGTGGCCCAGCCGACCAGGCCGGTCTGCGGTGGGGTGGTCGGCGGCGGGGTGGTCGGGGGAGGGGTCGTCGGGGGCGGGCTGGTCGGCCCGCCCGGCAGGCCGACCTTGCCGACCCCGGCCTGCGCGGTCACCACGGCCTTGATGTCGCAGGCGGTGGTGATGGTGTACGCGTACGGCGGGTTGGTCACGCTGCCGCCGGTTTCGCCCGTGCCCGAGTTGATGAGGCAGTTGTTGCGGGCGACGAGCCGACCGGGGCCGGAGTCGGCCTCGGCCAGGTGGTACGGGTCGTCGACGTTCTCGAAGTAGTTGCCCTCCACGATCACGCCGGAGTTCTCCGTCGCGGCGACTCCGTAGTCGCCGGTGTTGAGGTAGTAGTTGCTGTAGACGTGCACCTGGTCGCCGAAGCGGACGCGGGGGTTGCGCTGACGGGTCTCGTCGAAGAAGTTGTGGTGGTAGGAGACCTTCAGCCGCCCGGTGTCCTGCGCGGCGTTGCCGTCGTCGTGCCCGAGCAGCATGTTCTTGTTGGTGCCGTCGGCGTGGTTGTAGGACACCGTCACGTACGACGAGCCGCGCTTGATGTCGAGGCCGCCGTCCGAGCCGGTGGTCCAGGTGTTGTGGTCGATCCAGATGTGGTGGGAGAACATCTGCACGTTCATCGCGTCGTCAGCCCAGTTGCGGAAGTTGAGATTCCGCACGATCACGTTGTGCACGGCGTTCGCGGGTGGGCTGGTTACCGCGTTGTCGATCGGCAGGCCGATGTTGAGGCCGCCGCCGGTGAAGCCCGAGTTGGCGCCGAGCCCGACGATCGTCTTGTCCGAGGTGACCTCGTGCATCGGGCCGGGCAGGGCGATCAGTCCGCTGACCTGGATGATCTTCGGGCCGGCCGAGGCGGCCTCGGCGATGAACTGCGCCGCGGTGGTCACCGTGACGGTCGGGCCGCCGGCCCCGCCGGTGGTGCCGTTCTGACCCCAGGCGTCGACCGAGGCCCAGCCGTCGGCCACGTTCGGGCCCGGGTTGCCGGGCGGGTCCGTCGGGTCGGTCGGGTCCGGCCCGGGGGTGGCGCTGGTGACCTGCACGTTGTCGAAGTTCGCACTGGCGTTGAAGGTGGCGACGCCGATCCGGCCGCTGGCGAACTGGCTGTCGGTGGCCTCGGTCAGCAGCGTGCCGTTGACGTAGCCCTTCAGCGAGTTGCCGGCGACGTCGATCCGCAGGGTGTACGCGGTGCCGACGGCGACCGTGACGGCGGCGCTGTCCAGGGTGGTGCCGGAGCCGCCATTGAGCCGCTTGAGCTCGACGGTGTTGTTGCTGCGCAGCGCCAGGTAGTAGTAGCTGGTGCTGCTCTGCGCCCGGGCCAGCAGCGCGACGAAGCGGTTGGAGCCGTTGAACGCGGTCGGCTTGACGGTGGCCTGGACCGAGTAGTCGGTCCAACTCGCCGTGCCGGCCAACGACCGGGCGTCGCTGCTGGTGCCGGACTGCCGGTAGACCCGCGAGCCGTCGGTGGCAACCGTCCAACTGCCCCCGGACGCGGTCCATCCGGTGGCGTTGCCGTCCTCGAAGTCGTCGGTGAAGAGGGTGTCGGCGTAGGCGCCGGTGGCGCCCATGCCGAGAGCGAGGGCGATCGCGGCGAGCGCGGCCCCGATCGTGAGCAGGAGACCTCGGCGATGCCTTCGCCAGGTGTCGGTGGTGTGCACGGAACCTCCTTGGTGGTGGTCTGCCCAGGAACGTGGGCATAAATTGATGTGCATCTATACGTGAGAGCGGCGTCGTCCCTTGGTGACCGGGTCGGTGCCTGTCGACCGGCCTCGCCGCCGCTGCTAGAAGCCGAGCTTTCCGGTGCCGGAGCCGGCCGAGACGACCGACTTGATCGTGTTCGGATCGGTGACCGTGTACGGGTAGTAGGTGCTCGGCTCCTGCACCGAGCCACCCGCGTCACCCGGCTCGCTGGTGCCGGCGAGCACGTTGTTCCGGGCGATCAGCCGACCCTTGGCCCCGGCGTAGCTGATCGACCACGGCACCTCGACGTCCTCGAAGTAGTTGCCCTCGACGACGCAACCGGAGTTGAGCTGGCAGGCGACCCCGACGTCGGTGTTGTAGACGAAGTAGTTGTTGAACACGTGCACCGGCTCGCCGAAACGGACCCGTGGATTGCGCTGCGGTGTCCGGTCGAACCAGTTGTGGTGGTAGGTCACCTTCAGATAGTTGGTGTCCTGGGCGGCGTTGCTGTCGTCGTGTCCGAGCAGCATGTTCTTCGTGTGGTGGTGGGTGTGGTTCCACGAGACGGTGACGTAGCTGGCGCCGCGCTTGATGTCGATCAGCCCGTCATAGCCGTACGCCAGGTCGTTGTGGTCGATCCAGATGTGGTGCGAGAACATCTGCACGTTGATCGCGTCGTCCACCGTGTTGCGGAAGTTCAGGTTGCGGACGATGACGTTGTGCACCGCGTTGGCGGGCGGGCTGGTCGCGGTGCTCACCGGCAGGCCGATGTTCAGGCCCCCGCCGGTGATGCCCGAGCTGGCACCCACGCCGACGATGGTCTTGTCCGAGGTGACGTCGTGCATCGGGCCAGGTAGCGCGATCACACCGCTGACCCGGATGTTCAACGCGCCGGCGGTGCCGATCGCGGCGAGGAACTCGGCGGCGGTGTCGACGGTGACGGTCGGACCGCCCGCGCCGCCGGTGGTGCCGTTCTGGCCGAGCGCGTTCACCGACGCGAAGCCGATCGGCGGTGCGCCCGGGTCCAGTGGCGGTTCGGTGGGTGGCAGTGTCGGCTCACCCGGCGGCTCCCCGGGCGCTCCGGTCTCGGTGTCCACCCGGACGTCGTCGAAGGAGGCGCTGGCGTACGACGTGGCGAGCCCGGCGCGTCCGGCGGCGAACGCGCTGTCGGTCGCCTCGACCACCAGCGCACCGTTGACGTAGCCCCGCAGTGTCGTGCCCACGGCCTCCAGGCGCAGCGTGGTCCAACTGCCGGTGGTCACGCCACCGGCGGCCGAGTCGAGGGCCACCGGGTCTCCGCCGGCCCGCCGGAGCAGTTGCACGCCGCCGCTGGCGGTGACCGCCAGCGCGTAGTAGCTGCTGCTGTTCTGTGCCCGGGCGATGACTCCGACGTGCCGGTTCGTGCCGCCGAACCCGGTGGGTCTGACCCGCGCCTGGACGCCGTAGTCCGCCCAGCCCGGGGCGGAGGCCAACGCCCGCGCGTCGCTGCTGGTGCCGGACTGCCGAAAGACCAGTGAACCCTCGGTCACCACCGACCAGCTGCCTCCCGACCGTGACCAGCCGGTCGAGTTGCCGTCGGAGAAGTCGTCGCTGAGCAGCGTGTCGGCGAAGGCGGGCGGGGTGGCGATGAGCACCGCTGTGGCGGCGAGCGCTCCGGCGGCGAGCGCCGCCGCGACCAGCCGGGGCGTCGGCCGGCCGCGAGGTTTCGTTGATGACATCGTGGACCTCCCTGGTGGTGGTGGTCTCAGATTTCGTTGCCGTAACGGATACGAAATGAGCCATACACGAACGGTAGGGAGATGTACTGGCGGGAGTCAATGAATTGAATGTGCAGGTATGTTGCAGGCTATTTGGGCAACACTTATTGCTCGGCCGCTGGCGGTCGAGTCGGCAGGCATTCGGTCCGGTTGTCACCGAACGGCCGTGCCCATTCTGTGCAGCCGTCGGGTGCTGTTTGCGGGGCTGCTGGTGTTCAGTTGTCGATGCCCGAAGCGCTCTTTTCAGAATCTGTCGAGTGGTCGGGTGGGGCGGTTCAGTAGTGGACCAGGGCGGGTGGCGGCGCGGCGCGGGGCCACCCGGTGGGCGGACGGTCGGCGGGGCTCAGGAGACCTCGGCCAACGGGCCTGACTGACACCGGCACCCACCTCCCGCACCTGCAAAGGTTTGCAGCGAAGTAAGCACAGGACCGAGAGCAACGTCAATGCCCTGCCGTGAAGCTGCGGCATTTATCCGCGTTGGTGGGGGAGGGGGCCACCACGCCGAGCCGCGGCGGTGTCGAGATCAGTAACGTTGGCCATGATCAATGCAACAACCGTTTGCAGAAAACGATGATCCGTTGATTGACATGAATTAATCGCCACGCCTAGCATGGGTGCCGGAAAGCGCTTTCCACCCTCGCACCCCACCGCCACGGATCGCCGGCCGATCCGGCGCTGGCCCGTGCCCGGCGACGCCGACGTCCAGGCGCGTCGCCGACCGGTTCGGGCTCCGCCGCGGCCCAGCGGACCACGCCCGGTCCGTGTTCCGTCCCGCGAAAGGCAGCAGCCACATGCTCTCCACGCCCGCTCGCCGCATCCCGCCGCGCTGGTGGTCACCCGCCGTCGTCGGCCTCGTCGCCGCCCTGCTCACCGCGCCCGGGCTGGCCCAGGCCGCCCCCGCCGCCGCGTCGTCGACCCCGGCCGCCGAAG
Source organism: Micromonospora sp. NPDC050784 (assembly GCF_044456765.1). Lineage (NCBI taxonomy): Bacteria > Bacillati > Actinomycetota > Actinomycetes > Micromonosporales > Micromonosporaceae > Micromonospora > Micromonospora sp. NPDC050784. Next base: position 13,903 of record NZ_JBITGG010000029.1, on the reverse strand, counting down.
CCGTCGCCGGCCCCGCCGACGGCTTCGCCAGTGTCGCCGCGCTCGGTCAGGCCGGCACCACCGGCGGAGCCGGCGGACCCACCGTCACCGCCACCACCACCGCCCAGTTCCTCGACTACATCGCCCGGCCGGGGCCCTACGTCGTCCAGGTCGCCGGAACCATCAACCTGCCCGCGGGCAGCAACGACGGAATGCACAACGTCGCCTCGGACAAGACCATCATCGGGCTCGGCGCCACCGCCACGCTCTCCGGCGGCGGGTTGAACATCGGCGTGCCGGTCGACGACGACGTCACCGAGCCGCCGGCGAACGCCGTACACAACATCATCATCCGCAACCTGCACCTGACCGGCGCGAGCGACGACCTGATCAACGTGCAGATGTTCTCCCACCACATCTGGATCGACCACAACGAGTTCTCGAACGGCGATGACGGCGCGGTCGACATCAAACGAGGGTCCGATTTCGTGACCGTCTCCTGGAACCACTTCCACGATCACGACAAGACGTTGTTGCTGGGCCATGACGAGGACGCCGGACCACAGGACATCGGCCGGCTTCGGGTCACCTACCACCACAATTTCTTCGACCGTTCCGACCAGCGCAACCCCCGGGTACGGTTCTCCGCCTTGGCGCACGTCTACAACAACTACTACTACGACAACAGCTACGGGGTCGCGTCCACCTACGACGCCGCAGTGCTCATGGAGAACAACTACTTCTACTCCGTGAACAACCCCGGCCGGGTGGACTTCAGCGGCGATCTCGGCCGGATCGTGGCCCGGGGAAACATCCTCGTCGCCTGCAACCATCCGATCGAGACCCGCGGCACCGTTCCCGATCCACGCGCTTACTACCCCTACCAGCTCACCTCCGCCGCCGACGTACCGACCACGGTTCCGGCCGGCGCCGGGGTGGGCAAGCTGTCATCGATGCTCGCCGCTGCCGCGCCGAGCGCGGTGCCGGCCGGCCAACCGGACGGGTTCGCCAGCGTCGTCGCCCTCGGTCAGAACGGTACGACCGGCGGGGCCGGAGGCCCGGTGGTCACCGCGACCAACGCGGCGGACTTCCTCGACTACATCGACACCATCGGGCCGATGGTCATCCAGGTCAGCGGTGTGATCCGGATCAGCAGCAAGCAGGGGGTGCGGCCGCACAAGACGATCATCGGCGTCGGGAACGCCGAGATCACCGGGGGCGGGTTGGACTTCTACCGGTCGTACAACGTGATCGTCCGCAACATCAACTTCACCGAGGCCGAGGACGACGCGATCAACGTCGGCCAGAACTCCCACCACATCTGGATCGACCACAACCGCTTCGCCGGCGCGATCGACGGCTCGGTCGACATCGTGCGGGGCGCCGACTACGTGACGGTTTCCTGGAACCACTTCGACCACGCCGACAAGAGCATGCTCATCGGGCACTCCGACGGCGCGGCGTCCACCGACATCGGGCATCTGAAGGTGAGCATCCACCACAACTTCTTCGACCACAGCCGCCAACGCCACCCCCGGGTCCGGTTCGGCGAGCCGGTGCACGTCTACAACAACTACTTCCTCGGCAACGCCCTCTACGGCGTCGCGTCGACGGAGAACGCCGGCGTCCTGGTCGAGGGCAACTACTTCCGGGACGTCCCGTACCCGCTGCACTCCGCGAGCGGGTACGCCGACAGCGGCCCTGGCCGTGCCGTGCAGCGCGGCAACGTCTTCGTTAACTCGGGCCAGCCCGAGACCGCCGGCACTGTCGTCGAGCCGCGTACCTACTACCCGTACCAGTTGGACCCGGCGGCAAACGTTCCGGCGCTGGTCACCGCGGGCGCCGGGGTCGGTCGGCTGACCTGACGCCCGCCGCGTCGTACCGTCGCCGGCACCCCGCACGCGGCCGGGACGGTACGACGCGGAACGGCCCGGTCAGCGCCGCAGCGTCGCCGACGGCGACTCCCCGAATCGCGTCCGGTACTCGGTCGCGAACCGGCCGAGGTGCAGGAAGCCGTGTTGCAGGGCAACAGTCGTCACGGACGTCCCCGGCCCGGCCGAGCGGAGCGTGCGGTGCGCCGCGTCGAGCCGGCAGGCCCGCAGGTACGCGGTCGGGGTGGTCTGCAACTCACGACGGAAACAGTCCTGCAGCGTTCGTACGCTCACCCGTAGCGCCTCGGCGACGTCACCGACGGTCAGTGCCTCTCCGTGGTGTTCGGAGATGAGGGCGCAGGCCCGGCGGACGAGACGCCCGGGGTGGGAGTGCTGGCCTGGCTCGGCCAGCAGGTGGGAATGGCTGTGCTGATGGGCCAGCAACAGCTTGCCGATGAGCCCCTGCTCGAAACGGGCGGCGACCTGCGGGTGGTCGAACAGGGACGCGTCCGCCGGCTGGGACAGCTCGTCGGCGAGGAACGCCACCCCGCGCGTCCACGCCTGCGCGGTCGGCGTGGTCATGAGCATGCCGATGTCGAGGCGGACCGGGTCGTCCACCGGGTGGCCCAGCAGGCGGGCGAGCTCCCGGTCGACGGCGCGCCGGTCGGCGTAGAAGATCCGGTGGGGCGAGCCCTCGGACCACCGCATGTCCGAGGGGTCGTACGGGGACAGGACCGAGGCGACGTCGGGAGTCGAGGTCACCGTCTGACCGGCGTGCCGGACCGTCGTACTGCCGGCGCTGGGGATCTGGACGAGGTAGAAGGTCTCCAGCGCGGGCGGTTGGATGCGGACCGCCTGCCCGTAGTCGAGGTCGATGACACCCACCCCGCCCGCCCGGCGAGCCGCCATCCGCAGTTGCACGCTGTGCACGCCCGGCTGTGGGGTGAGCCGGTGTGGACAGAAGATCCGCCCCACCTCGGCGCGAGCCCGGTCGACGTCGTCCGTGCGGACCGTCACCGCGTCCATCCGACACCTCCCGGGCGTCCCGTCGCGCTGACCGTAAGGCGTGCGCGGGCCGGACCAGCCCCGAAAGCCGTCGACCCGACAGGAAAAGGGCCGGCTGCGTACCGCGGATAGCGCCCGCGTCGTGCGGATAGCGACCGTCGCGGTCGGCTGGCTAGCGTGCGACCAACGCGGGCGGTCAGCGCCGGCACGGTTCGCACGTCCTTCGGAGGGAATCATGAGGATCGCCGTCGTCGGCGCCGGATTCGCCGGTGTGAGCGCAGCGAAGGTGCTGCGGCAGAGCGGGTTCGACGTCACCGTGTTCGAGCGGGCGCCCGACGTCGGTGGGGTGTGGAGCCGTACCCGGCGCTACCCCGGCCTGCACACCCAGAACGACAAGGGCACCTACCACCTCTCCGACCTGGAGATGCCCGCCGACTACCCGCAGTGGCCGTCGGGTGAGCAGGTCCAGCGGTACCTGGAGAGCTACGTGGAGAAGTTCGGGCTGGCCAGCGCACTGCGCCTGTCCACGGAGGTCGCCTCCGCCGAGCTCGTCAACGACGAGACCGGGTGGCTGGTCACGTCGCGGCCGGCGGGCGGCCAGGACCCGCTGACGGTGGAACGGTACGACCACCTGATCGTCGCCAACGGCATCTTCTCCGACCCGCTCGTCCCGTCCTTCGACGGGCACGCGGGCTTCGCCGCCGCCGGAGGGCGCGTACTGGCGACGGGGGAGTTCCACGACATCGAGGCGGCCCGAGGTAAGAACGTCCTCGTGGTCGGGTACGGCAAGTCGTCCTGCGACGTGGCGGTCCCGGTGAGCGAGGTCGGCGCCCAGACCCACGTGGTGGCTCGCCAGCTGCTCTGGAAGATGCCCCGCAAGCTCGGCGGCGCGCTCAACTACAAGTACCTGCTGCTCACCCGGATGGGTGAGGCGCTCTTCCGCTACCTGCACCTGAAGGGCTTCGAGCGGTTCCTGCACGGCCCGGGAAACGGCCTGCGCCAGCGCATGGTGGACAGCGTCGGCTCGGTCGCGACCCGGCAGTTCAACCTGCGCGAGCTGGGTCTCGTGCCCAACGGCAGCTTCGAGGACATCGCCCGCAGCACGGTCAGCCTCGCCACCGAGGGCTTCTTCGAGCGGGTCGCCGACGGCCGCATCACCGTGCATCGGGACCAGGTGATCACCGAGTTGCTTGTCGACGACCGTGGCCGGCCCGCCGCCCGCCTGGCCGACGGCACGGTGCTCCCCGCCGACCTGGTGATCTGTGGCACCGGCTTCCGCCAGCACGTGCCGTTCTTCGACGACGCGTTGCACGCCCGGCTCCAGGACGATGCCGGCAACTTCATGCTCTACCGGCAGATCCTGCCGATCGGTGTGCCACGGCTGACGTTCGCCGGCTACAACTCGTCGTTCTTCAGTCCGCTCAGCGCGGAGATGGCTGCGGTCTGGACGGCCGCGTACCTGCGGGGCGGGATCACCCTGCCGACCGAGGTCCGGATGCGCGACGAGGTGCGTGCCCGGCTGTTCTGGATGACGAAGCGCACCAACGGACGCCACGCTCGCGGCACGAACATCATCCCGTTCTCGATGCACAACGTCGACGAGGTGCTCGACGAGCTGGGGCTCAACGTCGGCCCGCTGACCCGGGCCCGGCAGTGGCTGTTCCCCGTCGACCCCGGCTCGTACCGCAGGGTGACGGCACAGATGATCCGGCGTACCGCCGACCCGGTATCCGCCATCAGCGGCGAGGGCCCGATAAAGATGGATAAAGTGCGCAGATAGGGGATCAGGCGGGACCGGTCGGCGAGGGAGGCTCGGGGACGATGGCAGCGGAACAGGGTCACCACAGTGGTGTGCCCGTGCCGGCGGCCCTGGCCGGCTGAGCTGACTCGCCGTCCGTGCTGACGCGCACCGAGTTCTTGCGTGGGCTCGGAGACAGCAAGAGCCCGCGCTCGGCGACCGTCCTGGAGCTGCTGTTCGACATCGTCTACGTCTTCGCGCTGGCCCGCCTCGCCGGGCGGGTCGCGGACGACCTGACCATCGTCCGGCACACGCTGCTGTCCGAGGCGGGCCAGACCGTCCTGTTCTTCACGGCGATGTGGATGATCTGGTCGCTCAACGCCCTGCTGGCGAGCACCTACGACCCCCGGCGCCCCGACCTGCAGGCAGTCCTGCTGGCGACGATGTTCGGCACGCTGGTGCTGGCCGTCACGTTGCCGCAGGCCTTCGGCCAACGCGGCGTCGTCTTCGCCTGCACCTACGTCGTCATCCAGGTCGGCCGACCGCTCTTTCTGTCGTTCGCCCTGCGGGGTCACGCGGGTCGCGCGTTCGCGCTCCGGGTGCTGACCTGGCACCTGGCGTCCAGCGTGCTCTGGATCAGTGGCGGCATCAGTGGCGGTCTCGGTCGGGGCGTCTACTGGACCATCGCTCTCGCCATCGAGATGATCGGCGCCGCCACCGCCTACCCCCTTCCCCGCATCGGCGGGAGACAGCTCACCAGCCTGGGGGTCACCGTCTCGCAGGAGCACCTCGCCGAGCGGTACAACCAGTTCTTCATGATCGCTCTCGCCGAGGTGGTGCTCGAAGCGGGCGCCGCGGTCAGCTTCCCCGGCTTCTCGACCGCGGGGACGATCACCCTCGTCGCCTCGTTCGTGGCGGTCGTCTCGTTCTGGCGGATCTACTTCTACCACGTCGGGTCCGGCCATGCCCCGACCCCGAGTGGGGAGGGAATCGAGCTGTCGCGGTGGGCGAGTTACAGCCAGCTGTTGATCGTCGGTGGCATCATCTGCACCGCCGTCGGCTTCGGCCAGGTCATCGAGGACCCGCACCCGCCGATCGACTGGGCTCTGGTGGCCATCATCTTCGGCGGCCCGGTGCTGTTCCTGATCGGGCGGAGCACCCTGGAGCGGGCGAACAAATCCACGCCGCGGTGCCGGGTGCTGTACCTCGGCGCGGTGGCGCTGGCCGTGGCGGCCCCGGTGATGGTGCTGCTCCCGCCGGTCGCCGTGGCGGCCCTCGCGGCGGTGATACTGGCCGGCATCACCGTGTTCGACCAGCGAGCCCACAGGCGTGGATCGGAGACCAACCCGACGCTGTGAAACTCCATTGCGGGCCGGCGACCGCCGCGCGTATGGTCGTCGGGCACGCCGTCGAGCTGGAAGGAGGTCAGAACAATGTCCGATGTTCTGCGCCCCCTCCGCGCTCCGGCGTCCGCGCGGATCTGACCCGGGGCGCGCGCTTCCCGGAGGACCAACCCATGACTGATCTGGTCATTCGTCCGCTCGTCGCGGGCGAGGAGAACCTGTTCGACTCCATGCCCGATCCGCTACCCCAACTGCGCCAGGTCGCGTACGCCGACGGGATCGCCGGCGGCGGCTACCGCCCCGAGACCACCTGGGTCGCGCTGCGTGCCGGCCGGTTGGTGGGCCGGGCCGCCTGGCTCCTTCCACCGGGCGCCGTCGGTGCCCCCTGGCTGGACCGGTTCGACCTGGACGCCGAGCCGGAGGTGGGCGCCGAGCTGTTGCGTGCCGCCCACGAGGCGCTGGGCGGTCCCGGCCTGTACTACGCCGCGCTGCCGGCGCACTGGCGGCGTCGACCCGAGGTCCTGGCCGCGGTGCGGGCGCCCATGGAGGCCGCCCGGCTCGCCGGGCTGGTCGAGCAAGGGGAGCGGCTCCGCTGTTCCTGGGCCGGCACACCCCTGCCGGCGTCCTCCGGGCGGTACGACTTCCGTCCGCCCGTCGACGTGGCGGAGATCAACGCCCTGGTCGCCACGATCGCCGAGCCGGACGTGCTGACCGGCGTCGAGATCGCGCGGGTGGTCGGCGGCGTCGACCTCGCCACCGACCCGCTGGCCTGGTTGGGCGAGAACACCGAGGAATGGCGCATCGCCGTGGCGGCCGGCAACCCGGTCGGGCTGGTCGGCACGGCCGGGGACGCCTGCTACCCCCTGCTCGCCTACCTCGGCCTCCTCGACGAGGCGGCCCGGCCCGAACTGCTGGCCGAGGCGGTCCGGGTGCTGGCCGCCGGCGGTGCCCGCGAGGTCATCGCCGACGTGGAGTCCCACCGGGTGGCGGTGCTGGCGGAGTTGGAGCGGACCGGCTTTCGACAGTTGCGCTCCAGGGTCGTCTTCGCGCCGCCGACCAGCAAGGAATAGCTGACCGGGTGCGCCCGGTCACCCGGGCGCACCCCCTCAGCCAGCGCGGAGCCCGGCCCCTGTCAGCATCTGACCATGCCGGAGATCATCGCGCTTCTCGTCGGCGGGTTGGCGCTCGTCGTGGCGGCGGTCGCCGGGCTCTACCTCTGGCCGGTGGACCGCCGTGGGCTACGGGTAGCGCCGGCCCGACCTCTCGACTTCGACACGGCCACCCGTGCCGCCGCGGCCATCATCGCCGCCGAGACGGCCGATCCGGAGGTCCGACCGGAGTCACGCAGCCGCCTGCTGAGCCACGGCTCCCGTACCGGCAGGGCCGTGCTGCTGTTGCACGGATACACCCTCGCGCCCGAGCAGTACGAAGGGCTGGCCGAGGAGTTCTTCAACCGTGGGTACAACGTCTGGGTTCCCCGGGCGCCCCAGCACGGGACCGTGGACCGGCGGGCCCACCACCGGGTCGAGGCCGGTGAGCTGACCACGTACGCCGCGCAGGGGTGGGCAGTCGCGGCGGCCCTCGGAGACGAGGTCGGCGTCGTGGGGATCTCCGGCGGCGCCGTGCTGGCCGCCTGGCTGGCCCAGGTGCCGGGGAACGTCGTACGGCACCTGCTGTTGCTGTCGCCGTTCTTCGGTCCGAACCCGCGACAGGCGCCGGCCTACGCGGTGAAACCGCTCATCGTGCTGTACGGGCGCCGGGTCCTGCGGGACCGCGTCACGTCGCGCGGATACTCGCTCGCCGCCGTCACCCAGTACCTGACGATCGCCCGTACGCTGCCGAACCCGCCGCGGCGGGCCGGTCTGCGGACCGCGGCGGTCGCGATCAGCCCGCTCGACGGCGTGGTGGACCTCAGGGCAGCGGTCGACGTGCCGCGTCGAATCGCCGCCGCGAACGCGGTTCCGCTGCGGGTGTGCACCCTTCCGGAGACGTTGGGCATCGAACACAACACCCTCAACCTCGCTGCCCTCGGCGCCGACGGCGACGAGTGGCGCCGGCGGTACGTAGCGCTCTACGAGGGCGAGCCGGCACCGCCCTCGGCCCCCGCGACGACGGGCGACGCGCCGATCCGTCGGTAGGGCCCCCGCACCCCGCTCCGCCGGCCCCCGCCTCGCCGATCTTGCACTTGTGGTTGTCGACATGAGTGGGATGCCCCTTATATCGGGACAGCAAGTGCAAGATCGCCGGGTAGGGGGCCGGGTAGGGGCGCGGGCGGCGCGATGGTGCCTGGCGAGGTCCTAATTGCCGTTGAACACCGGCGGGGCGTAGCCGGCGGGCTTGTCGCCGATGCCGAGGCCAGGGCTCACCACCCAGGACTGGTACTGCGGGGTGAACATGGAGTAGAGCAGCGGGACCTTCGGTGCGCTCGCCTCGTCGAGCCGGCGGCGGGCGTCGGCCGGGATCTCGAAGTCGAGCGCACCGAAGTTGCTGGCGAGCTGTTCGGCGCTGCTCGCCCCGATGACCACCGAACCGACGGCGGGCTGGGTGGCCACCCAGTTGATCGCCACCTGCGCCATGCTGCGGCCCAACTCGGCGGCCACGCTCTCCAGCGCCTCGATCACCTGCCAGTCGCCAGGGCTGATCTCCCGACCGGCGGCGTCTGGGTTGGTCAACCGGCCGGTCCCGCTCATGCCCTCGCCGATGCGCCGGTACTTGCCGCTGAGCAGACCCCCGCCGATCGGGCTCCACGCGGTGAGCCCCATGCCCAGGGTCTGGGCCATCGTCACGTGCTCCGCCTCGATGTCCCGGGTGACCAGGGAGTACGGCAGCTGCACGTTGATCATCGGGGCGAGCCCGTGCGCCTCGGCGTAGCTCTGGGCCCGCGCCGCGTACCAGGCCGGTACGTCGGAGAGCCCGGCGTACCGGATCTTGCCGGTGCGTACCAGGTCGTCGAAGGTGTGCACGACGTCCTCGACCGGGGTGATCCGGTCCCAGGTGTGCAGCAGGTACAGGTCGATGTAGTCGGTGCCGAGCCGGCGCAGCGACGCCTCCACGGCCCGCATGATGTGCTTGCGACCGTTGCCGCTGGCGTTCGGGTCGGACGGGTCGACGGTGTTGGTGGCCTTGCTGGTGAGCACGAGCCGCTCGCGCACACCGGCCCGGTCGATCAGGCGGCCGAGGATCTTCTCGCTCTCGCCGGCGGTGTAGAAGTCCGCCGTGTCGATGAAGTTCCCGCCCGCCTCCAGGTACTGCCGGAAGATCGGCTCGGCCTCCTCCTCGGTCTTGCCGTACGCGGCGTGGAACCCGTCGACGCCGAAGTTCATCGTGCCCAACGCCAGCCGGCTGACCCGCAGACCAGACCGCCCGAGCAGGTAGTAGTGGTTCATCGTGGTGCCCTCCCGATCGTGGTGTCGGCCCGCTGCGGACCGCGCGTTCCAGACCTTTGCTCGCGAAAAATGGACCTGCAAGTCCAAAACCGAGTAGGGTTGGACCCGCAGGTCCAGACCAGGAGGTCTCATGACACGGGCGTTGACCCGCAAGGGCGAGGCGACCCGGGCGCGGATCGTCGCCGGCGCCGCCGCCGAGATCCGCGAGCGCGGCGTTGACGAGGTACGCCTCGAGGACGTGATGGCCCACACCGGCACCAGCAAGGGCCAGCTCTTCCACTACTTCCCGGACGGGAAGGAGGGGTTGCTGCTCGCGGTGGCCCAGCACGAGGCGGACCAGGTGCTCATCGACCAGGAGCCGATGCTGAGCAACCTGACGTCCTGGCCGGCCTGGTTCGCCTGGCGCGACCGGCTGATCGAGCGGTACCTCGCGCAGGGGGTGAAGTGCCCCCTCAACGGCCTGCTCGGCCAGACCGGCCGGCGGGCGCCCGGGGCGCAGGCGATCGTGGCCGGGCTCATGTGGCGCTGGCAGACGGCGATCACCGAGGGCATCCGGCACATGCAGTCGACCGGCGACATCGACCCGGACCTCGACGCCGACCGGGCGGCCGCGGCACTGCTCGCCGGCATCCAGGGCGGGGTGCTGCTGCTGCTCTCCACCGGGAAGATCGACCATCTCGAAGCCGTCCTCGACCTCACCCTCGACTCGCTGCGGGCAGGTGCCCGGACGGCCTGACCCGGGTCAGGATCGGGTCAGCGACCGCCGAGTTATTCTTGCGCCCGAGTTGCCGGAGATCGGAGCAGACGTGGCAGGTGACGACGACATCTCCGGGTGAGCACCCGGACCGGCCGCCGACAGGCGCGTGATCGCGCCTCTGTCGCCGCGGCCTCCGTCGTCATGCCCTGCTTCCGCCGGGGTGCCGGTGTGCGCCCCGGATCGTCGTTCTCCGAGGTTCCCCATGTCTGTTCGACCTGCTCTCATCGCCCATGACCTCGTGCGGGTCCGCGGCGACCGCCGGGTGCTCGACGGCGTCTCCCTGACCGCCGCGCCCGGCCATCGGATCGGCCTGATCGGCGAGAACGGCACCGGTAAGACGACCCTGCTGCGGGTCCTCGCCGGTGTCGACCTACCCGACTCCGGTACCGTCACCCGTCACCCGTCCACCGGACGTCGGCTTCCTGCACCAGGAGCTGCCGTTGCCGGCATCCACCACCATCGCCGCAGTCCTCGACGACGCGCTGCGCGAGGCTCGCGCCGACCTCGCCGAGCTGGACCGGATCGGCGTCGCGCTCGCCGACTCGCCGGAGGGCACCGAGCGGCACGACCGCCTGCTGGCCGCGTACGGCGAGGTGCTGGAGCGGGCGCAGGACCGCGACGCCTGGGACGCCGACCGGCGGGCCCGCACGGTCCTCGACGGCCTCGGTCTCGGTGGGCTGCCCCACCACCGGACGTTGGGCGCGCTCTCCGGCGGGCAACGTGGCCGGCTCGCCCTCGCGTCGGTGCTGATCCGCCGGCCGAGCGCGCTGCTGCTCGACGAGCCCACCAACCACCTCGACGACGCGGCGGCGGCGTTCTGCGAGGACCAGCTCCGTGCCATCCCCGGGGTGGTCGTGGTGGCCAGTCACGACCGGGCCTTCCTGGACGCGGTCTGCACCGATCTCATCGACCTGGACCCGGCGGTCGACGGGCCGGTCCGCTTCGGCGGCGGCTACACCGCGTACCTGACGGCGAAGCGCGCCGAGGCGCAACGGTGGCGCCGGCGCTACGACGACGAGCAGGCGCTCCTCGCCGACCTGCGCGAGGCCGCCGCCGTGACCGGGCACCAGGTCGCCCACGGTCGTGGCCCGCGCGACAGCGAGAAGATGGGGTACGGACACACCGCCGGCCGTGTCCAGAACCAGATCTCCCGTCGTGTCCGCGACGCCGCCCGTCGACTGGAGACGATCGAGCGCGACCCCGTTCCGGTGCCCTCGGAGCCGCTGCGCTTCCACGCGCCGGCGCTCGCCGTCGGCGACAGCGACGGGGTCATCGTCACGGCGGACCGGCTGGAGGTTTCCGGCCGACTTCGGGTGGCGCACCTGGAGATCAAGTCCCATGATCGGCTATTGGTGACCGGTCCCAACGGCGCGGGCAAGTCGACTCTGCTCGCCGTGCTCGCCGGCCACCTGGCCGGTGCCGGAGCGCTCTGGCGACGACCGGAGCTGCGGGTCGGTCTGCTCGCCCAGGACAGCGTCTTCGCGGATGCGCGGCGGACGGCCCGGCAGGTCTACGACGCGGCCGTCGGAATGGAACGGGCCGAGGTCGTACCGCTGTCGTCCCTCGGACTGCTCGCCCCGGCGGACCTCGACCGCCCGGTGGCCGACCTGTCGGTGGGACAGCGCCGTCGGCTCGCCCTGGCGGTGCTCGTCGCGGATCCGCCGGAGTTGCTCCTGCTCGACGAGCCCACCAACCACCTCTCGCCGACGCTCTGCGACGAGTTGGAGGACGCCCTGGGCTCCGGCCCGGGTGCCATCGTCGTGGCCAGCCACGACCGCAGACTCCGCTCCCGCTGGCCAGGTCGGGAGCTCTCGCTCCCGGGAGTTGGAGGACGCTGTGGTCGCCGGGCGTAGGCGTAAGCCCGGACGCCGTCGCCGAGTTCCTATCCGGAATCGAGATGATCGAGTCGGGCGAGGTCGGCGTTGCCGGATCGGACCACGGCAGCCGCCAGCGCGACGGTCGCCGGCTGGACTCCGCTCTGCTGCTCCGAGGTGGCGACCCGGACCGACTGCGCGAGGTGCGCCCGCAGGTGCCCGGCGAGCAGGCGGTGGAACGGCTGCCCGCTGGCCGCGCGCAGCGCGGTCATCTCCTGCGCGGTGACCATGCCCGGCATGTCGTGCCCCTCGTGCGGATTCGTCGTCGGCGCGGCGGCCTCGGCCAGCAGTCGGTGGGCGCGGTCCAGCTCGGCGCGCCGGGTGGTCGCCACCTGGGCGGCCGTCCGCCGCCAGGCCGGGTCGGTGGTCCGCGCCGGCACCAGATCGAGTACGGGCAGCAGGCGTTCGGTCATCGCCACCGTCAGCTGCAGCCAGGCGATGTCGGTGGGGTTGAACGTCGTACCCGTGGGGGCCGGCGCACTCGTCGCCGGTGGCGCGGTCACGGGCGGTGTGGCGGTGCTGGCCGCGTCCCGTGGCCCGGCGCCGCAGCCGGCGACGAGCAGCACGGCAGCGAGCAGGGTGGACGCCGTCGGCTGGCGCATCCGACCTCCCTTCCGCCCAGGGCGGCGGGCCCGGATGACCCGGGCCCGCCTCCGTGGGGTGAACCTGTCGGCTCAGATCGGTCGGCCGTCGTGACCGCACTTGATGACGGGACGGATGCAGTCCTGGACCCGGCGGGCCAACTCCGCCACCGGCCAGGCGTTGAAGAAGTCGCCGTGCATCGTGTAGCCCGGCCCGGAGGCCAGCCGGAACCGCGACGGGTCACCGGTGACCGGGTACCGCAGCACCTGGCGCAACTTCGGCACGTGCACCGGGTGGGTGCTCGGGCAGGCCTGGTTCACCGGGTACGCCAGGTGGCTCTTGTGGTCCGGCGAGTCGAGGTCCCGGCCGTTCCAGCACTGCGGGAAGTCCAGGTACGACTCCAGCATCGTGCCCGCCGGGCAGTTGACGAAGTCCTTCGACGGGGGCACCTGCCCGGCGTGCAGGCAGGACCAGCGGGCGATGCTGTCGTTCGGCCCGGTGGCCTTCGCGTTGCCGGCGACGAGCCGCAACCCCTGCGGGAACGGCTGGGTGTTCGCGACGACGTCGGCGCGTACGCCCTCACCCAGGTAGTAGAACGTGGCGATCGCCGGCTCCACCGGGACGTTGTCCCGGTACAGGGTCGGCACCCAGTACGACGAGACGTCCACCCGCGGGTTGCAGGTGGTGGGCGAGTTGACCAGGTCCGGGAGGGTGGTCTTGGCGTTCGTCACCGTGCTGCCGAAGAAGCTGTGCATGTGCGACGCCCCGGGCAGCCCGGGGAAGACGATCGGGTCGTCCGGCAGCCGGTGGCTGTAGGTGCAGTCGGCCGGGAACTCGGCGACCCGGATGGCGTTGGCGCCGAAGTCAGCGCCGGCTCGGCCGGGGGCGGCGTCGGCCCGGTTGGTGGTGGACACCAGGTACGTGCCGAGTAGCACCAGCAGGGCGCCGATCGCCGTGGCGAGGCGCAGTCGGCGGGGGATGCCGGAGAGGGGTGCGGCCCTGTCCATCATGACTCCTGTCGGGGACGGGTCAGGGACAGCTCCGGCGCCGCCGCCGAAGGCATCGGAGTTGTGCCTGGCCAGACTTGGTGGTGGCCGGTTGGGCCGGTGTGAGAGAGCGCTCTCACCGCCTCAGCTTCATCCTGAAGTCGACAATTGTCAATACGTGCCGCAGTTGGTGGAAATGACGACGAAGGGCCGGGCCCCGTGGTGGGGTCCGGCCCTTCGCTTCGTGTGCTGGTGTGCTGGTGTGTGGGTGTCAGCTGGTGGCGTAGCCGCGGGTGGCGATCCAGTCCGCGAGGTGCTCGGTGCTGATCCAGTAGGAGGCGGTGTTCGGGTCGGCGGAGTCGGCGATCTTCACCGTGTCGCC